>VBKG01000304.1 GCA_005879585.1 Deltaproteobacteria bacterium | reverse complement strand
GGCCCGTCTTCCCCTCGATGAAGAGCGCCACCTCCCCTTCCCCGAAACCGGAGAGCGGTAGGTGGCGTCCGTCACGCGCCAGCGCTCCCAGGATCTCGGCGACGTGAGGGTTCTGGCGCGCCTCCATTGCTCGGTACGTCGCCACGACGAGCATCGCCGTGTCGCGCAGCTCGTGAACGAGGAACTGCAGCAGGAGCAGCGACGGCGTGTCGGCCCACTGCAGGTCGTCGAAGACGAGCACCAACGGTGTGTGGTCGGGACGACTCCGGAGGAACGTCGCCACCGCATCGAAGAGGTAGAAGCGCGCGTGCTCCGACTGTGGCGGGACGGGCGGCGCTGGCGACTGCAGCCCCCCCAGCTCCGGCACGAGCTGCGCGAGGTATGGCGCGCCGGCCCCGTCCGCAACCTGTGGCAAGCAGGCCCGGATCACCTGAATCCACGGCCAGTAGGGCGGAGCCCCCTCGCCCTCCCAGCACCGCCCCCAGAGCACGAGGTGACCCCGCTCCGCGGCCTCACGCGCCAGCTCCTCCACGAGTCGGGTCTTCCCGATGCCCGCCTCCCCGACGACGAGGAAGAAGCGTCCGCGGCCGGTGGCGGCGTCTTCCAGACCCGCGCGCAACTCGACGAGCTCGTGGTGTCGACCGACGAAGACCGCCGGCATCGCGGAGATCATTCCGCTCTCACGGGCTCACGGCAAGGACGGGAGAGACGACGATCACATCGCCCGTGCGGCGTGTCCCGGGCGCACCGATCTTTTCGTTGCCTTGCGGTTCATATCGCGTAGGCTGGGATGCCGAGGCGCCGCGCCACTTCGATCATGCGCGCGTCGTACGTCGCGAGGCGCACGTTCTGTCCCTGCTGGCGGAGGAAGTCGACCGAGGCGAGGTGCAGCGCGTCCAGTGGCCGGACAGGGGCCGGGAACGGCTCGAGAGCCCGTGCGAGCACCGGAGTCGTCAGCTCGAGCAGCGCGATCCGGCCGAGGAGCTGACGGACATCCTCGCCATGCGACCGACCGAGCCCACGCGCGTGCACGCGGGTCCACAGCTCGTACTCGAGGAGCCGACTCGAGACGAGCGGCTCCCTCCAAAGTGACGCCGGCGGCGTGCGGTCCTCCGCCAGGAGCTGCGCCAGCGCCACGGACGTATCGAGGTAGATCACCGTTCGGCTCGATCGGTGGCAAGCTCACTGAGTAGCATCTCGAGCCGAGCGACGGGCCGGCGCGGCGGGGCATCGGTGCCGGGCAGGGCGGGCGGCGTGAGCCAGCCTTTTCGAACGGCGTCTGCGAGCTGCGCATCGGCGAGAAGCGCCGCGCGACCGGAGCGCGGTGGCACCAGCTCGGCGACGACGCGATCCCGGTCGGTTACGAGGACCGTCTCGCCTCCGGCGGCGAGCCGGACGTACTCGCTCAGCTTGTTCTTGAGCGTCTTGAGCCCCACCGCGCGCATGCCGCGCTAGTAGCTTCTGGAAGCTACCTGGTCAATCAAGCGGGGCTCACTAAGGGCACTGGCCTTCTGAGGGGTGAGCGCCTACGATGCGCGCCCCATGCGCTGGCGGTTGCCGCTGACGACGCTCCTCGTCTCCTCCGTCCAGATCCGACCGTGAGCGTGCGCTCGACCCGAAGCGGCAATCGGCCGCGCGTGCGGACGGGGCTCGAAGTGCTGGCCCGCGAGCGGCCGCGGTGGCTCCGCGGACGCCGCATCGGACTCCTCATGCACCCGGCGTCGGTCACGGCGGATCTCGTCTCGGCACGCGACGTCGTACGGCGCGTCTGCGGCGACGCGCTCCGCGCGCTCTTCGGCCCGCAGCATGGGTTCGCCGGCGAGAAGCAGGACAACATGATCGAATCCGGACACGGCGTGGATCCGGAGCTCGGCATCCCCGTCCACAGTCTCTACTCGGAAACCCGCTCGCCGACGCCGGAGATGCTCGAGGACATCGACGTGCTCCTCGTCGACCTGCAGGACGTCGGGACGCGGGTCTACACCTTCGAGTGGACGACGGCGCTCGCGCTCGAGGCCTGCGCGGCCGCCGGGAAGGAGGTGGTGGTCCTCGACCGCCCGAATCCGCTCGGCGGCGAGGCGCTCGAGGGGAACCTCATCCGGGAGGGCTACACCTCGTTCGTGGGGCTCTATCCGGTGCCGATGCGGCACGGACTGACGCTCGGCGAGCTCGCGGCGCTGGTGAACCTGCGCATGGCCGGCGGAGACGGCGGGGCGGTCGAGCGCAGCGACGGCGTCGCCGTCCGGTGCCCCGGACGCTGCGCGCTCCGGGTCGTGCCGATGGAGGGCTGGCGGCGGCGGATGCTCTTTCCGGACACGGGCCTTCCGTGGGTCCTGCCGTCACCGAACATGCCGACGTTCGAGACGGCCGTCGTCTATCCCGGCCAGGTGCTGCTCGAAGGCACGAACGTGTCGGAAGGACGCGGGACGACGCGCCCGTTCGAGATCTTCGGCGCGCCCTGGATCGACCTCGCGAGGGTCCGCGCGCGGTTCGCGCGCCGCCGGCTGCCGGGCGTCGTGCTGCGCGACCACGCCTTCGAGCCGACCTTCCACAAGTGGGCCGGCCGGGTCTGCCGCGGCTTCCAGCTGCACGTGACGGACCGGGCCGCGTTCCGTCCCTACGCGACGACGCTCGCGCTCCTGCAGGACATCATGGCCGAGCACCGCGACCAGTTCGCGTGGAAGCAGCCGCCCTACGAATACGTCACGGACCGCCTGCCGATCGACGTCCTGATCGGTGACCCTGCCGTGCGCGAGGGGGTCGAGAGCGGCGTCGATCTCCGGCGCCTCGAGCGTTCGTGGCGCCGGGAGATCGACGCGTTCCGCAAGGAGTCACTGGCGGTCCGCCTCTACCGCTGATTCCTACGGCTCGTACGGGAACGAGGTGTACGAGAAGCGGAGCGCTCCGGTGCACGGGGGTGCCGTCGTGGTCGCGGTCTTCCGGTTCTTCACCGCTACCTTGGCCGAGTCCCGGACCTCGATCTGCGCGCCCAGCGCCTCCGGCCACCCCGCCGCATACTGGCGCTCGCCCGGCTTATCGGGCACGTCGTCGAACTCGACCTCGCCGTGGGTCCCGCCCGCGACCTTGACGGCCTGGAAGGAGCCGAAGAACACCCCGTCGACGCAGAGGTCGTAGTAGTGGAGCTCGACGTTGTCCTCCTCGACGCGGAGGTCGCGGCGGCAGTCGTCCCGTCGCCTGAACCGCGCCTTGCAGGCGCCGCCGCCCTCGGCCACGAGATAGACGTCGCCTGTGTCCACCGAGAGGCACTGCGCCCCCGCGGTGCCGGGTGCCGCCGCGCCAATCGCCGCAATCAGCGCGAGCGCCCCGAGGTGCTTCCATCCATGACCGACTTCCATCTGCTGTTCCTCCCTTTTCGGCCCGGTGGGCGGCGTGCGAAACGCACGTCGATTAACCTTCCCCGGGCGAGTCACTAGTGTGTGTGTGTGTCGGGCGACCGAGCTTGCTCAGAAGTCCAGCGAGAACATCAGGGTCCCTGAGCACGCCGTGGAACCCGCACGCCGCACCTCGATCCGCTCTCCGAGCGCGTCGGGCAGCGTCGTCGGGTAGGGGCGGGCGCCGACGTCCTCCATCTGGTCCTCGAGCTCGATCTCGCCCTGAACCTCGACGCCGTCGTTCACGACGTCGAAGCTGCCGAAGCTCATGCCGCCGACGCAGAGCTCGTACGATCCTGTCGTGACGTCCTCGACCTCCACGCGGAAGTCGCGGTGGCACTGCGCATCGCGGCGGAAGCGAGCCTTCGCCTTCCCGCTGCCGGTCTCGGCGACGAGACTCACGTCCGTCGTGTCGACGGCCGAACAGCTGGCCGGTGGCGGTGGCGGCGGCGGAGGTAGCGGTTCTGGCTGTCCGGCGTCGTCGGGGAAGGAAGCGTACGAGAACCGGAGCGTGCCGGAGCACGGCGTCGCGGTCGCGTCGCGAACCTCGAGGCGAGAGTCGAGCGGGTCCGGCAGGTCGTCCCCGTAGGGCCGCTGGTTCACGTCAGTTGGCTCGTCCTCGAGCTCCATCTCGTTTTCCATCTCCGTGGCGTCGTCGTCGATCTCGAAGGTGCCGAAGGAGGTGCCGCCGACGCAGAGCTCGTAGACGCCGCGTGCCATGCCGGCGGCGTGGAGCTCGAGCCCGCGGTGGCAGGCGCTGTCGCGGTGGAAGTGCGCGCTGACGGCTCCGGTGCCCTCTTCGATCTCCAGCGAACGATCTCCCGTGTCGACCGCGGTGCAGGACGGGGGAGGATTGTCATCGGGCGGCGGGTTGCCGCTCGGCGGTGGATCGTCGGCGCCGGGCACGGAGACATCGAGCCGATCGGCGCCGCTGCCGATGATCACGATGTGCTTCCCGCGTGGATCGAAGCCGAGACGAAGGTCCGTCGTCCTCCGCGGGACGGTCATGAAGCGCAGGTTCGCGCGCCCGCGCGTATCGGTCGTGAAGCTGGCGACGGACGCGTCGTCCGTGCCCGTGCCGCGGAGGACGATGGACAGGGTCTGCGAGCCACCGAGTCTCTTGGCGTGCACGATCATCCACGAGCTGCTCTGCGCCATCCGCGCGTGCAGCTCACCCGCGGCCGGCGTGCCGTCGCGGTTGGCGAAGCGCCCGTGGAACTTGAACGCGCTTCCGGCCTCCGCGGCGAGCGCCGGACCCAGAACGATCGCCAGCGCCGCGAAGGAAGCGCCAAGATGACTGAATCGCCGTATCGCCGTCATCTCTGTCGTGACCATTTTGCTGGTGCTCCTCGGGGTCGTCATGTGCGTCTCCTCGGCTCCCCTCCGTCGCCTCGCCTCTCACTTGCAAGCGAGACACCAGCGCGGTCGGGGCCTGTGGCTTGCCCCGAATCGTCTGCGGGACGTCCCGCAATCGGACGGTTTTCCAGCCGGCAGACGGGCAAGGGTTCGGGGAAACCCGACGTGCGATGCGGGATGTCCCGGATGCGCGCTGGCCCCCAGATGGGTGGGTTGCCCCCCGCCCGCGCCGCGATCAGCGTGCGTGGTGCGGGTCGTGCTTCTGGGCGCTCATCGCGCGGAAGTAGGCGATGAGCGCATCGAGGTCGGCAGCGGAGAGATCGGGGTGCGCGGGCATCTTGCCGTACCGGAAGCTCGTGGGATCGCGAATGTAGGCTTTGATCTGCGCGACGGGCCGGTACTCGACGATGCTGCGGGGCACGTTCAGATCCGGGCCCACGTCGCCGCCCTCACCGTTGATCGCGTGGCACGCGATGCACTCGCCGCGGAAGATCTCGAAGCCCTGCCACGCGGGCGCGGTGCGTGGGACGGTGGTCGGCATGACGTGGGGATACTTCTTCTGGAACTCGACGATCTCGAACTCCGCGATCTGCCATGGCCAGGGGTAGGTGCGCCGGTCGCGCTGCGCGGGCTTCGTCCAGACGAGATAGAGCGGCCCCGGATCGATGCCCCGGGGACCGAGCGGCGCCCAGCGGAGGTCGCCGCCGTGCGACAAATCGGCATCCCCGAACGCCAGAAACGCCCCATCCTCGGCGAGCCGCGCCGCGCTCGCCGGCTTGTCGTACCCGTCCCAGGCACGGATGAAGACGTCCGCGCTGCCGAGCGCATCGGGCGGCGTGCCGAACCCGAACCGCAGCACGTCGGCGAGCGGACACGCGACGTAGCGTTTCGACGTGCCGTAGTTCGGGTCGACGACGTCGACCGGCACGGGCGTGCACGCCGCCATGATCGCGGCGACGTCGGCTTGCTTGACGAGCGATCCCTCGCGCGCGAAGCGGATCTCGGTCGCCTCGGCGATGAGCGGGAAGAGGACGGCGAGTAGCGCTCCGCGCACCGAGCCGGAGTTACCCCGCGATCCTCACGGCGACGAGCAACCGGAGTTGCGCGCTGCCGCGCGAAAGGATGCGCGCGTCGCCGTCAAGCGGCCCCATGGGGTTGGTTGTACCACGAGGTATCAGGCGGGAGCGATGCCGAGGAGTTCCGCCGCCTCGCGCAGCGTTGCCCCCTCGGCGGTCAACGCCGTTACGCCGGCGAGGCGCAGGCGTGGTGCCACCCGGTCGAAGAGCGTGACGTTCGTCCACAGCGACTCGAAGGTCGACCACCAACGCAGCCCGTTCGCCCGGCGGCGATAGAAAGCGAGGGCCTGCGGCTGCGTCACACCGCGCTCCCGGGTGGCGATACGCGACGGCCGCAGCCGGCGGGTGGCGAGCAGGCGAGGGTCGTCGAGGTCCGCCAGGTTGGTCCGGTCATCGAGCTCGACCGTGGCGAGCGCCAGGGGCAAGCCGCGCCGCCGCAGGATCTGCGGTACCATCACGCTCCCGCGAAAGCGCGCCAGCTGCTCGACGATCGCCGCCACCGGCTCCGTCGCGACGTAGAGGCACCCGTAGACGTCGGGGTTGTCGTGTCGTCCATCGCCCTGGTAGCGGCGCGGGAACCAGAGCGCGCCGCCCTCGGCCCGCGCGCCCACACGGCGGTCCCAGGCGAAGCAGCGGTGCAGCGTCAGGCGAAGGACTCGGCCCGCTCCGCGCGGATCGCTCGCAGCAGCTCCTCGGCGCGGCCGGCACGGACGAGATCGATCGGCCTGCGGTCGCCAAGATGCGGATTCAACCCGAAGAGCCAGGCGCGCGCGGCCGCCGGCTCGTACTGCCGCAGGAGGCTGGCCCACACGAGCTCGAGCAGGTCGATCCGCTCGGCGTTGAGCGGGTCGATGCCGGCCCCGCGCAGCCAGCGCGTGACCTGTGAGCGATTCACCCCGAGCAGATCGGCGATCGCCGCCCCCGTTTTGAAGTCACGGCGCAGCGCGCGGATCTTCGATGCAGTCGCCAGGGGCACGGCAACAGCTTAACGCAACAGAATTTGTTGCACAAGCTGAGCGGCGCTACGCGGTCTTCCTGACCCGGCCCGAGCGCAGGCAGCGCGTGCAGACGAGCAGCCGCTTGGCCCCCGCCCCGACGCGCGCGTGCACGCGCTGGAGGTTCGGCCGCCACACGCGCTTGGACTTGTTGTTCGCGTGGCTGACGTTGTGGCCGACGGACCGCTGCTTGCCGCAGACATCACAGGCGCGTGCCATGGGAGAAGGCGCTTAACATGCGAGGGCAGGGCGTGCAACGCGCGGCGAATCATGGGACCGCGACGGACGCCGGCGTCTTCAACAGCGGCGTGGCCGTTCGTCGACGTCTATGAGGCCGTGCCGCCGCCATCCGACAGCAGCAAGCCACGTGCGCGGTGCGACGACCGGTGGCGCGCCCGGCGGCGTCGCGACCGCGTCCTGCCAACCACTAAACCATCCCGCCGACGAACAGGGATCCAGCCCGTGTTCTCCCGCGCAGTGCTTCCGGCGATTCATCAGCACATAAACCAGGGCGTGGCGGACGGCACGTGGACTCGTGAGCGCACGGAAATGGCAGCGATCGGCCCACACGACACCGTGCCGGGCAAGGGCGCGGTTTACCGTGCGTGCGACGCGAATGGTGAGGCCCCGGAGTCCGCGGGACAGTGCAGCTCTGTCCTCCGCTTCCGCGATGAGATGGATGTGATCGTCCTGAACACTGAAAACCATTCACCCTCCCGCCACGACCGCCGCGACAAACGCGAGCAACCCGAGCCCGACACGCAGCCAATGCCATCGCCGCCACCGACCGAGGAGCGCGACGGTGTCCGCGTCCGATAGGTAGACCGGCCCCGCAAAGCGCCGGTTGGCCGGCTCGTTGACGAGCACCGTGACGCCGACGACGCCGGCCGACGCGATCGCCGCCAGCACGGCGGACGTGGTCCGCGTCACGAGGCACGTCGCCAGCGCGGCAGCGAACCCCGCGGCGCCGAGCGGGAACATGAGGGCGCCCGTGCGGCCCGCGTGGCGCGCGAACCAGCCGCGCAGCTCGGCCGGCGGGAGCGCATGCCAGAACGGGACGAGGACGACGCCGATGAACAGCATCGCGCCGGCGAGGAGCCCGAGGAGGAGCGCCGCCAGCTGCCCGAGCACGGGGCTACCCCGACCGGATGCGGCGGATCAGCTCGCTCGTCGACAAGCCGGGGACGACATCGATGCGCTCGACGCGCCCGCCACGCGCCAGCACTTCGTCGCGGCCGACGATCTTCTCCTCGTCCCAGTCGGCGCCCTTCACGAGCACATCGGGGGCGAGGGCGGCGATCAGGCGGCGCGGGGTATCCTCGTCGAACACGACGAGATGGTCGACGGCCGCGAGACCCGCCAGCACCTCCGCCCGCTCGTCAATGGTCAGGACCGGGCGGCCGGGACCCTTCAAGCGTCGCACCGACGCGTCGCTGTTCAGGCCGACGACCAGCACGTCGCCGCGGTCGCGCGCGGCGGCGAGATAGCGAACATGGCCCGGGTGGAGAAGGTCGAAGCAGCCGTTGGTGAAGACCACGCGCTTGCCCGCGGCGCGCAGCGGCGCGAGGCGCGCGGTGAGTGCCTCGACATCCGCAGCGAGCTTGGCGATCGGCACGGACGCCGAGCATAGCGCATGGCGGCGGGCCCGGGAACGTGCGCCTTGACCGCCCTCCGGACGCAGGCTACACGGCGGCCGATGCCGCAGTACCGGCGCCGCCGCTGGCGCGACGCGATGGCCCTGCGGCTGGACCTGAACGGGCTGCTCGCGGCGGGGACGGGGGGCGACGGGCTCACCGCGGAAGATCTCGCGGCCTTCGAGCCCGAGCTCCTGCGCGTGCGCGACGACGTGGCCGCGCGGCGCGCGGCCGGTGCGCTGCCGTTCACGGCGCTGCCGCACGACCGGGAGGCCGTCCGACGCGTGCTCGAGGTGGCCGCGACGGTGCAGGGACAGTTCGATGCGCTCGTTGTGCTCGGCATCGGTGGGTCGGCGCTCGGCATCCGCGCGCTCGCCGGCGCGCTCGCGATCGAGGGCAGCGCGCTCCGTATCGTGGTCGCCGACTCCATCGACCCCGACACCTTCGGCCCGCTGCTCGGGCGACTCGATCTCCGGCGAACTCTGTTCAACGTCGTCAGCAAGTCGGGCGAAACCGCGGAGACGATCGCGCAGTTCATGATCGTCCGCGACCGGCTGATGCACGCGCTCGGGGCCGTCGACTACAAGCGCCATCTCGTCGTCACCACCGACGCGCGGCAGGGGTCGCTGCGGCAGATCGTCAACGACGAGGGATTCCAGGAGCTGGTCATTCCCGAGGGCATCGACGGTCGCTTCTCCGTGCTGACGGCAGTCGGGCTCTTCCCGGCCGCGGCGGCGGGAATCGACATCGAGGAGCTCCTCGCCGGCGCGGCCAGCATGGACGAGCGTGGACGGGCGGCGCCGACGCCGCTCCGGGACCCCGCGCTCGCGCTCGCCGCGGCGCTCTGGCTCCTCGCGACGCGACGGCAGAAGCGGATAGTCGTGCTGATGGCGTACTGCGAGCGCCTCGCGGCGGCGGGCGACTGGTTCTGCCAGCTCTGGGCCGAGAGCCTCGGCAAGAGCCCGGAGGCCCGCGATCGCGCCGCCGACTGGGGGCAGACGCCGATCCGCCTCGGGCCCGCCGACCAGCACTCGCAGCTGCAGCTCTTCGTCGACGGACCGTGCGACAAGGTCGTGATCTTCCTCCGCGTCGACGACCACGGCGTGGCGGTCGACGTGCCCGCCACGTACCAGGACCTCGAAGGTGTGGGATACCTCGGCGGCCATTCGCTCGGTGCGCTGCTGAATGCCGAGCAGCGCGCCACGGAGCTGGCGCTCGCCAAGCGCGGGCGGCCGAGCGCGACGCTCACCTTGCCCGGTGTCACGGCCTTCACCCTCGGCCAGCTGCTCTTCCTCCTTCAGATGACGGCGGTCGATCTCGCGACGCTGGCGGCGGTCGATCCGTTCGGACAACCGGGGGTGGAGGAGAGCCGGCGATTTGCCTACGGGCTCCTCGGCCGGCCGGGGTTCGAGACGTCGCACGACGAGGTGGAGGCCTGGCTCGCGCAGAAGGACACGCGCTTCATACTTTAAACGACCCGAGACTGCGTCTCGGGTCGGTCGGACAGCGAGAATGTCGCCCGGTGAACGGCGCGAACGCCGTGCGGCGGCCGGCGAAGCCGGCGCCGCAAACTTTACGGAACGACGAGTGCAGCGTGCAGTCGCACTAGCGCTCTCCGAGTCGGACGTGCTCGTTTTGTCGCGCCGGCTTCGCCGGCCGCGACACGGCGGTCGCGCGTGGCAGCACGCTACACGCTCGCTTTCGAGATCCGACCCGAGACGGAGTCTCGGGTCGGCGACGTAGCCGTGGGCAGGATCGCGGTCCTTCCGCCCGACGTCCAGGCGCAGATCGCCGCCGGCGAGGTCATCGAGCGACCGGCGTCCGTCGTGAAGGAGCTCGTCGAGAACGCGCTCGACGCCGGCGCGCGTACCGTCGACGTCCGCCTGGCAGGCGGCGGGCTCGAGCGCATCTCCGTACGCGACGACGGCGAAGGGATGTCGGCCGCGGATGCGCTGCTCGCGTTCGCGCGCCACGCGACCAGCAAGCTCGTGCGCGCCGAAGAGCTCGCCGGCGTGGCGACCCTCGGGTTCCGTGGCGAGGCGCTGCCGAGCATCGCCGCGGTGGCGCGCGTCCGCGTCACCACCCGCCGTGCCGCGGAGCCGGCCGCGAGCGTCGTCGAGGCGGACGCCGCGGGTGCGCGCGCGGCCGGGATGGCCGGCGCGCCGGCGGGCACGTCGGTCGACGTCGAGGAGCTCTTCGGTGCCACGCCGGCCCGGCGGAAGTTCCTCCGCACGCCGGCGACGGAGCTCGCGCACGTCGTCGACGCGGTGACGCGGCTCGCCGCACCGTGCCCGTTGGTCGGCTTCCGCCTCGAGCACGACGGCCGGGAGGTGCTCGCGTGGCCGGCCGTCCGCGACGACCGCCAGCGGCTGGGGCAGGTGCTCGGCCGCGAGCGCGCGGCGTCGCTGGTGGACGTCGAGGCGGAACGTGGTGGTCTCGCGCTTCGCGCCTGGCTCGCCCCGCCGCGCGAGACCGTCGGGAGCGCGCGGCTGGTCTGGACGTACGTTGGTCTTGGCGGCGCGTACCGCTGGACACGTGATCGCCTCCTCCTCCGCGCGGTGCTCGACGGCTACGAGTCGCTGCTCATGCACGGGCGCTATCCCATCGCGGTGGTGCTCGTGCGCTTCCCGGCGGGGGAGGCCGACGTGAACGTGCATCCGGCGAAGCTCGAGGTGCGCTTCCGGCATCCGGCCGCGGTCCACCAGCTCATCGTGCCGACGCTGCGGTCGCAGCTCGCGGCGGCACTGCGCCCCGCGGTAGTGCCACCGGCGTCACCCGTTGGCGCGCCGACGTCGTACGATCGGCCGCTGGACGGCGGGGGCTTCGCGCTGGAGGCTCTCGCAGCGAGTGCGCCGTCGGCGCTCTGGAGCGCGGCGCCGGGCGGGTTTGCGTCGCTCCGCTTCATCGGCCAGATCTTCGACGGCTACCTCGTGTGCGAGGGAGACGGTCGGGTGGTGCTCATCGACCAGCACGCGGCGCACGAGCGCGTCGCCTTCGAGCGGCTTCGCGCCGAGCGCGCGCGCGGTGGCGTCGCGCGCGACCCCCTGCTCATCCCCGAGGCCATCGAGCTGCCCGCGGCGCACGCCGCCGCGCTCGGCGAGCATGCGGAGGTGCTGGCCGCGGCCGGCCTCGAGGGAGAGCCATTTGGCGACGGCACATTTCTCCTCCGGACCGTGCCGCATCTGCTCCGCGGCCGCGACGCCGGCGCCCTTGTCCGCGCGGTGGCGCGCGAGCTCGCCGAGGAAGGGGCGAGCGGTGCCGCGGAGCGCGCCGCCGAGGACGCGCTCGCGACGCTCGCCTGCCACAGCGTCGTGCGGGTCGGTGAGCGGCTCGATCCGGCCGAGGTGCACGCGCTCCTCGCGGCGATGGACGGGGTGGACGTCGCCGCGCACTGTCCGCACGGGCGCCCCGTCGCGGTGACGCTCGAGCGCGGACAGCTCGAGGCGCTCTTCAAGCGATGAGCCGTCCGCGCATCGTCTGCGTCGTCGGCCCCACGGCGAGCGGCAAGACGGAAATCGGCGTCGCGATCGCGGAGGCGGTGGGTGGCGAGATCGTGTCTGCAGACTCGCGCCAGGTGTACCGCGGTTTCGACATCGGCACGGCCAAGCCGAGCGCAGCCGAGCGGGCGCGCGCCCGGCACCACTGCGTCGATCTCGTCGAGCCCGACGACACGTTCGACGTCGCGCGCTTCCGCGCCGCCGCCGCAGCGGCGATCGCGGACATCACGCGCCGTGGCCGGGCGGCGATCGTCGTCGGCGGCACGGGCCTCTACGTGCGCGCGCTGCTCGGCGGCCTCTGTCCGGCGCCGCCGCGCGTCCCCGCGGTGCGCGCGGTGCTCGCGCAGCTGGCGCACGTCGACGGCGCGCCGGCGCTGCACCGGCGTCTCGTCGCCGTCGATCCCACCGCGGCGGCACGCATTGCGCCACACGACGTCGTGCGCAGCGTGCGTGCGCTCGAAGTCGCGCTCACGACGGGCCGCCGGCTCTCGGAGTGGCAAGACGCGCACCGGTTCCGCGAGACGCCCTACGACGCGCTCGTGATCGGACTCGCGCGGCCGGCGGCCGAGCTCGCGGGCCGCATCGAGGCGCGCGCGCGCGCCATGGTGGCTGGGGGATTCCTCGAGGAGGTCCGCACGCTCCGCGCGCGGGTTTCCCTCGACACGCCGGCGTTCCGCGCCGTCGGCTATCGCGAGATGCTCGACTGCGTCGCGGGCGACGTGGACTTCGACGTCGCGCTCGATGCCATGGTGCGCGCCACGCGGCGCTTCGCGAAGCGGCAGCGGACGTGGTTCCGCGCCGAGTCCGCCGTGGTCTGGCGTCATCCCGGCGACGACGCGCGCATCGTGGCGGAGGTGGCCGCGTTTCTCGACGGTGCAAGTTTGCAAAAGCACTAGGCCCGCGGTAGACCTCGCGCCGAGCGCCGCATGCCGCGCAAGGCTTCGATTCCCGCGCTCCGGCGGCACATCGACCGGATCGACGACCGGATCCTCCGCCTGTTGAACGAGCGCGCCGCGCTCGCCGTCGCGATCGCGGAGCAGAAGGCGCGCACGAACTCCAGCGTCTATGCGCCGGGCCGCGAGCGCGGTGTCCTCGGGCGTGTCGCGCGCACGAATCGCGGTCCGCTCCCGGAGCAGTCCGTGCGCGCAATCTTCCGCGAGATCATCTCGGCCTCGCGGAGCCTCGAGCAGCGTCTCGGCGTCGCGTATCTCGGGCCGGCGGCGACGTACACGCACCTCGCCGCGCGCCGGCAGTTCGGCGCGGCGGCGGATTACCGGCCCGCCGCCACCGTCGCCGACGTCTTCCACGACGTCGAGAGCGGACGCGCCGACCTCGGCGTCGTGCCGGTCGAGAACTCCACCGAGGGCATGGTTGCGCACACCCTCGACCTCCTCGTGGAATCGCCGCTGCGCATCTGCGCCGAGGTGTCGTTGCCGGTCCGTCACTGTCTCCTCGCGCACGCCGGGGCGACGCTCGCAACGATCAAGCGCGTCGTCGCGCATCCGCAGGCGCTCGCGCAGTGTCGGCGCTGGCTCGGGCGCGAGCTGCCGAATGCGCGGACCGAACAGGAGGCGAGCAACGCCGCCGCGGCGGAGCGTGCCGGCAAGGAATCGGGCACGGCGGCGATCGCCGCCGAGGCGGCGGCCGAGACCTACGGGCTCGCGGTGATCGCGCAGGCGATCCAGGACGAGCCCGGGAACCTGACCCGCTTCCTCGTCCTCGGCCAGCACGACGCCGAGCAGCCGAGCGGCGACGACAAGACGTCGCTCGTGATGAGCGTGCGCGACGAGGTCGGCATCCTCGCGCGCATGCTGCGCCCGTTCGCGGCGCACGGGATCGATCTCATCAAGATCGAGTCGCGCCCGCTGCGCGAGCGGCCGTGGGAGTACTTCTTCTTCCTCGACCTCAAGGGTCATCGGCGCGAGCGACGCGTGCAGCGGGCGCTCGCCGCCGTCGACCGGACGGCGCTGCGGCTCAAGGTGCTCGGCTCGTACCCCGCGGCGCCCGAGCCCGCGCCGTGAGCGACGTCCGGAGCTTCGTCCCCGAGTGGGTGCGGAGCTTGACCCCGTACTCGCCGGGGAAGCCCATCGAGGAGCTCGAGCGCGAGCTCGGCATCCGCGGCTCCATCAAGCTCGCGTCCAACGAGAATCCGCTCGGGCCCTCGCCGCGCGCGCTCGCCGCGCTGGCCGCCGCGCTGGCGGACGTTCATCGCTACCCCGACGGGTCCTCGTTCCATTTGACGCAGCGGCTCGCCGCGCGCCACGGCGTCGCGCCGGAGGATATCCTCGTCGGCAACGGCTCGAACGAGCTCCTGGAACTCGTCGTGCGGAGCTTTCTCCGCGCCGGCGACGAGGCGGTGATGGCGGACCAGGCGTTCGTCATCTACCGCCTGATCGTCCAGGCGGCGGGCGGCGTGCCGCGCAGCGTGCCGCTGCGCGACTTCACGCACGATCTCCCGGCGATGGTCAGGGCCGTCGGTGCGCGGACGCGCGTCGTCTTCCTCGGCAATCCGAACAACCCGACGGGCACGATCTTCCGGCGGCCGGCGTGGGAGGCATTCCTCGCCGCGATGCCGGACCACGTGGTGGTCGTGGCCGACGACGCTTATGCGGAGTACGTCGCCGACGACGACTACCCGGACACGATCCGCGTGCGCGGCGACGGCAAGGTGCCGGTCGTGACGCTGCGGACGTTCTCCAAGCTCTACGGTCTCGCCGGGCTCCGGGTCGGTTATGCGGTGGCGCCGCCCGCGGTGATCGACGTCCTCGGCCGGGTGCGGCAGCCCTTCAGCGTGAACTCGCTGGCGCAGGTGGCAGCGTGTGCCGCGCTCGACGACGACGACCACGTCCGGCGGACGCTCGCGACGAACCGTGCCGGCATGGCGTATCTCACGGCGGCATTCGACCGGCTCGGCCTCGCCCACGTGCCGAGCGCCGCGAACTTCATCCTCGTCCACGTCGGCGACGGCGGGGCCGTCTACCAGGCGCTCCTCCGCCGTGGTGTGATCGTCCGCCCGATGGACGTTTACGGCTTTCCGGCGCACGTCCGGGTGACGGTCGGTCTCCCGGAAGAGAACGCGCGCTTCGTCGACGCGCTCGGCCAGGTGCTCGCCGACACACGCCGATGAGCGCGAGCGAAGGATATCGATGACGCCGCTCTTCCCGCGCATGACGGTCGCCGGCGTCGGCCTGATCGGCGGCTCGCTGGCACTGGCGGCGCGGGCGGCGGGGCTCGTCGGCGAGGTCACGGGCTACGGCCGGAGCGAGGCCAACCTTCGCCTCGCCCGCGAACGCGGGATCGTCGATCACGTCGCGCGCGACCCCGCGGCGGCGGTGGCCGGGGCGGACGTGATCCTGCTCGGTGTGCCCGTCGGCGCGGCGGCGGCGCTCGCCGAGGCGTTCCGGCCGCATGCTCGGGCCGGCGCGATCCTGACCGACGTCGGCAGCGTGAAGGCGGGCCTGGTCGAGGCGCTCGAAGCCCGCTGGCCGGCGCGGGAGCTCGTCGTCGGTGCGCATCCGATCGCGGGCAGCGAGACGTCGGGCGCGGCGGCGGCCCGGGCCGACCTCTTCCGAGAGCGGCGGTGCATCCTGACGCCCACCCCCGTGACCGACCGCGAGGCGCTCGGTCGCGTGCGCGCGCTCTGGGAGGGCGTGGGCGCGGTCGTCGAGGAGATGCCGCCGCCGGCGCACGACGAGATCCTCGCGCGCGTCTCGCATCTGCCGCATCTGGTCGCGTACGCGCTCGTCGGCGCGTTCGTCGACGCGCGCGTGGCCGGACGCCGCGTCCTCGACTACGCCGGGAGCGGCTATCGGGACGTGACCCGCATCGCAGCCAGCCGGCCCGAGCTCTGGCGCGACATCGCGCTCGCCAACGGCTCTGCGCTGCGAGCCGCGCTCGCCGAGTTCCGGGCCGCACTCGACCGGCTCGAGGGTCTGCTCGTGCCGGGCTCGGGTGACGCGCTCGAGGCGGTGCTCGGCGAAGCGGCGGCGGCGCGGCGGCGGCTCGGAGGCGAGCGGTGAGCGGTGTCGTGTCCGTGGGCCCGCCGGCGCAGGGCCTGCGCGGCACCGCGACGGTGCCGGGCGACAAGTCGATCGCGCACCGCGCGTTGCTCCTCGGGGCGCTCGCGGAGGGCATGACGCGCGTCGAAAACTTCCCGGCGGGCGCCGACACGCTGTCGACGCTCGGGGCCGTACGCGCGCTCGGCGCACGGGCCGACCACGCGAGTGACGTGGTCGTCGTCGACGGCGCGGGGCCGGCGCTCGGCGACGGCGCGCGCGGCACGATCGACTGCGGCAACTCCGGGACCACGATGCGACTCGGGGCGGGCCTCGCCGCCGGAGCGCACGGCACCGTCGTCCTCGACGGCGACGCGTCGCTGCGCCGCCGGCCGATGGAGCGCGTCGCCGAGCCCCTCCGGCGCATGGGCGCCGACGTCGCGACGGCCGACGGCCGCCCGCCGGTGACCATCCGGGGCGGCGCGCTCACGGCGATCGACTGGACGATGCCGGTGTCGAGCGCGCAGGTGAAGTCGGCGATCCTCCTGGCGGCGCTCCGCGCCCGCGGGACGACCCGTGTGCGGGAAGCGGTCGCGAGCCGCGACCACACCGAGCGGCTTCTCCCGAGCTTCGGTGTGTCGGTGACCCGAGAGCCGGGCGGGGTCGCGCTGGTCGGCGGCGCGCGGCTCCGCGCGACCACGGTGCCGCTCCCGGGCGACGCGTCGTCCGCCGCGTTCCTCGTCGTGGCCGCGCTGCTGGTGCCGGGCTCCGAGCTCCGGCTGACGGACGTCGGCGTGAACCCGACTCGCACCGGATATCTCCGCGTGCTGCGCCGCATGGGCGCGGCGATCGAGGTGGTCGACGAGCGCGAGGACGCCGGCGAGCCGCGCGCGACGCTCGTCGTCCGGGCAACACCGCTCCGCGCGACGTCGATCGAGCCGCCGGAGGTGCCGGCCACGATCGACGAGCTGCCCGTGCTCGCCGTCGCGGCGGCGCTGTCCGAGGGCGAGACGCGCATCGCGGGCGCGGGAGAGCTTCGGGTGAAGGAGAGCGATCGTCTCGCCGCCCTCGGGCAGCTCACCCGACTCGGCGTCGACGTCCGGACGAGTCCCGATGGCCTCGTGATCCGCGGAAGCGGCGGGCGTCCGCTGTCGGGTGGCCAGGTGGCGTCGGGCGGAGACCATCGCATCGCGATGGCGTTCGCGGTGGCCGGGCTCGTCGCCACCGGCGGTGTTGCGATCGCGGACCCGGACTGTGTTGCGGTCTCGTTCCCGGGCTTCTTCGACCGCCTCGCGGCGCTCGGCGGAAAGGTGGGCGCGTGACGCAGCCGCTCGTCGTCGCCGTAGACGGGCCGGCGGGCGCCGGGAAGTCGACCGCCAGCCGCGCCCTCGCGCGCCGCCTCGGCTTCAGCCACGTCGACACCGGGGCGATGTACCGGGTGGTCGGCGTGCTGGCGCGCGAGCGCGCGATCGTGCTCGACGACGACGAGGCCCTCGGCCTGCTGGTCGGCGGGCTCTCGTTCGCAATCGGGGAAGGTGAGCGGCTGCTGGCCGACGGTCGCGACCTCACCGACGCCATCCGCCGCGCCGACGCCGGCGAGCTGGCGTCGCGGGTGGCGGCCCGCCCGGTGGTACGCACGCGCCTCGTGCCGCTGCAGCGCGCGCTCGCCGCGCCAGCGGGCGTCGTGATGGAGGGACGGGACATCGGGACGGTCGTCTTCCCGGACGCGCCCGTGAAGCTCTACCTGACCGCCGCGCCCGGCGAGCGTGCGCGGCGGCGGGCCGTCGAGCTGCGCGCGCGCGGCGAGACGATCGACGAGGCCGCGCTCGCGCGCGACATCGCCGCGCGCGACCGTCGCGACAGCGAGCGCGCGCACTCGCCGCTGCGGCCTGCCGCCGACGCCGTCGTGCTCGACACGACCACGCTGACGCTCGAAACGGTGGTCGACGAGATGGAACGGATCGCACGCGCACGGCTCGGCGCGTCACGGCCGTAAGCCTGCGAAGCGTTTTGTATTTGGCCTTGAAACCCAATCAGCACAGCGCTATGGAGGAACGGTTGCGCCGCCATCCGTGCGAATCCCACCAGGGGGTACCGGCTTGATGCCCGAGAGGACCGAAAAGCCCGATCGCGGGGTCGGTGCCGAGGACGACTTCGGCTCGCTGTTCGAGCAGAGCCTGAAGAGTCCGAAGCCAGGCGACGTGGTGACCGGGCGCGTGGTCCGCATCGGGCGCGATACCGTCACGGTCGACATCGGGTACAAGTCCGAGGGGCAGATCCCGGTCGCCGAGTTCATGGAACGCGGCGGCGGGGTCACGGTGCAGGAGGGCGATCCGGTCGACGTGTACTTCGAGTCGACGGACACGGAGTCCGGCGAGATCTTCCTCTCCCGGCAGAAGGCGGAGCAGTTCAAGGTCTGGCACGAAATCGAGAAGGCGTTCGAGCGCGATGGCGCCGTCGAGGGCACGATCGTCGGCAAGGTGAAGGGCGGGCTCCGCGTCGACATCGGCGTGGCGGCCTTCTTGCCCGGCTCGCACGCCGACATCCGGCCGACGCGCAACCTCGATCGCTACCTCGGCCAGCGCGGCCGCTTCGCGATCCTCAAGTTCAACCGGTCCCGCGGCAACGTCGTCGTCTCCCGACGCGCGGTGCTCGAGCGCGAGCGCACCGCGCTCAAGTCGGAGACGCTCAAGGTCCTCGAAGAGGGCGTCATCCTCGAAGGGACGGTCAAGAACATCACCGACTACGGCGCGTTCGTCGACCTTGGCGGCATCGACGGGTTGCTCCACGTGACGGACATGTCGTGGGGCCGCGTGGCGCATCCGTCGGAGGTCCTGAACGTCGGCGATCGGGTGAAGGTCGTCGTCCTCAAGTACGATCCCGAGCGCGAGCGGGTCTCGCTCGGCATGAAGCAGATCCTCCCGGACCCGTGGTCCACGGTGTCCGAGCGGTTGCCGATCGGCATGCGGATCCGGGGCAAGGTCGTGAGCCTCACGGACTACGGCGCCTTCGTCGAGATCGAGCGCGGGCTCGAGGGGTTGATCCACGTCTCCGAGATGTCCTGGACCAAGCGCGTGACCCACCCCTCGAAGCTGCTTGAGGCGGGGCAGGAGGTCGAGGTCCAGATCCTCGACGTCGACACGGTGAACCGGCGCATCTCGCTCGGCTTGAAGCAGACCGAGCCGAACCCCTGGGAGATGGTCCGCATCAATCATCCCATCGGCTCGCACATCAAGGGCAAGATCAAGAGCATCACGGACTTCGGGCTCTTCGTCGAGGTGGAGGAGAACATCGACGGGCTCGTCCACGTCTCCGACCTGCACTGGACCAAGAAGGTGAAGCATCCGAGCGAGCTCTATCGAAAGGGCGACGAGGTCGAGGCGGTCGTGCTCGGCATCGACGTCGACAACGAGCGGATCTCGCTCGGCATCAAGCAGCTGACCGAGGACCCCTGGGCGGCGATCCCGCGCACGTACCCGCCCGGCACGCGCGTCAAGGGCGCGGTCACGAGCGTCACGGATTTCGGCGTCTTCGTCGAGCTGGAGGAGGGGATCGAAGGACTGATCCACGTCTCGCAGCTCTCCGCCGAGCGCGTCGACAAGCCGTCCACTCTCTTCAAGCCCGGCGACGCGGTCGAGGCGGAGGTGACGGAGGTCGATCCCCGCGAAAAGCGCATCAAGCTCTCCATCAAGGCGCTGCTGAAGAGTGAGGAGCGGGACGAGATGGACGCCTATCAGCGGCGCGAGCGCGAGAGCGGGAAGGCGTACTTCGCGGACCTGATGTCCGAGGCGCAGAAGAGCAAGGGGTAGCGGTCCGGGGACGGATGGCGCGCCGACATCCGGTCCTCCGGGGCATGGCGATCTTCGTGGTCGTCGCCGCCGGACTCGTGGCGATCGTGGTCGGCGTCGCCGCGCTCTCGGGCACGCCGCTCGGCGAGCGGTTCACGTTCGGCAAGACCGTCGCCGTCGTCGACGTGCGCGGCGTCA
Organism: Deltaproteobacteria bacterium; assembly: GCA_005879585.1. GTDB lineage: Bacteria > Desulfobacterota > Binatia > DP-6 > DP-6 > DP-3. Next base: position 21,841 of record VBKG01000304.1, on the reverse strand, counting down.
TCTCGGACGCGGCGGACACGGTGGACGCCCTCGACCACCTGCGCCAGCAGGACGCGACGATCGGCGTGGTGCTGCGGATCGACTCCCCGGGGGGCGCGGTCGCACCGTCGCAGGAGATCTACGACGCCGTGTGGCGGCTGCGGGCGCGGAAACCCGTCGTGGCGTCGCTCGGGAACGTGGCGGCCTCGGGCGGCTACTACGTGGCCTCGGCGGCCGACGTGGTGGTGGCCGATCCGGGCACGCTGACCGGATCGATCGGCGCCATCATGGAGGTGCAGAACGTGGCGACGCTCGCCGAGAAGGTGGGCGTTTCGCAGACCGTCGTGAAGAGCGGGCGCTTCAAGGACGTCGGGCAGCCGCTGCGCGCCGTGACCGACGAGGAGCGCGTGCTCCTCCAGCGCATGGTCGACGACGTGCTCGGCCAGTTCATCGACGCGGTGGCGCGTGGCCGCGGCATGGAAGCAGGCCGGGTGCGTGCGCTGGCCGACGGTCGCCTCTACTCCGGGGCGCAAGCGCGCGACGTCGGCCTGGTCGACGAGCTCGGTGGCCTCGCGGACGCAACGCGCGTCGCGTGGTCGCGCGCCGGCCAGACCGGCGAGCCGCGCGTCTCCCACGTACGTATGCGCGGGCGCCCGTGGTGGCTCGACCTGCTCGGACTGGCGCGGTTGCCAGACCTCTTGGCGCCCGGTGGACTCCTCTTCCTCTACCGCGGCCCGCTGCTCGGCTGAGCGAGATGACGAAGCGCGGGCTCATCGACGAAGTGGTGAAGCGCTTTCCTCGCTTCTCGCGCCGCGAGGCGGAAGTGATGGTGAACGCCGTCTTCGACAGTCTCACGTCGGCGCTCACGCGCGGCGAGCGCATCGAGATCCGGGGCTTCGGCAGCTTCGTCGTGAAGAATCGCCAAGCGCGCGAGGGTCGGAACCCGAAGACGGGCGCGCTCGTCGACGTCCACGCCAAGCGCGTTCCCTTCTTCAAAGTCGGCAAGGAGCTGCGCCTGCGCGTCGACGGCAAGCCGTGGACGCCGGCGGACTCCGACGAGCCGTGACGTGCAGGTCCTGTGGGCGCCGTGGCGGATGGCCTACGTCGCCGACAAGGCGGCGCGCGGCTGCATCTTCTGCATCGCGCTCGAGGGCGACCGGCGCGAACGCCTGCTCCTCGGCACGACCGCTGCGAGCCTCGTCATCCTGAACCGCTTTCCGTACCAGAACGGCCACCTGATGGTCGCGCCGCGGCGCCACACGGCGTCGCTCACCGCGCTCCCCGAGGCGGAGCACCGGGACCTCGCCGAGACGCTGCGCAGGTCGATCGACACCGTCGCCGCCACGTTCCACCCCGACGGCTTCAACCTCGGGATGAACCTCGGCGCCGCCGCGGGCGCCGGCGTCGTCGATCATCTCCACTGGCACATCGTGCCGCGCTGGGCGGCTCCACGCGCGACTCGTAGGCCGAGGCGTCCCCCCGAAGCTGCAGGTGCGCGCGGGAGCTGCGGGCTTGTCGCGGCGGCACCCCCGGCCCGCCGTCGCGCACGTCGCGCTCACGCTGGACGAAACGGCGTGCTGCAGCGTCGCGAGACTGCTGCCCTCGCGCGTCTCGGCGAGTCTTGCGGGTCAGGGTGCTCCGGGACGTCGGAGGAACGCGGCGCGCGGCCGGCCGCGCGCGAGCACCGCACGCGCGCGCGCAAGGAGGGGAGGCCGACACCGAGAGGTGTCGAGCGGGCCGACGGGGTGCGGGGGCATCGGAGCAGCGCAGCGCGCGGCTCCGCCGCGCGCGAGCAGCGGACGGGCCCCCGCGATTTTTGGTTGTTTCTCTTGGAGCGCGGTGCGTATAATCGACGGACTACGCGTGGAATGGGGGCGGTCGTGCAGGGCTCGGAGACAGCGCGCACACTTGGAGAGCTCAAGGCGTCCGGATATCGAGTAGTGCCCGTCCGTGAGGAGATGCGCCGGAACCTCCTCGCCCGACTCGGCCGGAAGGAACGTATCCTGCCGGGCATCATCGGCTACGACGACACGGTCATTCCGGACATCGAGAACGCCGTGCTCGCCGGGCACCACATGGTCTTCCTCGGGGAGCGCGGGCAGGCGAAGAGCCGGATCATCCGCGGGCTGACGTCGCTGCTCGACCCCGCAGTTCCGGCGGTCGAGGGCTGCCCGATCAACGACTCGCCGTTCGACCCGATCTGCCGCACGTGCCGACGGCGCCTGACGCTCGAGGGTGACACGCTGCCGATCGCGTGGATCGGTCCCGACGACCGCTACGGCGAGAAGCTCGCCACGCCCGACGTGTCGATGGCGGACCTCATCGGCGAGATCGATCCGGTCAAGGTGGCCGAAGGCCGCTATCTCGCTGACGAAGAGACGATCCACTACGGCCTCGTGCCGCGGACCAACCGCGGCCTCTTCGCCATCAACGAGCTGCCCGACCTCACCGAGAAGGTGCAGGTGGGACTCTTCAACCTGATGGAGGAGAAGGATGTCCAGATCAAGGGATACAAGATCCGGCTGCCGCTGGACATCATCATCGTCGCGAGCGCCAACCCGGAGGACTACACGAGCCGCGGGCGGATCATCACGCCACTGAAGGACCGCTTCGACGTCCAGATCCGCACCCACTATCCGCACACGCTCGACGACGAGATCACGATCATGGAACAGGAGACGCCGGTGCTCGATCGCGGCGTGCGCGAAGTGCGGGTGCCATTCTTCATCAAGGAGATCGTCGCGCAGATCACCTTCGAGGCGCGCGGCTCGAACGAGATCAACCAGGCTTCGGGCGTGAGCGTGCGCGTCACCATCAACAACTACGAGAGCCTCCTCTCGAATGCCGAGAAGCGCGCCGTCCGCACCACGGAACGCGAGATCGTGCCGCGCATCACCGACCTCCCTTCGGTCCTCGCCTCGACGGCCGGCAAGATCGAGCTCGAGTACGTCGGCGAGGACAAGAAGGACGGGGACCTGATCGACCGGCTGATCAACCGTGCCATCCTGAAGGTCTGGGACAAGTACCTGAAGGTCGAGGCGCTGAAGAAGGTGACCGACCACTTCGAGGCGGGGTGGGGCGTCGAGGTATCGGATGAGATGCCGTCGCACGAGTACCTCGAAGGGATCCGCCATATCCCCGGCCTCCGGGAGGGTGTGGGTCTGCTCGGCGCCTTCGAGACTCCGGCGCTGATGGCGACCGCGACCGAATTCGTGCTCGAAGGGCTGCACCTCCACCAGAAGCTGAACAAGGATCGCTCCGGCGGGCGGTACGCCTACCGGGCCTGACCTCTCCACCCCGCATGCACGGCGTCCGCTACACCGCCTGGGACGGGACGCAGCAGGTCCGGCTCTCCGCGGACGACGTCTTCGAGAAGCTCTCGGAGTACCTCTCCTTCACCGACGACGTGCAGCAGGCGCTCGATTGGCTGCTGCACCAGGGCCTCGAGTGGCAGCAGGGCATGCGCGTCATGGGGCTCGACGACTTCCTCGAGCAGCTGCGCGAGGAGATGCGGTCTCGCTATCGCGACGTGAACCTGCGCCATGCACTCGCCGAGATCCGCGAGAAGCTCGGCGGACTGCTCGACCTCGAACGCGACACCCTCGACGGGCTCGAGGACCGGGCGCAGGCGGCTCGCAAGCACGACCTCCTCGATCGGCTGCCGCATCGCCTGTCGGAAGCGCTCGGCCGGTTGCGCGACTACGACTTCGAGGAGCGCGACGCGGCCAACGCGCTCGAGAGCCTGCTCGACGAGCTCGACGACATCCGCGATCTCGAGGACTTCACGCGTCGCTACGGCGACCTCTTCCACGGGCCGCGGTCGCTCTCCTACGAGGAAGCGCTGGCGCTGATGCGCGAGATGGAGCGCTTGAAGCGCCTCGAAGAGCAGCTCCTCTCGGGCGACCTCGACGCCGTCGACCCCGAGAGCCTGCGCGAGCTCCTTGGGCTGGAAGCGGGACAGAACTTCCAGCTCCTGAAGGACGTCATGATGCTGCTGGTGAAGGCGGGCTACCTGACCCAGCGGGAGGGGCGGGCGCGTCTGTCGCCGAAGGGCATCCGGAAGATCGGCCAGCTCGCGCTGCGCGACATCTACCAGGGCCTGCTGCGCGATCGCTCCGGTGGCCATCAGACGGATCACCGCGGCCTCGTGCAGCTCCGCCCCGAGGAGACCAAGCCTTATCGCCATGGCGAGCCGCTCGAGATCGACCTCGTCGCGACGCTGAAGAAGACCCTCACGCGCCGCCCGGGCCTGCCGCTCGATCTCCAGCCCGACGACTTCGAGGTCTACACCGCGTCGCACACCACGACGACGTCCACCGTGCTCCTCCTCGACATGAGCTGGTCGATGTCGTGGGAGGGGCGCTTTGCGGCTGCCAAGAAGGTCGCGATGGCGATGGAGAGTCTGATCCGTGCACGCTACCCGCGTGACTACTTCGCGATCGTCGGCTTCTTCACGCGCGCGGTCGAGCTGAAGCTCCGCGACCTGCCCGAGGCGAGCTGGAACATGGGCGACCCCTTCACGAACCTGCAGGATGGCCTCCGGGTCGCCGCGGAGCTGCTCGCGCGTCACCCGAGCAACAACCAGCACATCATCGTCATCACCGATGGCCAGCCGACCGCCTACTTCCTCCGCGGCCGGCTGTACTGCGAGTGGCCGCTGTCCTTCGGCGGCATCAGCATGCGTGCCGCCCAGGAGACGCTCCGCGAGGTCGAGCGCGTCACCCGCCGCGGCATCACCATCAACACCTTCATGCTCGACGACAGCCCGAGTCTCCGGGCGTTCGTCGAGGGCATGACGCGGATCAACAAGGGCCGCGCGCTGTACACGCGGCCCGACCGCCTCGGCGAGTACCTGCTCGTCGATTACGTGGCGAAGAAGCGTCGGCGCGTCTGACGTGGCGCCCTGGCGCGATGGACGGCCGATCGGGTAAGAAGGCCGTTCGACCATGGCGGCGGAGGTGGAGCGGCGGCCGAGCGCGCTGATCGCGCAGTACCTTCGCATCAAGGCGCAGCACCAGGCCGCGATCCTGCTGTTCCGGCTCGGCGACTTCTACGAGATGTTCTTCGAGGACGCCGAGACGGCGGCGCCCGTGCTCGACCTGACGCTCACCGCGCGCAACCGCGGCGATCCCGACGAGGTTCCGCTCTGCGGCTTCCCGGCGCACGCCGCGCAGCCGTACGTCGCCCGGCTGCTGGCGGCGGGCCATCCGGTCGCGATCTGCGAGCAGGCAGAGGCGCGCGGACGCGGGCTCCTCGAGCGCGAGGTCGTCCGCGTCGTCACGCCGGGAACGATCCTCGAGGAGGAGAGCCTCGATCCGGCGGCGCCGAGCCTGCTTGCGGCGCTCGCGACGGACGGCGCGCGTTATGGCCTCGCCGCGATCGACTTCGCGACGGGTGCCTTCCGGGCGACCGAGGTGGAGAGCTGGGATGCGGCGCGCGAGGAGCTCGAGCGGCTCACGCCGCGCGAGCTGCTCCTGGCGGGGGATCTTCCCGATGACGTCGGCGCCGCATGTCGTGCCGACCGCCCGTGGGCGACCGCTGCGCTGCCCGAGCCCGCGGCGCTCGATGGTGTACTGCCGCCGCTCGCGGCGCGGGCGGCCGGTGGAGCGCTGGCGTACGTCGATGCGGTCTACCGCCGCCGCCCCGCACACCTCCGCGCTCCGGAGTCCTACGCGCCCGCGGGGTTCCTGCAGCTCGACGGCGCCACGCGCCGGAACCTCGAGCTGCTCGAGACGCTCGGCGGCGACCGCCGCGGGAGCCTCCTCTGGGTGCTCGACCAGACGGCGTCGCCGATGGGCGCGCGCCGCCTGCGCGATTGGCTCCTCTACCCGCTGCTCGACGCAGCGGCGATCGGCCGGCGACTCGACGCGGTCGAGGAGCTGGTCGACGCCGTGGAGCTGCGCGCGTCGGTGCGCGCCGGTCTGGCGGGCATCGGCGACCTCGAGCGGCTTGCCGGCCGCATCGGCGCGCGCACCGCGGGGCCGCGTGACCTCGCGCATCTGGCGGTCGCGCTCGACCGCGTGGCTGACGTGCGCACGGCGCTCGGCGCCGCTCGCGCCGAGGCGTTTGCGACGATCACCGCCGCACTCGACGCGTTGCCCGACGTGTCGGCCGAGATCGTCCGGACGCTCGTCGACGCGCCACCGCCCCACACCCGGCTTCCGGGCTTCATCCGGGCGGGATGCTCGACCGAGGTCGACGCCCTGCGCGACGCCGCGCGCGACGGCAAGGGCTGGCTCGCGCGGTTCGAGGCGGCCGAGCGCGCGCGGACCGGGATCACGTCGCTCAAGGTCCGGCACAACCGTGTATTCGGCTACTACGTCGAGGTGACGCGACCGAACCTGGCCCTCGTGCCGTTGGACTACGAGCGGAAGCAGACGCTGGTCGGGGCCGAGCGGTTCGTGACGCCGGCGCTCAAGGAGCACGAGGCGCGCGTCCTCGGCGCGGAGGAGCGTCTCCGCGGTCTCGAGGCCCACCTTTTCGAAGCGCTTCTCGATACGGTCGCGCTCCATCAGCCCTCGCTGGCACGCACGGCCGGCGCGCTCGCGCAGGTCGACGCGCTCGCGGCACTCGGCGAGGTGGCGCACCGGCGCGCCTACGTCCGGCCGCGGATCTCCGAGGCTCCCGTGCTCCGCATCCGCGGCGGACGGCATCCGGTGGTGGAGGCCGTCGCCGGAACGCGCTTCGTTCCGAACGACACGACGCTCGACCCCGACAGCGAGCAGGTCCTCGTCGTCACCGGCCCCAACATGGGCGGCAAGTCGACGTATCTCCGCCAGGTCGCGCTGATCGCGTTGCTCGCCCAGATGGGGAGCTTCGTGCCGGCGACCGAGGCCGAAGTCGGGCTCGCGGACCGCCTCTTCACGCGCGTCGGCGCGAGCGACAACCTCGTCGGCGGCGAGTCCACGTTCATGGTCGAGATGCGCGAGACGGCCTACATCCTCGCGAACCTCACGCCGCGGAGCGTGGTCGTGCTCGACGAGATCGGGCGCGGAACGAGCACCTTCGACGGCATCTCGATCGCGTGGGCCGTCGCCGAGCACCTGCACGACACGGCCGAGCGGCCGCGGACGCTGTTCGCCACCCACTACCACGAGCTGACGGCGCTGGCCGCCGAGCATCCGCGGGTACGCAACCTGTCGGTCGCGGTGGCGGAGTGGAAGGGCGAGATCGTGTTCCTCCGGCAGATCGTTCCCGGGCCGGCGTCGCGCAGCTACGGCGTCGAGGTGGCGCGGCTCGCGGGTGTGCCGCCTGCGGTCGTCGCCCGGGCGCGCGCGCTGCTCGCCGAGCTCGAGGCCGGGGAGGGACCGGCGTCCCGGCAACCGCACGCGGCGACGCCGCAGCTATCGCTGTTCGCGGCACCGGAGGCGCGCCTCAGGCGGGAGCTGGCGACGATCGACCCGGAGCGGCTCACCCCCCTCGAGGCGCTGGCGGTCCTGGCACGCTTCGTCGATGCGGCGCGGCAGGGAGGGTGAGGACGATCACCAAGCTTGCGAAACGGACCCGCACGGTGCTCGGGAAGCAGGGTGCAAAAGTGGCCGGACGTAAGCGGAGACCGGGTGAGCGTCGCTGACCCCGGCCAGCTACCGGCGACCCTCCGCGGTGCGATTTTGAATTTTTGATGAACTCCCGCTGACTGCCTTCCGGTGTGCTTCGCGTTCACCCGTGGTTGAGCCATTGTGAGGGCCGATGCGGCGGCCGGGGGAGCGGAGTGATGTGGATGTGGCGCCCGTCCGACCCGTGCTGCTGCACGGCGCGGTTCGTGGGCGGGCCCGGTTTCGCATCGCCGAGCTGCGGCACGATCCTCATCTCGGAAGGGACGTCCAGAAGCGGCTGACCCGCCGTCCGACGATCCGGACGGTCGAGGTGAATGCGGTGATCGGCACGCTGCTCGTGCAGTTCGACGCCGATCGACCGCTCGGTGAGATCGTCAGCGTCGTCGAGCAGGAGCTCACGAGGCTCACCGCGGGGGGCGGGGGCGACGCCGCTGCGCCGGACTCGCTGCTGCCGCTCCCGGAGACCGGCCCGACGACGCCGGCGTGGCATGTGATGACCGCGCAGGCAGTTCTCGAGGCGCTCGGCGCCTCGAGCGCCGGCCTCGCGCCGGCGGAGGCCGCGAGCCGGCTCGCACGGGACGGCGCCAACAGCCTGCCTCGACCCGAGGGCCGATCGCCGCTCGGGATGCTGCTCGATCAATTCGCGACCCTTCCGGTCGGCGTGCTGGCTGCCTCGGCGGCGCTGTCGCTGGCGACCGGCGGGTTGGCGGACGCGGCGCTGATTGCGGGCGTCCTCGTCCTGAACGGCGTCATCGGCTTCTTCACCGAGCTGCACGCCGAGCGGACCATCAACACGCTCGAGACGACGAGCGTTCAGCCGGCCACCATCATGCGGGACGGCGTGCGGCTGGACGTCCCGGCCGAGCAGCTCGTGGCGGGCGACGTCGTCGTGCTGGCTCCCGGCTCGTACGTCCCGGCGGACGTCCGGGTGCTGGAGGCCCGACATCTGACGATCGACGAATCGACCCTGACCGGCGAAAGCATGCCGGTCTCCAAGTCCGCCGTCGCCATCCATCGTGAGGCGACGGCGCTGGCCGACCGGACCGGCATCGCCTTCATGGGCACGCTCGTTACCGGCGGCAGCGGCCGGGGAGTCGTGGTCGCGACGGGGCCCCGGACGGAGCTCGGGGCGATCCACGCGCTGCTCGGCACGGCGCGCGCGCCGCAGACGCCGCTCCAGCGACACCTCGACACCATGGGGACGCAGCTCGTGCTCCTCGGCACGGCGGCATGTGCCGGTGTGTTCGGCATCGGCGTCCTGCACGGCTACGGCGTGCTCGAGATGCTCCTCGTCTCGACCTCGCTCGCCGTTGCGGCCGTGCCCGAGGGGCTCCCGACGGTCGCTACCACGACGCTCGCCCTCGGCATCCGCGACATGCGACGGCAGCGCGTCCTCATCCGGCGCCTCGATGCCGTCGAGAACCTCGGCGCGATCCAGATGGTCTGTCTCGACAAGACGGGGACGCTGACGCGGAACGAGATGAGCGTCACGGCCGTGCACGCCGATGGGACCGATTTCGAGGTGGCCGACGGTCGCTGGTCGCACGGCACGCCCGGCGCCCCTCATCTCCGCCGCCTTCTCGAGGTGGGGGCGCTCTGCAACGAGTCCGAGCTCCGCGAGGAGAACGGAACCCTCGTGCCGAGCGGCTCCGCGACCGAGAACGCGCTCATCACGCTCGCGCTCGATGCCGGCCTGAACGTCACGAGCCTCCGCCGCCGCCACCCGCTCGTCGACGTCAAGTACCGGACGGAGAAGCACCGCTTCATGGCGACGCTGCACCGTGCCGGCGACGTCCAGCTGCGCGCCGTCAAGGGCAGCCCGGGCGAGGTGCTGGCGCTCTGTCACAGCTATGCCGGGGCCGACGGGCCGAGCCCGCTCACGGACGCGGTCCGCACGGCCATCATGCAGGCGAACGAGCGGATGGCCGGCCGCGCGCTCCGCGTGCTCGGGCTCGCCTACGCCGAGGGCTCGTCCACGAGCCCTCCCGCGCTCGCCGACCTCACCTGGCTCGGGCTCGTCGGACTGACCGATCCGCTCCGTCCCGGGATGCCCGCCCTGATCAGGCGGTTCCACGCCGCCGGGATCGAGACCGTGATGATCACCGGCGATCAGAGCGCGACGGCGTACGCCGTCGCCCGGCAGCTGCGGCTCGCCAACGGCCAGCCGCTCGAGATCCTCGATTCGGAGAGCCTCGAGCAGCTCGATCCCCAGCTGCTGTCGGGTCTCGCCCAGCGCGTCCGCGTGTTCGCGCGCGTGAGCCCCGCACACAAGCTGCAGATCGTCCGGGCGCTCCAGGACGCAGGGAAGGTCGTCGCCATGACCGGCGACGGCGTCAACGACGGTCCCGCACTGCGCGCGGCGGACATCGGTCTCGTCGTCGGCGACGGTAGCACGGAGCTCGCCCGGTCCGTGGCCGACGTCGTCATCGACGGCGACGACCTCCATCACATGCTCGTCGCCGTCCGCGAGGGCCGGACGATCCGCGACAACGTCCGGAAGGCGCTCCACTTCCTCGTCGCGACGAATTTGAGCGAGATCGAGCTCGTGTTCGGAGCGGTGGCGCTCGGGGTCGGCTCGCCGCTGAACGCCATGCAGCTGCTCTGGATCAACCTCCTGACCGACGTGATCCCCGGCGTCGCGCTCGCGGTCGAGCCACCGGAGCCCGACGTGCTCGAGCGGCCACCGCGCGACCCCCACGAGCCGATCCTCGGGCGGGAGCAGTGGAAGCGGATGGGTTTCGAGTCCGGGGTGATGGCGAGCGGCGCGCTCGCGAGCTACCTCTATGGTCTCGGGCGCTACGGCGCCGGCGCCCAGGCGAGCACCTGCGGCTTCATGAGCCTGACCCTCACCCAGCTCCTGCACGCGCTCAGCTGCCGGACCCCGGACCGCAGCGTGCTGACGGGGCCGCAGCCGCCGGCCAACAACTATCTGACCGCCGGCCTCGCCGTCTGCCTGGGGCTGCAGGCCCTCGCCGCGTTCCTGCCGCCGCTGCGTGGCCTCCTCGGTCTCGCGCCGATCGGGGCCGCCGACGCGCTGGCGATCGGTCTCGGCGCTGCGGTCCCGTTCGTGGTGAACGAGGCGACGAAGCCGGGCCGCCCGACCGCGCCGGCGCTGCCCGTCGCGGCACGGGAGACCGTCCTCGCGCCGATCGCCGCCGAAGCGTCGGTGGAGGCGTCGATATGAAGTCGAACTTCGTGCTGACGTCGGAATCGGTGACGCAGGGACACCCCGACAAGCTCTGCGATCAGATCAGCGACGCGATCGTCGACCGCTTCCTGGAGCACGATCCGCTCTCCCGGATCCGCGCCGAGTGCGCCATCGCCACGGGCGTCGTGTTCATCGCCGCCCGCTTTGCGAGCGATGCGCAGGTCGACATTCCGGACGTCGCGCGGCGCATCATCCGCCAGGTCGGGTACGAGCAGGGCGAGTTCGATGCCACCCGCTGCACCATCATGACGAGCCTGAGCGAGTACCCGCTGAACCCGTTGCATCGCCAGGACGAGCGTCGCTTCACCGACGACCAGATCGAGGCCTTCACGGTCGACAACCAGGCGACGGCCTTCGGCTTCGCCTGCAGGCAGACTCCAGCCTTGATGCCGCTGCCGATCTGGCTCGCGCACCGCGTCGCGCGGCGGCTCGCCGAGGTCCGCCAGGACCGGGGGCTCGTCTACCTCTCGCCCGATGGAAAAACGCAGGTCGGCGTCGAGTATCGCGACCGCAAGCCGCAGCGTATCCACAGCATCGCGTTGATGGCGAGCCAGCGAGAACCGGGCCGCCCTCGTCCCGAGGAGCTCCGGCGCGACCTGATCGACTCGGTCATCACGCCCGTTTTCGCCGAGGAAGCCGTGCGGCCCGACGCCCAGACGCGCATCTTCGTCAACCCGGAGGGCACGCTCGTGGGCGGCGGCCCGGCGGTGCACGCCGGTCTCACGGGGCGAAAGAACGCCGTCGACACCTACGGCGAGTACTCGCGCAACAGTGGCGACGCGCTCAGCGGCAAGGACCCGCTGCGTATCGACCGGGTCGGCGCGTACGCGGCGCGCCACGCGGCCAAGAACGTCGTCGCCGCCGGACTCGCCCCGGAGTGCGAGGTCCAGCTGAGCTACTCGATCGGGCTCTCGCGCCCCGTGAGCGTCCAGGTGGAGACCTTCGGCACCGGGACCGTCGACGATGCGACCCTCGCGCACCGTCTGGAGCATCGCTTCGATTTCCGTCTCGGTGGCATCGTGCGGCGGTTCGACCTGCGGCGTCTCCCTGCCGCACGGCAGGGCATCTTCTATCGCCAGCTCGCGGCGTACGGACAGGTCGGGAGGGTCGACCTCGACCTGCCCTGGGAGTCCGTCGACCAGGCGGATTCCTTGCGCGGCTGACGCCGCCTTGATTCCCCCACGGCCGTTCCCTATCCTGCGGCCCCGTGGAGGGGTGGGGGCGGAGGGCCGCGCTCGCGTGGCTGGTCTTCGCCGGGAGCGCCGGCGGGGCCGAGCTGACCGCGCTGCGGGCGGAATCGACAGCGGGCGGCACCACCGTACGTCTGGTCCTGTCGCAACCGGTCCGTGCGGCCGTCCACGACGTGGGGCTCGCTTCGGGGGCCGTCGCGCGCATCTACGTCGACCTGCCGCGCGGCACCGCCCTCGGGCGCGGCGTCCGGCGGGTCGCGACGGTCGGCGGACCGGTCACCACCGTTCGCATCGGTCGCGGCGAGCGCGGGATCGTGCGCATCGTCGTCGACCTCGGTGACGTGGCCGGCTATCGCGTCCAGCGGTCCGCGCGCGGTCGCGAGCTCCTGCTCGCGGTTGCTTCGCCACCGCGCGACGTCCCGCGCGCCGAGCCGCCCGCCCGCGTCGCGACGCGCGCGGGGGAGCCCCATCGGCCGAAGGTCGTGATCGACCCGGGTCACGGCGGACACGATCCCGGCGCGCAGGGCTACGCCGTCGAGAAGGACGTGACGCTCGCCATCGCGCGGCGGCTCGCGGCGCTACTCGAGGAGCGGCTCGGCGCCGAGACGCTGCTCACCCGCACCGACGACACGACGCTGTCGCTCTCGGACCGCACCGCGCGGGCAAACAGCGAAGGGGCCGACCTCTTCGTCTCGATCCACGCCAACGCGAACCCGACCGGACGGCTGCACGGCATCGAGACCTACTACCTCGACAACGCCGCGGACCACGCGACGAGCCGGCTCGCCGCCATGGAGAACGGCCTCGACCTCCTGCGCCCGCGCGGCGAGGGGAGCGATCTCCGCTACATCCTGAGCGATCTCGTGCAGGTCGGGAAGATGGACGAGTCGATCGCGCTTGCGCGCGCCGTGCAGCGCGCCGTGGTGGCGACCACGCGCTCGCGATATCCGTACGTCACCGACCTCGGCGTCAAGCGCGGGCCGTTCTACGTGCTGGTCGGCGCGTACATGCCGTGCGTGCTCGTCGAGACCTCCTTCCTGACGCATCCGATGGAGGGACGGCGGCTCGCGCGGGACGAGTACCAGGCGACGCTCGCCGAGGGCATCGCCTCGGGGGTCGCACGCTTTCTCGCCGATGCGCGCCGCGCCCGGACGCTCTGATCCCGGGTTCCGGTAGAGTTGCGCGCGCAAAGCGGCTAGGTTGAGCCACTCCATGGTGCTCGCGCGGACGCCGGCATTCACGCCGCTCGCGGCGGTGACGACGCTGCCGGCCGTCACCGGCGAGCACGCGAGCCGCCCCGGCCACCTCGCGCGCGACTTCCTCGCCCGGGTCCGCGCCGAGCTGCAGACGCGCCACGAGGCCGGCGAGGGCGGGCTCGCGCTGGTCGCCGCGTACACGGACGCGGTCGATCATCTCGTGCGCTTCCTGGCCGCGGAGGCGACCGCGCATTATGCGTCGCGCTACGCGCGCATCAACCAGCGCTGCGCCGTGGTCGGCCAGGGCGGCTACGGGCGCGGCGAGCTGAACCCGTCGTCCGACATCGATCTCCTCTTCCTCTTTCCGTGGAAGGTGAACCCGTTCGTCGAGACCGTCGGCGAGGTGATCCTCTACGGCCTGTGGGACGGGGGGCTCGTGGTCGGCCATGCGCTGCGCAACATCCGCGAGTGCGGCCGCCTGGCGCAGCGGGACATGAAGGTGAAGACTGCACTGCTCGACGCGCGCTACCTCGCCGGCGACGAGGCGCTCTACGCCGAGTTCGAGACGAAGATGTTCGAGGAGGTCTGGAGCCACAACCCGACCGCCTTCTTCAAGGAGAAGCTGGCCGAGAACACCGAGCGGCACGCGCGCGCCGGCGACTCCGTCTACCTGCTCCAGCCGCAGCTGAAGGAGGGGCAGGGCGGGCTCCGCGACCTCCACACCGCGCTCTGGATGGCGAAGGTCAAGTTCAAGGTACGGTCCTTTCGCGAGCTCGTGACGCTCGGCCAGATGGCCGAGCGGGACGTCGTCGAGCTCGAGGAGGCGCTCGATTTCCTCTGGCGCATCCGGAACGCGCTGCACCTCGCGAGCGACCGCCACCAGGACTTCCTGGGCTTCGAGCAGCAGGAGCGTCTGGCCCCCGCGCTCGGCTTCCCGCCCGAGCGCCCCGGCGTCGAAGCCTTCATGCGGGCGTACTACGGCCGCGCGGCCGTGGTGAACCGCTTCAGCGAGGCGGTGATCGCGCGCTGCGTGCAGGCCGAGCCTTATCGGCGCTCCCCGGGGGTCCGCGTGATCCGGCCGGGCGTTCGCGTGCAAGGCCGTACGCTCTCGGTCGTGAACCGCGCCATCTTCGAGCGCGACCCGTCGGTCGTCGTGCAGGTGTTCGCCGACGCGCAGCGCCACGGCGTGACGCTCGCGCCCGCGACGCGCGAGCTGATCCGCGACTGCCTCGCGCTCCTCGCCGCGCACCACGACCAGGCGGCGGTCGCCGCCGCCTTCCTCGACATCCTGCGTGCGAAGGGTCACGTCGACGAGACGCTCTTCGAGATGCACAAGCTCGGCGTCCTGAAGACGGTGATCCCGGAGTTCGGGAACCTCGACTGCCTGATCGCCCACGATCCGTTCCACATCTACACGGTCGACCACCACTCGCTGATGGGGGTGCGCGAGCTCGAGCGCTTGCGGGCCGGCGAATTCGCCACGAGCCTGCCGCACGTCACCCACGTGATGCGCGAGGTCGATCGCCCGGAGCTCCTGTTTCTGGGCATGATGTTCCACGACGTCGGCAAGGGGCAGGGCCACGATCATTCGGGCCGCGGCGCGCGCATGATGCGCGACATCGCCACCCGCCTCGGGCTCAACGAGGACGAGACGGCGGCCTGCGAGTTCCTGGTACAGCACCACCTGCTCATGTCGCACCTCGCGCAGCGGCGCGACATGCACGACGACCAGCTCGTCATCGACTTCTGCCGGACCGTCGGCACGCTCGAGAACCTCCATCGGCTCTACCTCCTGACCTACGCCGACATGCGCGCGGTCGGGCCCGGGGTGTGGACCACGTGGCGCGACTCGCTCGTCACCGAGCTCTACGTGCGGGCGCGCGAGTTCTTCGCGCGAGGCGTGTTCGAGGCGGAGGAGCCCGCCTCGCGGGCGGGGCGGCTCCAGCAGCGCGTCCGCGAGGCGGCGCCGGCGGCCACGATCCCGGCGCTCGAGGCGCTCTTCCGGACCATGCCCGACAGCTACTTCCTCTCGACCCGCGAGGAGAGCATCGTGCCGCACGCCGAGCTGCGCCGCCAGTTCGGCGAGCGCGAAGCGGCGCGCGAGCAGCCGCCGGTCGCGACGCAGCTCGAGCACTTCCCGGAGCGTGAGTACACCGAGTTCGCCGTCTGCACGCGCGACCGGCCGGGTCTCTTCGCCATGCTGTCGGGCGTGCTCGCCGCGCATGGGTTGAACATCGTCGCCGCGCGCATCACGACGAGCCGCGACGGCGTGGCGCTCGATGTCTTCCGCCTCTCGCACGAGGGCTCGGACATCGCCCTCGACGCGGAGCGGTGGGAACGGGTGGAGCATACGCTGCGCGGCGTGCTGCGCGGCGAGATCGACGTCGAGGCGCTGGTCGAGAGCTCGCGGCGCCCCTCGCGCTTCGCGCGGCCCCGGCGGCCGGTGCCCACCCGGGTGGAGATCGACAACACGGTGTCGCGCGAGCACACGGTGCTCGACGTCTTTACCGCCGACCGGGTCGGGCTGCTCTTCAGCATCACCAACTGCCTCTACCACCTCTGGCTGGAGATCCATCTCGCCAAGATCACGACCATGGTCGATCAGGTGCTCGACGTCTTCTACGTCACCGATCATCAGGGCCGGAAGATCGAGGATGCGGCCCGGCTCGACGCGATCCGGGAGGAGCTCACGCGAGCGCTCGAGGCCGACGGCGCCGCGGCCTCGGCACAGGCGGCCGGCGGCTGAGCGGACGGCCGATGCGGCGGGGCGGGGCGGGGGACATCGACCGGGCGATCGACGGCTATCTCGACCACCTGACGAGCGAGCGCGGCGTCGCGCGCAACACGATGGAGTCGTACGCGCGGGACCTCGGCGGGTTTGCCGCCTTCCTCGCGGCGCGCCGCGTGCGGACCGTCGCCGGCATCGGGCCGGCGGACGTCCGCGGCCACGTCGCCCGTCTCGCCGAGCGCGGCCTGTCGGCGCGGAGCCAGGCACGGGCGCTCGCCGCGACGCGCGGCTTCGTCCGCTTTCTCGTCCGCGAGCGGCGGCTGGCGGACGACCCGGCGGCGAAGCTGCGCCTCCGGCGGCCCCCGCCGCGGCTGCCGCGCGCGCTCGGGAAGGGCGAAGCGGCGACGCTCGTCATGTCACCGGGCGAGGAGGAGCGGACCGGGCTCCGCGACCGCGCGCTGCTCGAGCTGCTCTATGCGTGCGGCCTCCGCGTGTCGGAGCTCGCCGCGCTGCGCGGCGAGCAGCTGAACCTGCAGGCGGGGTTCGTCACCGTGGCAGGGAAGGGCGGGAAGGAGCGCGTCGTCCCCGTCGGCGGGGCGGCGAGGAAAGCGCTCGAGGCGTACCTCGGCACGGCGCGCGGCCGGCAGCTTCGCGGCCGGGTGAGCCCCTTCGTCTTCGTCGGCCGCGGCGGCCGCGCCCTGACGCGCCAGGCGATCTGGAAGATCGTCCGGCGGCGTGCGCTCGCCGCGGGTCTCGGCGCGCGCGTCTTCCCGCACATGCTCCGCCATACGTTCGCGACCCATCTGCTGACCGGCGGCGCCGACCTGCGCGTCGTCCAGGCGCTCCTCGGCCACGCCGAGGTCGCGACGACCCAGATCTACACGCATGTGACGCCGGTCCGGCTGCGCGAGGTGCACCGCCGCCACCATCCACGTGCCTAAAGTCGCGGAATAGCCAGGTCGGCTATCGGCGCAAGGGTTCTCCCTAGCCGAGCGAGAAGCGAAACTCGGGTCGTCCGACCGCCCCGACGTCATCGACCGCGACCAGCCAGGCGGCCTCGGGCGGCGGCGTGATGCCCTCGCCGAGATCGAACGCGATCGATGTCACGAAGAGGCGATCGAGCGCCGGGCCGCCGAAGGCGACGTCGCTCGGGTTCGGCATGGGAAGGTCGAGCACCCGGTCGAGCCCCGCCGCGGTGAACCGCGCCAGCTTTCCGCTGCCCAGCACGCAGCTCCACACGCCGCCGTCGGCGTCGGCCGTCGCGCCATCGGGCGCGCCGCCGAGCGCGCGGTGGTCCGCGAACAGGCGTCGCGGACCGACGGTCCCCGTGCGGCCGTCGTAGGCGTACGCGTAGACGGCCCGGGCGAGCGTGTCTCCGAAGACGAGCGTCGACTGTCCGTCGACGTCGATCACCGCCGGGCCGTTCGCGTTCCCAATACCCTCGTCGAGCAGCCGCCAGCCGTCCGTGGCGGAGAACCACCAGAACCCGCCCGGGCCGGGCGCGAGGTTCAGCGTGCCGGTCACGAGGTTGCCCGACCCGTCGGCATTGGCGTCGTTCGCTCGCCCGTGCATGCCGTCGGGGTAGCCGACGAGAAGCTCGGAGGTCCCGGCGTCGGGATCGACGACATGGAGGCCGTCCTTCAGGCAGACGATCACGCGGCGGTCGTGCGTCAGGACGAGGCCGGTCGGCAGGGTGCCGAGCTGGACCGTGTGGAGAGGCGGCTCGCCGCCCTCGAGCCAGTGGAGGGTCCGCTCCGCGCAGTCGACGAAGTACAGTCGCTCGTGCAGGTCGTCCCACCGCAGGCTCTCGCCCCATCGGACCACGAAGTCGCCGATCCGCCCGATGCCGGCCCGTATCTCACTCATCCGCACTTCACGAAAGATCGGATCGCGTCGGCGACGCGCGTCGGCTGGTCCTCCGGCGTGAAGGTGTAGGCGTCCTCGATGATGGTCAGCTCGCCCCCGGGGAGCGCCTGAGCATAGCGCTCCGCGTGCGCGAGCGGGAAGAGCGAGTCCTCGCGGGACCACACCAGCAGGACGGGAACCGACGGCCGCTCCATGAGACGTCGGGCCGCCGACCGGACGGCGGCCGTCGACGCGCTCGACATCACCCCGGCGACGTCCCGCAGGACCTCCGGATCGCACGCGCCGGGTAGCGCGTATGAGTCGATCACCTCGTCGGCGACGGGATGCTTCGCGATGCCGGCGCCAGCTCCATACGACGACCGCCGGAACTCGGGGGCGCGCAACGCCTCGGCCGCCTGGCGCAGCGACTGCGGGTCGCGGGCGACGGTCCGGAGATACGCGAACTGTGCGGGTGGCCACTCGTCGTACGGTGTCTCGCAGGAGGTGAGAACGAGGCGCGCGACGCGGTCGGTGTGCCGCGCCACGGCGATCTGCGAGTACGCACCGCCGGAGTCGTTGCCGACCAGCGTCACGCCCGTGAGTCCGAGCCGCTCCAGGACGGAGGCGATGAGGGCGGCGATCCCGTCGGGGCCGAGGTCGGCGGCCGCAGACATCGCGAGCCGATGGGAGCCCAGGGGAAGATCGAGCGTCAGGCACCGAAAATCCTCGTGGAGCGCGTCGACCACCTTCCGCCAGAGGTTGGCGTTGACCAGCCAGCCGTGAACCAGCACCAGCGTCGGTCCCCGACCGCGTTCGAAGTACTCGATCGTCCCCTGGGGGAGGTCGATCGCCCTCCGCTCGCCCAGGAGCGGCGACCTCCACGCCTGAGCGGTATCCGTTGCGAGCGATGCGGCAGGCTGGCTCATCCGGTCCTCCTTTCGTGGTGGCGTTCAGTCCTTCCAGATGCCCGTGTAGGGCGCGTCCGGGCGGAGCTCCCAGCTCCTCCCGTCGAACTTCTCGATGCGCAGCCGGTCGAGATCGACGCCGTCCACGCAGCGGACGTTGACCATGAACTTCCGTGGATCGGCTCGCGGCCGGTAGAAGCACGCGACGCCGCAATGACGGCAGAACTGATGCCGGGCGGTCCGCGTCCCGAAGCGGTACGTCTCGAGATCGTCGGCGCCGGACAACAGGCGAAACCCCTCGGGCGCGACCATGTGGTGCAGGTAGCCCTTCTTGCGGCAGATGGAGCAGTTGCATTCGCTCGCGCGGACGAGATCCGTCGTGACCTCGAAGCGCACGCGGCCACAGTGGCAGGCCCCCGCATACGTCTGCGACAGGCGACTCCCCGAATCTGGCTCCGTCATCGGAACTCGCGTATCCAGCCGGCCGTGCCAGCCGCCGTGCCTCGCTTACGTACCGTCGGTATGTAGCTCTACATACCCCGGGTATGTGAGTCAACCCACCTTCCCCAGACGGCATGCCCACGAACGAGGAGCGGTCCGCCAGGCCGCATCGGTTCGCCCCGTCGCCTTCAGAACGTGCGGCTGAACGAAGGGTGAGCGGAGCCCCGGAGCGGTTAGCGGGGCGGGTTCTGCCCCCGCATCCCCTCCAGCAGCTCGTCGACTTCGCGGGTGACCGTCGCGAGCGCCTCGCGCGGCTTCTTGGCGCGCGCGATCACCATCGCCCCTTCGCAGAGCGCGCCGAAGAGGAGGTGCACGAGCGGCTTCGTCGGCCGCGAGCGGATGAATCCTCCGGCCATCGCGTCGCGCAGGCCCACCTCCAGCAAGCCGAGCGCATAGCGGGTGTCGATCTCCCTCCAGGTCTCCCAGCCGAGCACGACGGGGCCGTCGCGCAGGATGATCTGCTGGATCTCGCGGTCGGTGCAGGCCTCAAGGAACCCGTGGCAGCCTGCGACCGCGCGCTGCCAGGCGTCGTCGCCCTGCGCCGCGGCGGCGCACCGCTCGGCGAGCCGCATCTGCGCCTCCTCGAGGACGGCGAGGAAGATCGCCTTCTTGTCCTCGAAGTGGTGGTAGAAGGCGCCCTTGGTGACGCCGCCCCGGCCCACCAGCTCCTCGACTGAGGTTTTCGCGTAGCCGCTCCGGCCGAAGAGCCTACGCGCCGCCGCCAAGAGCCGCGCTCGCGTCGCTTCGGATCGCTCCTCGTTCGTCGCCGTCGATTTCGCGCTCGGGTTATTGACTGGCATACCCATGGTATGTAAAGCGACATACCGACGGTATGCAAGCCGCGTCGCACCGGAAAGGAGATCGCGCCATGCGATTGGAAAGCACCGCTCCCGACGCCACTGTGATGGAGGATACGCGAGTTCCGTCGAGGGGACCAGAGCTGGTGGCCCGCTATTCCGCGGCGAAGAGCCGACAGGACGTCGAGGGGGCTCTCGCGCTCTGTCACGAGGACTTCGTGCTCGATGCCGTGCCCTTCGGCATCCGGGGCGCCGGCAAGGAAGTCGTCTCCGCGCAGCTCCACATGTTCTTCGCGACGTTCCCCGACTACGGCGTCACCACCGACGGCGTCGCCGAAGGTGACGGAGTCGTCGCCAGCTGGGGAACGGTCCGTGCGACGATGCGGGGCGCCTTCGGCAGCTTCGCGCCGACCGGCCGGACCTTCGCGCTCCCGTTCAGCTGCGTGTTCGTCCACCGCGATGGCCGACTCGCCTCGGAGCGCTTCTTCTTCGACCTCGCGTCGATGTGCGACGAAATCGGTCTCCCGGTCGAGAAGGTCGCCGCGGAGCTTCGCGCCTTCGGCGCGGCGGGCGAGGGCGCGGAGTCTTCCGCGCCGGCGACCGACGCGGGCGGTTCGTCGGGCGCTTCCTCGACTTCTGGAAGCCGCCGGAGCGGCTCCCCGAGCTCGTCCGCCCGGAGATCCGCTTGACGGCTCCCGGCATCGCACGACCAGCTTCACGGGACGCTCGGCGGCACCGGGTTCGAGATCCGCGCCGTCGACGTGTTCCGGGTGCGCGGCAGCAAGGCGATCGAGCTCGTCATCCATGGGCTCACAGCTGACGGGGCGAACGATGAGCGGAAGGCGACTCTTGACCGAGCAGCAGGGGCGGGTGCTGGTGGTGCGGTTCAACAATCCCCCGCGCAACTTCTTCGACGAGCAGATGGGCAGCGGATTACGTGCCTTGGTGCGCGAGATCGACAAGGACTCGTCACTAGGAGCCGTCATCTTCACCGGCAACGACCTGTTCGTGACCCACTACAGCGTTCCCGATCTCTTGCGCGGGGCCCGCAGCGCTCCGTTCCAGATGTCCTACCGCCAGGCCCGCGTTCTTGCTGCCTACGTCCGGTTCTGGGAGCGGGTGGGGTGGTTCGACGGGTTGCTCCGCAGAACACCGCTCCGGGATGCGCTGACGGGAGCGCAGACCTACCGGACATTCCGGCGGATGAACGCCAGCGAGAAGGTCTTCATCGCCGCCATCAACGGCGTGGCGCTCGGCATGGGGGCGATCCTCGCCCTGGCTTGCGACCTGCGCCTGATGGCCGACGACCAAGCCACGGCGTTCGGTCTCATCGAGTCGGGAATCTCGATGCTGGCGGGCGCTGGCGGTACGCAGCGGCTGACACGCATGGTCGGCCAATCGCGCGCCGCCGAGCTGTTGCTGGAGGGGAGGTTCATCTCGCCCACCGAAGCGGCGGCCATCGGCCTCGTGCATCGAGTGGTGCCCCGGGACGATCTCCAAGCCGAGGCGCTCGCCCTCGCCCACAGGCTTGCCGGCCGGTCACCCGTGCTCAACCAGGAGATCAAGCGCATGATCTATGACGCAGGAAGCAAACCATTCGCTCGGGCCGCACGAATGGAGTACGCGAGCACGATCGCGACGATATCCACGCCGCGCGCAACGCAAGACATGGAGAAATATCTGGCTGAGCTCGCCAGGCACGATTCACCGACGGACCGCCAGATCCTCGACGTCTGGCAGAAGATGCTCGATACGGGGCCCTCCCCGGATGTCGCCACCCGCGATCGGGGCATAGGAACGAATAGGGCCCAGTTAACGTAACGATGATTCCCACAACCCTTACCTGGATGAAGCGCCTCGTGATCCGCGACAGGCGCGACGACCACAACGACACGTCAGACATGGCTACCTCCCGCCGATCGGCCGAGCGGTGCTT
>VBKG01000037.1 GCA_005879585.1 Deltaproteobacteria bacterium | reverse complement strand
CCACCTGCGGCGGCTCGCGGTCGAACTCGTCCTGGATGTCGCCGATGAGCTCCTCGATCACGTCCTCGAGCGTCACGAGACCGGACGTGCCGCCGTACTCGTCGACGACGATGGCCATGTGCGTGCGGCCGTCCTGGAAATCGCGCTGGAGCGCGTCGAGCGGCCGGCTCTCGGGTACGAAGAGGATCGGGCGCTTCAGCGCCGGCAGGTCCTCGGACGAGCGCAGCTCGCTGCGCCGCTGGAAGAGATCTTTCACGTGTACCATGCCGATGACGTGGTCGATGTCGGTGCTCGCGAGCGGAAACCGCGTGTGCGCGGTCTGTCCGATGACCGCGAGGTTCTCCTCGAGCGGGTGGGCGAGCGACACATACGCGATGTCCGCCCGCGGGATCATGACGTGGCGCGCCGTCCGCTCGGTATAGTCGATGACGTTCTCGAGGAGCTCTCGCTTCTGCCCCGAGAGCACCCCGACGCGGTGTGACTCGGCGAGCAGCATCCGGAGCTCTTCCTCGGAATGCGCGAGGTCGCCGCTCGTCTCGGCGGTCACCCCGAGCAGACGGAGCGTCGCGGCGGACGTCCGCCCGAGGAGCCAGAGCGCGGGTGCGAAGGTGAGCTGGAAGACGCGGATCGGCAGCGCCACCCAGAGCGCGACGCGCTCCGTACGCCGGATCGTGTAGGTCTTCGGGACGAGCTCGCCGAGCACGATATGCAGGAAGGTGATCAGCGCGAAGGCGACCGCGATCGACGTGTTCTCGATGACGCGCGGCGAGACGATGCCGAGCGCGGCGAACAAGGGCTCGAGCAGGTGCTGGAACGCGGGCTCCCCGATCCAGCCGAGGCCGAGGCTGGTGAGCGTCACGCCGAGCTGGGTGGCGGATAGGAAGGCGTCGAGCCGTCCCTGTGCGGACTCGACGGCCTTGGCGCGCCAGTCGCCCGCCCGCGTGAGCTCGGCAATGCGCGTCGTCCGGACGCGCACCATCGCAAACTCCGCAGCAACGAAGAAGGCGTTCAGGAGGACGAGCCCGAGGGCGACGAGAACGAGAACCGGATCGGATGGCATTCGGGAAGGGGAGACTCTGGGAAATGCTAGAGGAACGCCGCCCGGGAGGGAAGCCCGTTGCATGACACTCGAACCGGACCCGTGTATCTTCGACGGTATTCCCCGTTCGGGCGGCGGTAGGACACCGCCGCAGGAGGTCGGATATGCGACGTGGTGTGGTGGCGATGGCAGTGGTGTGGGCAGTCGTGCTGGGAGGGGCCCGGGCGGGTCTCGCGCGCGGCGACCATGAAATCGACAACGATCAGCTCGAGGTGGAGATGGCGCGTAACCGGGCGCTGGCCGCCTACGTGGCCCGGAACGGCAAGCCGGACATCGCGGAGAGCCGCGAGCTCGCGGATCGCCCCCCATGGGACGACCACGAGGTGACCCTGTACTACTTCGACGCGAAGAAAGAGATCGCGTTCGCGCGTGCATGGATCCTCGGTCGGCCGAGCGTCCATCTCGAGCACTACGAGCGGCCTCTCAGCGACGCCGACGTGGCAGCGCTCTCCAAGCGAGCCCACCGCAAGCCGGGGGCGAGCGAGCGTCCGGCGCGCATGGAGCCCCGCGCGGGCGGTGATCCGTCGGCGACTGTGAAGCCGCCGGCGAGCGCGAGCGTGTCAGCGAGCGCGGATCCGACGGAGCGCGCCGAGGCCGCGGCGCAGCGCGCCGAAGCGGCTGCGGGCCGCCTCGAGGCCGCCGCGGCGGAAGCCGAGCACGCTGCCGACCGGGCCGAGGCCTCCATCGAGGGGATGGAGAGTGCGGTCAAGACCGCACGCCCAAAGCGCACCGTTCAGACCGCCCGTAGAAAGTGAGGCGGCCGCGTGCGAGCGCTCCGCTGGGACGGCATCCGGCTGACGCTCGCACGCGACCTCCCCGACCCGGTGCCGGCGCCGGGCGAGGCGGTCGTCCGCGTCCACCGCGCCGGCATCTGCCGCACGGATCTCGAGATCACGCGCGGCTACCTCGGCTTTCGCGGCACGCCGGGCCACGAGTGGGTGGGCCACGTGGTCGCGGCGCCGGACCCCGACCTCGTCGGCGCGCGCGTCGTCGGGGAGATCAACCTCGCCTGCGGCGTCTGTCCGACGTGCGCCGCCGGGCTCGCGCGTCACTGTCCGACGCGACGCGTGCTCGGGATCGTCGGCGCCGACGGCGCGTTCGCCGACCAGGTGGTGCTCCCGGCTCGCAACCTGCACCACGTGCCGGACAGGGTCTCCGACGCGGCGGCGGTCTTCGTCGAGCCTCTGGCCGCCGCGTTCGAGGTGCTGGAGCAGGTGATGGTCGCGCCCGGGATGCGCGCCGTCGTCCTCGGCGACGGGAAGCTCGGACTGCTCGTGGCCCAGGTGCTGATGGTCGCGGGGGCTCGGGTGGTGCTCGCCGGGCACCACGCGGAGAAGCTCGTGCGTGCCCGACAGCTCGGCATCGCGACCGGCCCCCCGGAGGTCGGCGCGGACCTGGTCGTCGACACGACCGGGTCGCCGGGCGGCCTCGCGGCCGCGTTGTCCGCGGTGCGGCCGCGCGGAACGATCGTGCTGAAGACGACGGTCGCCGGCGAGCATCGGCTCGACCTCGCCCCGGCGGTCATCAACGAGGTGACGGTCGTCGGCTCGCGCTGCGGCCCCTTCGCCCCGGCGGTGGCGGCGCTCGCCGACGGTCGGATCTCCGTTGCGCCGCTGGTCGACGCGGTGTATCCGCTGGACGACGCGGTCGCGGCATTCGCCCGCGCTGCGGAGCCCGGAGTGCTGAAGGTCCAGATCGAAGCCGGAGGCTAGTATGGCGCGCCCAGCGACGCGACTTCCCGCCGTCGTCCCGCTCACCGCCGCCGAGCAGCGGCTGGCCACGTGGCTGCGCTTCTTCGCCGCGATCTTCGCCGTCGGCACGCTGATCTTCTTCCTGCGGCCGGCCGGCACGGTCGCGGACCTGAACCGCGTCGGCCTGCTGCTCGGCTTCGCGCCGCTGCCGCCGGCGGATCATCCCGTCGATGCCAATTTCTGGCTTACCTTGGCGGTCGCCAACATGGCGACGATCACCGCCTGCGCAGCGCTGGCGGCGGCCGACGTCCGCCGGCGCCGGGCCCTCGTCTATCCGCTGGTGGTCTCCAAGATCACCTCTTCGACCACCGGCTTCCTGCTGTTCGCCGGCGGGGCCCATGCGTTCCCGTATCTCGTCGTGCCGCTCGTCGATCTGCCGATCGCGCTCGTGCTCGTAGCGGCGCTCCGCGCGGCGCAACCGGTCGAGCCGTGAGCGCGCGGGACGAGCTGCTTCGCATCCTCGTCCGCCGGTCCTACATGCGCGAGCCCGGCAAGCAGTTCCGCCTGGCCTCCGGACGGCTCAGCGACTACTACATCGAAGGCTCGCTCACGACGACGTACCACGGCGCGGGGCCGCTGATCGGCGAGCTGGTCCATGCGCTCCTGCCGGCGGACGCCGTGGCGGTCGGCGGGCCGACCATGGGCGCGGACCCGATCGCCGCCGCGGTCGCATACCATAGCGCGCGCACCGCTCGGCCGGTTTCGTGGTTCTCCGTACGCAAGACCGCGAAGGAGCACGGCGCGCGGCGCTGGCTCGAGGGATCGGTTACCGCCGGCGACCGCGTCGCGCTCGTGGAGGACGTGATCACGAGCGGCGGATCGCTGGTCGACGCGCTCCGGAAGTGCGGCGAGGAGGATCTCCACGTCCTCGCGGCGGTCGTGCTCGTGGACCGTCAGGAGGACGGGGGACGGGCGCGGGTCGAGGAGGCTCTCGCCGCGGTCGGCGCGCGGTTTCACGCGCTGTTCAGCCGCGCCGACCTCGAACACGCCTGGCAGCGCGACCGCTGAGTCACCCGGGCACGCCGAGCGCCAGCAGGCCGGCGCCCGCCTGCACGGCGACCAGCGGTCGGAGCGGGAGGACGACGAGCGCGCTCTCGCGCTCCACCTGCGCCGCGAGCTCGGCGAGGCGCGCCTCGAGCGTGCGGGCGAGGTCTCGGTTTCCGACCATCTCGGCCAGCCGATAGACCTCGCCGAGGTAGAGCGTGTGGTAAAAGGGCTTGCACACGGTGGCGTCGAACGCCTCCGCGCGCGACGCTTCGCGGTCGAATTCCACGGCCGCCGCATGCGCGCGTTCGGCCGCGAACCGTTTCGGGCTCTTGGCCAGGTAGTCGCGGACCGAGCGCGTGAGGCGGTGGTCGGCCACGTGGCCGGCGATGGTCGCGAAGCTCGCCGAGCACTCGTCGTGAATCGCCTCGGCGCGCGCCGCCCCCGCGAGCACCGCGTCGCGGCGGTTGCAGCCGGCCGGACGGAGGTCCTCGAGGGCGGACGCCGTATAGTAGGGCAGCTCGCAGACGAGCGAGAACGCCTCGCAGACGTGCCGCAGCCAGTCGTCGGAGCTGGTGCCCGCCTCGATGACCAGCGCCGGGTCGCCGTCGAGCGTGGCGGCGAAGTAGTCGTACGCCTCGTCGATGCCGAAGAGGCGGTAAACGGCCGGCGCGAACGTCTGGAGGTACGGCACCTCCGGCTCGCCGCGATGGAGGGGGAGACCCTGCGCGGCCACCAGACGATGGAGTGCCGGGTACAGCTCCGGCCGGTCGTGCGAGACGTAGAAGTACACGCCGCAGAATCCCGCGTTGTGCAGCGAGTAGAAGAACGCCGGTCGAACGCGTTCCATGACGCGCATGAGGACGGCGGTCTCCGGCGACGGCGTCGTGAAGCGCAGTGTCTTGTACTCGACCGGGAAGCTCCACTCGACCTGCTCGCGGTGCGGCGGCCGGTAGTAATTGAGCGCGTAGCGCAGCGGGGAGAAGGCGCCCTTGAACCAGCCCTCGTTCAGCACGAAGCCATCGGGATCGGCGACCGGGATCGCGTAGAGCGTCACGTCGAGCCGGGCGCGGAGCTCGTCGTCCTCGCAGAGGAGCCGGCAGAGAAACCGGAGCGTCAGGGTGCCGATCGGCTCGTTCGGGTGCGGTACGCCCGCGAGGAGTACCGGGCGCCGTCCGTGCCCGACGGTGACGAGCTCGATCGGCCGTCCTTCCGCCGACGTCCCGACCGTCTCGAGGCGAGCCACGGCGGGAAAGGCCGCCACCAGCGCCCGCAGATCGGCCCGGAGCTCCGCGAGCGTCAGGAACTCGCGGACGTCGGGCACGCGCGCGAGGAGCGCGGCGAGATCGATGTCGCGTCCAGCTACGACAGCTCCTTCGACGAGTAGCCGAGGATGCGGCGGGCGACGATCATCTGGTTGATCTGCTGCGTACCCTCGAAGATGTCGTTGATCTTGGCATCGCGCATCCACTTCTCGAGCAGCAGCTGGCGCGAGTAGCCGAGCGGACCGAGCATCTCAACCGCCTTCTGCGTCACCTGCGTCACGACGAGGCCCGCCTTCGCCTTTGCCATCGACGCCTCGAGGTTGTTGCGCATCCCGTTGTCCATCATCCAGGCGGCACGCCAGGTGAGCAGCCGCGCGGCCTGGAGCTGCGCCTCCATGTCCATGAAGTCGCGCTCGAGGGCGGTGAGCTTGTGCGACGGCAGTCCGTAGCGGATCGGGACGCCGTGCTGCACGAGCGTCTCCCGCACGAAGTCGAGCGCCGCGCGGCCCACACCGATCGCGCTCGCGGCGACGATCGGCCGCGTGGCGTCGAACGTGGCCATGACGCCCTTGAAGCCCTCGCTGGTCTTCGGCACCTCGGGGCTCCCGAGGATGTTGTCGAGCGGGATCCGGCAGTCTTCGAAGACCAGCGCCGCGGTGTCCGAGGCACGGATGCCGAGCTTGTTCTCGACCTTGGTGACATACATGCCGGGCGTTCCCGCCTCGACCACGAACGCCTTGATGCCGGCGCGGCCCGCCGTGCGGTCGAGCGTCGCCCAGACGACGACGAAGCCTTCCGACTTCTCGGCCGCCATGAGACCGGCCGTACAGAAGATCTTCGTCCCGTTCAGCACCCAGTGCTCGCCGTCGCGCACGGCGGTCGTCTGGATGGCGGAGCTGTCGGAGCCGCAGCTCGGCTCGGTGATCGCCATCGCCGCCCACTTGGGCTTCCCGCCCTCGGTGAAGCGTTTGAGGAACCGCGCCTTCTGCTCGGGGGTTCCCGCCGCCGCGACGGCCGCCCCGCCGAGGCCGGCGTTCGGGATCGAGAGGTAGAGTCCCGCGTCGCCCCAGGAGAGCTCCTCGATCGAGACGCACATGCCGAGGTTCCGCTCCGACGGCCCATCCTTGGGCTTGCGGTCGCCCAACCCGCCGATGGGGTTCGAGTGCGAGACCTGCCACATCAGGTTGAGGAAGTCCCAGGGCTTCTCGTGCTCGCGCTCGTCGTACTCGCGGGCGATCGGCCGCATCGCGTTCTCGGCCGCCTGGTGCGTGAGCATCTGCATGTTCTTCAGGCCGTCGGACAGTTCGAATTCGATCATGGTTCCTCCTAGACGATCGCGAGCCCGTCGAAGGTGGCGAAGCCGCGTGCGTTCCGCAGCCAGAGCTCCACCGGATGGTCGCGGATGTACCCGTGCCCGCCGAGCACCTGGAGCGCGTTGTCGGTGATCTTCAGCGCCGACTGGCTCGCATAGAGGCGCGCGAGCCAGCACTCGCGCGTGGCCGGCTGTCCCTTGTCGAGTCTCGACGCCGCCTCCCAGGCGAGCAGCCGGATGGCGTCGATCTCGATCGCCATGTCGGCG
>VBKG01000036.1 GCA_005879585.1 Deltaproteobacteria bacterium | reverse complement strand
AACCGCGTGAACCCCGCCTGCTGCACGACGTCGCGGAGGCGCGCCTCGCCGGCCTGCGCCCCGAGCGCGAGCCCCACTTCCTGGGCGAGCGACGCCGGCGTGCAGACCATCGTCGACGCGGAGTAGAAGACGCGCCCGACCGGGTTCAGGTTGTCCTCGACGCGGTCGCCCGCGAACGGCTCGACCAGCATCCATGTGCCGTCGGGCGCCAGCGACCGGCGGACGTGCGCGGCGGCGCCGACGGGGTCGCCCATGTCGTGCAGGCAGTCGAAGAACGCGACCAGGTCGTATCCCGTCCCCGGGTAATCCTGGGCACGCGCCACCTCGAAGCGCGCGCGATCCCCGAGGCCTGCCTCGGCCGCGGCGGCACGGGCGCGCGTGATCGACGGCTCGTGATAGTCGAAGCCGACGAACGTCGACCGCGGGTACTCGCGCGCCATGATGATGGTCGACGTGCCGAGGCCGCAGCCGACGTCCGCCACCTTCGCGCCGGCCCGGAGCTTCCGCTCCACGCCTTCGAGGGCGGGGATCCAGGACGTCGTCAGGTTGGCGTTGTAATTCGGGCGGAAGAAGCGCTCGGTACCGACGAAGAGCGCGGGGTCGTGCTCGTGCCAGCCGACGCCCTTGCCCGTCCGGAAGGCGGCGGTGATCTTGGGCTCGTCCTTGAAGAGGGCGGTCAGGACCTGGAAGCCGCCCTGAGCGAAGGCCGGGCTCTGCTCGTCGGCGAAGACCATGGTCTGCTCGGCGTTGAGGCAAAAGCGCGCCGTCGCGGGATCGTAGTCGACGTAGCCGCCCGCGGCCTGCGCGCAGAGCCACTCGCGGACGTAGCGCTCGGACGTGCCCGTACGCGTGGCGAGCTCGGCCGGAGTGGCGGGTCCGCTACTCGCGAGCGCCTTGTACAGCCCGAGCTGATCGCCGATCACGACGAGGGCGGCGGAGATCGCCGCGCCGAGGTCCCCCACGATCTTGCCCATGAACCGCTCGAGCTTCGCTGCGTCGACCGCCATCGGTGCGCCCTCCTCCGGCGGCTAACTGAGCCCGTCGCGCGGGCGAGTCAAGACGGCCGGCGCGCCGGGTTCGCACTCCAACCCATCGCCCGGGAATCGCACTCGTGCTAAGGCCCGCCGCCGTGGGCGACGAGTCCGGCCACCGGGCGGCCCTCGTCGCCTCGTTTCTCGGGTGGGCGCTCGACGCGTTCGACTTCTTCCTGGTCGTGTTCGCGCTCACGGCGATCGCGCAGGAGTTCCACACCTCGGATGCCGCAATCGCGCTGTCGATCACGGTGACGCTGGCCTTCCGGCCGGTCGGCGCGCTGCTCTTCGGCCTCCTCGCCGACCGCTACGGCCGCCGTCTGCCGCTCATGATCGACCTCGTCTTCTACTCGATCGTCGAGGTGCTGTCGGGGCTCGCGCCGAGCTACCGGAGCTTCCTCGTGCTGCGGGCGCTCTTCGGGATCGGCATGGGCGGCGAGTGGGGGGTCGGGGCGTCGCTCGCGATGGAGAAGGCGCCGGCGCGCCTGCGCGGCGTCCTCTCCGGACTCCTCCAGGAGGGCTATGCCGCGGGCTACCTGCTCGCCGCGCTCTGCTACTTCGTGGTGTTCCCGCGCTTCGGCTGGCGTCCGATGTTCTTCGTCGGCGGGCTGCCGGCGCTCCTGGCGCTCTACGTCCGCGTCCACGTGCGCGAATCCGAGGTCTGGGAGCGGACGCGGCACCAAAGCTGGGGCGAGCTCGGACGGGCCATCGCCGCCAACTGGCGGCTCTTCGCCTACCTGACGCTTCTCATGGCGACGCTCAACGCCGTGTCGCACGGGACGCAGGACATGTACCCGACCTTCCTCCAGCGCGACTGGGGATTCACGCCGGCCGGGCGCGCCGCGCTGACGGCGCTGTCGATGGTCGGCGCCATCGTCGGCGGCGTCGTGTTCGGGCTCGGGTCGGACCACGTCGGCCGGCGGCGCGCCATGATTGCGGCCTTCGTCGGGGGTCTCGCCCTGGTGCCGCTCTGGGCCTTCGCGCCCTCCCTCGCGCTCCTCGTGTGCGGCGCCGTGGCGATGCAGTTCATGGTGCAGGGCGCGTGGGGGGTGATTCCCGCCCACATCACCGAGCTGTCGCCGGACGGCGTGCGCGGCTTCCTGCCCGGGTTCGCCTACCAGTGCGGCGTGCTGCTCGCGAGCCTGATCGTGTACCTCGAGGCCCTGTTCGCCGCGCGCACGAGCTACGCGACGTCGATGGCGATGACCGCGGCGACGGTGTTCGTCCTCGCGGTCGTCATGACGGCCCTCGGGCCCGAGCGCCGCGCGGTCGCGTTCGGCGCCCCGCGATCGGAGTGAGCCGTCACATCGGCGGCTTCGTCTCCTTCGCGCTCGGACGCTCGAGCATGCGGGCCACCCAGCCGGCGACGGCGGGCGGCGGCGTGATCTCCATGAGCGGCAGGAACTCGACGAACGGCGCGTAGCAGACCTCGACGAGGCCGAAGCGGTCCGCTGCGAGATACTGCTTGCCGCGGAGCTGCTGCTCGAGGATGCCGAGGTGCTTCTCGATCTCCTTCTTGGCCTGGCCCATGGCGGCCTGGTCCCAGCGCTCCTTCGGGAGGAACCGTTTCGGGAAGATGATGATCCCGGTCTGGCGCGCCAGCTGGATGTCGCAAAGCTTCACGTGCATGGCGACGAGCGCACGCCCGCGTGCGTCGGCGGGAACGAGCGGGGGACTCGGATGCGTCGCCTCGAGATACTCGAGGATGGCCGTCGATTCGTAGAGCACGAGACCGTCGTCCTCGA
Organism: Deltaproteobacteria bacterium; assembly: GCA_005879585.1. Classification (GTDB taxonomy): domain Bacteria; phylum Desulfobacterota; class Binatia; order DP-6; family DP-6; genus DP-3. Next base: position 10,276 of record VBKG01000036.1, on the reverse strand, counting down.
GCGTCGGCACGCGGCCGTACGGGTTGAGCGCGAGATAGCCCGGCTCGCGATGCGCGCCCCGCGCCATGTCGAGCTCGATCAGCTCGGCCTCGAGGCCCTTCTCGATGAGGGCCATGCGAACGCGCCGCGAATACGTGGAGAGCGGGTGGTGGTGGAGCTTCAGCATTGGGACGGCTCCTTTCTGCGCTGCGCGCTAGCATGGGCGACACGCCGTCGCCACACGCCTCAGACGTAGCGCGGCCAACCGCTTGGATGCGCCGCCTTGTACCCGCGGTACCATCGGCAGACGGGATAGAGGACGACGACGGCGACGAACGCTGCCACGTACGTCTCGGCGAGTCCGCCCCGGTGGCCCGCGCCGAGCAGGTAGGCCGCGAGCGTGAGCACGTGCACGTGCAGGAGATAGAAGAAGAGGGCGGTCTGGCCGAGGACGGCGAGCGGTTGCAACGCCCGGTGGACGATGGCCGGTGCCTGGCGATCCATGCGGAGGAATGCGGCGAGGCAGAGCGCCGCCAGGCCGAGCTCGAGCGCGATGAAGGAGAGGCTCGGCGGATACTTGCTCACGTGGAGCCACTGCACGAGCGACCCGTCCTCGCGGAGCAGCGCCATGTTCCCGTAGCCGTTCAGGCCGCGCACCGCGACGAAGGCCGTCAGCGCCAGGACGCCGGCGACGAGCACCTGGCGCGCGAGGACGGCCCGGGGCGCCGTCGCGAGATGCCGGCCGAACGCCCAGCCGAGCATCATGACCGCCAGCCATGGCAGGAGCGGATATCCGACGATCCAGCCCCCGAACCGCCCGCCGGTCAACAGCAACGCGAGCGGCACGCCGGGAGCGCCGCCGCTCGCCGCGAGTCCGAGCGCGGTGAACGCGTCGCCGCCGATGATGAGGGCAAATCCGAGGCCGGCCAGCCAGGCGGTGCCCAGGCGGCGAAGGGCGACCATGGCGACCAGACCGCCGCCGATCGCGTAGAGCACCTGGAGCAGCACGTGGCCCGGGGTGAAGACGGGAGACATCCAGAGCGGGTCGAGCGCGATCAGCAGGATGCCCCGCGTGAGGATGAAGCCGTCGATGGCGCGCGCGGATTCGCCGGCCGCGCGGCGCTTCTCGACGCTCAGCGCGAGGGCCGAACCGGCCAGGAAGACGAACGTCGGGGCACAGAGGTGCGTCATCCAGCGCGTCAAGAACTGCGCAGCGGGCAGCGGCGTGCCCGGCCGATAGAGCGCCGTACCGTCCGTCATCAACCGGCCGGCGTTGAACACGCCCGACGCGTGGTCGACCGTCATCAGAATCATGACGAGGCCCCGGAGCCAGTCCAGGGCGAGCACGCGGGCCCTCCGATGACCTTCGTCCGGGCGATTGCCCGAATGGGGGAGGCTGCCGTGCCCTGCCGCGGAGCGCACTCGTCCCTCGTTTCCTTCGCCGTCCCCCCCGAGATCCCGGGATTGCTGCCGCCTGGCCGAGGGGCGCTACAAGGGTGCCGGAGGAGCCTATTCATGGCGAGACACCCTCACATGCGGCGGATCCTCCTGGTGGAGGACGATCCCGACGTGCGTGACGCGCTGCGTCTGGTGCTCGATCAGGCTGGCTACGAGGTCGTGTGTGCGGGCGAAGGCCGCGAGGCGCTCGACCGGCTGCGCGAGTCCATGCCCGCGCTGATCCTGCTCGACCTCATGATGCCGGTGATGGACGGGTTCGAGTTCCGCGTGCAGCAGCTGCAGGATCCGTCGATCGCGTCGGTCCCGGTGATCGTCTTCTCGTGCGGGGCCGACATCGACGAGAAGGTCGCCCCGATGCGCGTCGCTGCCTGCCTGCGGAAGCCCATCGACGTCGACGCGATGCTCGACCTGATCTGCGTCCTCGCGCAGCCGCGCGACCCGGCCCGCTATCGCCCGCCACGCCGCCGGATCGGGGCAACAGCAGCACGACGCCGTTCGTCGGGCCCACCGTGACGCTCGTTCGTAGCTGTCCGTCGAGCCCGCGGTAGGGACGGCCGAGGTCGACCGCGCGGCTCGGCTGCTCCGGCTCGTTCAGCGATCGCGATCGCCGTCGGCGCATCGTTCGAGATTGCACCGCACGTAGCGATGGTGCGGAATGCCCGTGAACGGATCGCGATCGGCCACATCGGTGAGCTCGTTCTGGTTCGCGCCGTCGAGCATGCCGTCGTGCACCATGCCGAAACCGTTCGGCATCCACACGTGGCCGCGTAGCAGCTTCGGGTCGATCTGGGCCGGCAACGTGAGCGCGCCACGCCGCGTGGCGACGCGCACGCGATCGCCGTCGCGCACGCCGAGCTGCTCGGCGTCGCCGGGCGAGAGGTTCAGCGCGCAATGGGGTCCACGGCCCTTCCGCCACCCGGGATCGCGCTGGATGGTGTTGGCCGTCCAGCGCGTGCGCAGACCGGCGGCGAGCACGAAGGGGAAGCCGGCGTCGGACACGGGCGGCGAGGCGAGGGCGCGCTCGATCTCCGCGAGCATCGGCTCCGGCGCCAGGCGGATGCGGCCGTCCTCGAACCCGACGTGGTCCTCGAGGTTCGTGTCCTCGGCGATACGGGCGATCTCCACCCCTTCGGGGTGATCGAGGATGCGGCGGAACACCTCGGCGCCGACCTCGAACGGGCTCTTCCCGTCCCAGTCGGGTCCGAGGGCGCGGACCACGTTCGGCATGCGGAGCATCGCGTTCAGGTGGCTCTGCAGCCAGATCGCGGCGAGCACCGGGCTCGGGAGATGCGGGCCGAGCGTGCGATAGGTCCAGAAGAGGAGCCGCTCCTTGCCGATCGCATCGGTCGCGGCGAGCTCCTGCGCGGCGGCGACGAAGCGCATCGCGCCTTCGGGCTCGCCCGCGCCGGCCGCGAGCTCGTGGAGCGCGGCCGGCACCGGCCCGAAGAGGTTCATCGCCTCGCCGAGGCGTGCGTAGATCTCGGGCTCCGGGAGCGCGTCGATCGGACCCGGCACGACGGGCGGCCGCACCTGGATGTACACCTCGGGATAGCCCTTCGGGAAGTTCGCGAACTCCCACTTCTCGTAGCCGACGGGCGTGGGCAGCACGTAGTCGGCCGCGCGCGCCGTCTCCGTCATGGCGGGCTCGATGACCACGAGCAGGTCGAGGCGCTCGCGCGCCTGCCGCCAGCGCGCGGTGTCGGAATACGAGAGATACGGGTTCGAGCCCTCGACGATGAGCGCGCGGAGCCGCTCGGGATGGTCGAGGAGGACCTCCTCCGGCACGAGCGTCGGCGAGAACATCGCGAAGTTCCCGAGTGCGGCGATCGCCGGAATGCCGGACGCGAGCGCTCGTTCCGGCTCGCGTGCGCGGTACGGCTCGGGCGCGAGGAGCGTCTCGAAGAAGACGTTGCCCCCCGGGCGCCCGACGTTGCCGGTCAGCGAGAGCAGCACCCGGATCAGGTAGGAGATGAGGGTCGAGAAGGGCGTCTGCTCGACGCCGAGGTCGTAGAAGATCGCCGCCGACTCGGCCTCGGCGAAGCGGGTGGCGGTCTCGACGATCGCCACCGGCTCGAGCCCGCAGCGCTGCGCCATCTCGTCGACGTCGACGGCGGCGAGGGCGCCGGCGAGCTTCGCGAAGTCGTGCGTTTTCTCGGCGACATACGTCTCGTCGACGAGCCCGCGCCGCACGATCGTCGCGGCGAGCGCGAGGAGCAGGTAGGCGTCGGTGCCCGGACGGACGCGGAGGTGGCGGTGGGCGCCGCGCGTCGTCTCGGTCTCGCGCGGGTCGACCACGACGAGGGTGTGCTGCGGATCCTCGACGAAGCGCTTGAAGCTCTCGGTGGCGTTGTGACCGCGGTTCGAGATGCGCGGGTTGGTGCCGAGGACGAGGAGGAAGCGGGCGTTCCGCTGGTCGGCGTGGAAATACGTCGCCGGCGAGGCGTCGAACATCCACTGGTCCATCAGGCAGTGCTGGGTCTTCTCCTGCGCGAAGGCGTTGAACCAGCGTCGCGAGCCGAGGGCGCGGAGGAAGCCGAGGCCGTATGGGGCATCCATGTGGTTGCCCTGGCCGCCGATGCCGACGAGGCCGATCGCGCGCGGCGAGTGCTGCGTGCGGATCGCCGTGAGCCGCGCCGCGATCTCCGTGATCGCGACGTCCCAGGCGATCGGCTCGAAGCCGCCGTCGGGCAGGCGGCGGAGCGGCTGCGTCACCCGCTCGGCGTGGCGCACGTAGCTCGGGATGCTGAAGCCCTTGTTGCAGATGTAGCCGGTGGTGATGGGATTTCGCTCGTCGGCGCGCACGGCGACGATCCGGCCGCCGGCGACGTCCACCCGGATGCCGCAGTTCTGGCTGCAGAGGACGCAGATGGTCGCCAGGTCGGAGGCATCGAGCGGCAGCGGGGTCCGGGAGACGGACGGATCGACGTACTGGGTTGCGCTCATCGGAGCTCCTCCGTCGGGCGCCACGCGGGCGCCTTCTTGCGCAGCGCGCGGCCGGGCCGCACCTGCATGTCGCGTGCGCCGACGCCTTCGCCACACTCGGGGCAGGCAAGCGTCGGCATGATCCGGCGGCCGCAGCCGCGATGCACGAGCTCGATCGGGGGACCGTCGCGCCCCGCCATCCAGCGGTCGCCCCAGCGCGTGAGCGAGACGACGACGGGATAGAGGTCGCGTCCCTTCTCGGTGAGGCGGTACTCGAAGCGGCGCGGGCGCTCCGCGTACGGCACGCGCGCGAGGACGCCGTGCTCGACGAGCTTGTGGAGCCGGTCGGCGAGCCGGTGACGGCTGGTGCCGAGGTCGGCGTGGAAGTCCCCGAACCGGCGCACGCCGAGAAAGGCGTCACGCAGGACGAGCAGCGTCCAGCGGTCACCGACGACGGACAGGGCGCGGGCGACGGAGCAGGGCAGGTCGCCGATGTCGCGCCACCGCATCGTGGGCGGACAATAGGTTCCAAATTAGAACTGAGTCAAGGGCCAGGGGCGTACTTCCTCCGTCGCGCAGCCCCGTGGTACGTCGCTCGCACTCGTGACCGACGCGACGAGGTCTGCTTGGACGATCGGGGTCATATCCGACACGCACGGGCTCGTGCGGCCGGAGGCGCTGGCGCAGCTTCGGGGGTCGGACCTCATCATCCACTGTGGAGACGTCGGCGCTCCCGCCGTGCTCGACGCCCTGCGGGCCGTCGCGCCGGTCCGGGCCGTCCGCGGCAACAACGACCACGGTCCGTGGGCCGTCCCGCTGCCGGTCGACGACGTCGTCGAGCTGGGACCGCACACGCTCTACGTCATCCACGACCTCGCGGAGCTCGTGCTCGAGCCCGCCGCCGCCGGGTTTGCGGCGGTCCTGTCCGGTCACTCGCACCGCCCTCGGGTGGAGGAGCGGGGAGGCGTTCTCTTCGTCAACCCGGGCAGCGCGGGTCCACGGCGCTTCTCTCTCCCGATCGCCGTCGCGCAGCTCGTCCTCGGTCCGACGCACCGTGAGGCGCGCGTCATCGAGATCGCGGCCTGAAGCGCCGTCGATGCAGACCGACGCGGCGATCGCGAAGACCGGCAGCGTCGCAGCCTTCGGCGTCGCGCTCGCGTACCTCGCGTCGAGCATCTGCGCCGTGCTGATGCCACCCGAGCTGCAGGGGAGACCCGACGTCAGCCCGCATCAGTTCTGGATGGTCCTCGCGGCGCACCCCCTCGCGCATCTCGCCTTCCACTGGTCATGGGTGGCCGCCGGCATCTTCGGTCTCGGGGCGGTCCCCGCGATTTCCCTGCTGGTATGGTCCGCGAACCCCGGGGCCGTTCTCTGGTCGGGGGCCGGCGCGTTCTGCGGCTTCGCGGTGCTCGCGCGGAGCCACCTGATGGAGGTCGCCTTCGACCGCCGGATCATTCCGCAGTATCGGCAGGCCGAGCCGGCCTTCCAGCAAGCGGTCCACGTGGTGGCCGGCCTCGCGCTCGACGTTCCCGACGGCTTCCTCACCTACGGCGCGATCGGGGTGTGGGTGGTCACGGTCAGCTGGCTCGCACGTCGCGGAGCGTCGCTGCCGAGACCTCTCTGCCTGCTCGGGTATCTCACGGGCGTCACGTATCTCGCCGGGGTCCTCGGCTACACGTTCCTGGTGCACGGGCTTCTGGTCGTGTCGTTCGGGCTGGGCGGTTTTCTGCTCGCGCCCATGTGGTATGGCTGGCTCGGCTTCGTGCTGCGGGCGCGCGCGGCCCGCTCGGATACGTCATGAAGGCAGCGAGACTTCACGCTCTCCGACAGCCCCTCCGGATCGACGAGGTGACCACGCCGGTGGTCGCGCGCGACGAGGTGCTGATCCGGATCGCGGGTGCCGGGGTCTGCCACTCCGACCTGCACATCCGTAGCGGGGAGTTCCCGCTGCCGCCGGGCTTCGACCTGCCGCTGACGCTCGGCCACGAGAATGCCGGGTACGTCGAAGCCGTGGGACCCGACGTCACGAGCATCCGGCGGGGTGACGCCGTCGCCGTGTGGGGCGGGCGAGGCTGCGGCTCATGCCGCATCTGCCGGCAGGGCGACGAGCAATGCTGCAACATGGCGCTGTGGGTGGCGGCCGGTGGCTATGCGGAGTTGATGCACGTGCCGTCGGAGCGTTTCCTGATCCCGCTCGACGGGCTCGACCCGGTGGCCGCCGCGCCGCTCGCCGACGCGGGTCTCACGCCCTACCGGGCGATCAAGAAGGTCCTGCCGCACCTCTACCCCGGTGCCGCGGTCGTCGTGGTCGGCATTGGTGGGCTCGGACACATGGCGCTCCAGATCCTGAAGGCGGTCGCCCCCTCCACGCGGATCATTGCGGTGGATGTCGCGCGCGACCGGCTCGACGCCGCGCTCGCGCTCGGCGCCTCCGACGCCGTCGACGCCGGCGGAGACCCCGCGGGCGAGATCATGCGGCTCACGGGCGGCGAAGGCGCGCAGGCGGTCATCGACCTCGTCGGCAGCGACGCGACCCTCCGCACGGCGGCCGGCGCCGTCGGCCGGATGGGGATCATCGTGGTCGTCGGGCTCGGCGGGGGAACGCTCCCGTACTCGTTCCTCGGCGTGCGGGCGGAGTGCACCGTGACCTGCAGCTACTGGGGCTCGTACAATGAATTCCGCGAGGTGCTCGCCCTGGCGCGCGGCGGACACATCCGTCCGGTCGTGCGGCGATATCCTCTCGAGCAGGTCAACGAAGCGCTCGATTCGCTCGAACGCGGCGAGGTCCACGGCAGGGCCGTCATCACACCCTGACACCACCGTTCGAGCGCGTTCCGGGCTGACGGCGGCACGCCCGACGCCATCCGCTCGGGTGCTTGACGACGTCAACGCTTTGACACGCAAGGCAGCGACGTTTTGATTGAGCTCGCGCGGCTCGACCCGTATCGTGGTCGGGATGCGGGTGGCTGGGTGGGGGGCGGTGATCGGGCTCGGGGTCGGACTCGTCACGACGGCGAACGCCGGCGTCTTCTACCGGTACCGTACGAGTTCGGGCGCGATCGTCCTCAGTAGCACCCCCATCGAGACCGCCACGCGCTGGTTGATCATCCGCCGGGTGCGCGCTCGCCCGACCGCGCCGCGGACGCTCGTCCCCGGCACGAACGCGGCGGTCCCCACGGGGCAGAGGAGCCCCGCGCCGGTGCCGACCTCGTACGACGAGCTCATCCGTGACGTCGCCAGCCGTTACGGCGTCGAGTACGCGCTCGTGAAGGCGGTGATCAAGGCGGAATCGGACTTCAACCGGCTCGCCGTCTCGCCGAAGGGCGCGCGTGGGCTGATGCAGCTGATGCCCGAGACGGCCGCAAAGCACATGGTGCGCGACGTCTTCCTCCCGCGCGACAACATCGAGGGAGGGTGTCGTCATCTCCGCATGCTGCTCGACCGGTACCGCGGGAACCTGCCGCTCGCGATCGCCGCCTACAACGCCGGGGCTCGACGGGTCGACGACGCGGGCGGGATCCCTCCGATCCCCGAGACTCGCGAGTACCTCGCCCGCGTGCTGCGCTACCGCCTGGCGTATCTCCAAGAAGGCGCCGCCATGCTCGCCCGCCGTTGAAGCGCGCTGTTCACGCAGCGATGGCGCCGTGCCCCGCTTGCTCTGACGGCCGGAGACGATTGCCCGTTCAGCGGCAGAAGGCCGTCTGGTAGCCGAAGCGGTTCCGAATCGCCGACGCGCGCGTCACCGCCACGCCACGGACAGCGTCCCGATCAGCGGAAAGACGCGCGTGGGGTCGGTGACACGGCGGCGCAGGCTTCGCGGCAGCCACCCGACCAGGCCGTCGGCGCATGTCGCGTCGGGCGTGTTGTCGACGAGGGGCCACACCGAGGATGGCAGGAACGATTCGATCCGCGCGCGGATGTCGAGACCCGGGACGCCGGCCTCGCCGGCAGCCTGCTCGTTCAACCAGTCCCACGGCAGCGTGCAGACGCGAAGCGGCGGATCCTGCGCCACATAGTCGAGGCCGAGCGTCGTCGTGACGGTGATGCAGCCGGCCCGCCGGTCGCGCGCGAAGGTGAGGTTGACGCCGCGCCGGAGCGCGAAGTGCCCCTCGACGCGCAAGCGACGGCCCGAGGTGCCGAGCGGCGCGCACACGCGCCATGGGGGCGGTGATTCGTGCTCGGCCTCGAGCAGGACGCCGCCGCCCAGATGATCCTTCGTCTGCTGGAGGAGCCGGACGACGTCGTCCACGAGGTAGGAGGGGAACGTCTTCACCGCCGGGTCGGCGAAGCGGCTCCGGTCCTCGACGCGCCCGGGAACCGCGGGATCGGGTGAGTAGACCTGCGTCACGTGGTACGGGTTGAAGAAGACGCGTGCCACCGTTGCGTCGCCCTCGGTGCGGGCGACGGCGAGGAACGTGACGGGATGGATCTCCGTCTCGTAGTCGGTGTGCCCGCAGTCGATGATCCAGTGGCCCATGAGGGCGACGCGATCGCCGGGCTGCGGCACGAACCCGTCGAGCAGGTTGCCGCGGTTCGCGGCGGACATCTCGTACCAGGGTTGGCCGGTGAGCGGGCCCGCCGCCCGGTCGGCGCGGTGCGGGACGAGCCCCTCTTCCAGCTCGACGTGCTGGGTGTCGGGGGCGCCGGCTTCCGTGCCGTCGGCTGCGAACTGCTTCAACGCCGCGTAGGGCGCGTCCGGCGCGACGTCGAAGTTGAGGTCGCTGCCGAACGGATGGTCGAAGGGCAGATCGCCGCTGCCGAGCGAGGAGTCGGTGACCGTTCCCGAGAGCCGGAACACCTTGCCCGGCACGATGTCCGGCCAGTGCTTGGTCACCTTGGCATCGCTCGGGAAGACGTGCAGGAGCTCGGCGAGGTAACTGTCGGTGTTCGAGCCGCACGTCGCCAGGGCGTTGGCAGTCGGAATGGGCCCATTCGCCGCGACCGCCGACTCGGTCTCGAAGGCGATCCCGGGGGCGATGACCGGCCCGAGGGCGGTCGCGATCGTTGGCGTCCCGAGCAGCGTCGCCAGGACCGTTCGTCTGACGATGCCGGCCAATGATCGTGGTGGGTGCATCCCTGCGCCGCGGCGTACCGCAGTGGACGCCCAGAGCGCAAGGTTCGTGAATCGCATCCATGACGCAGGGTATCGACCCGAGAACTCCGACCGGAGGATAGTAGGCCTTGGGCAACCGACAGCGGGAAGGAGAGAGCCGATGAGCGACACACAGGGCAACTTCGTCTGGTACGAGCTGCAGACGAGCGACGTGAACGGCGCGATCAAGTTCTACAAGGACGTGATCGGGTGGGGCACGGAGGCGTTCGAGGGCGACATGCCCTACTCGACGTGGACCGTCGGCGGAAGCTCGATCGGCGGCGTGACGACGCTGCCCGACGACGCCAGGAAGATGGGCGCCCCGCCGCATTGGCTCGCCTACGTGGCCGCAGACAACGTCGACGCGCTCACGAAGAAGGCCGAGTCGCTCGGTGCGAAGGCGTACGTGCCGCCGATGGACATCCCGAAGGTCGGCCGCTTCAGCGTCATCGCAGACCCGCAGGGCGCCGTGATCGCGCTCTTCAAGGGCTCGGGCCCCGAGTCGCCGCAGCCGGCGCAGCCGACGAACGGCCACTTCTCGTGGCACGAGCTACTCGCTGGCGAGTGGGAGGCCGCGTTTCGCTTCTACTCGCAGCTCTTCGGCTGGCAGAAGACCGACGCGATGGACATGGGACCGGAGAGAGGCACCTACCAGATGTACGGCAAGGGCGGCCGCACCCTCGGCGGGATGATGACGAGGCCCAAGGGCTACCCGGCGCCGCCGCACTGGCTCTACTACGTCAACGTGAAGGACCTCGACGCCGCGCTCGGGCGGGTGAAGAAGGGTGACGGCAAGGTGATGATGGGCCCGACGGAAGTGCCGGG
>VBKG01000612.1 GCA_005879585.1 Deltaproteobacteria bacterium | reverse complement strand
GGACGGCACGCGTCTACCGGCGGCTCCTTCGCCGCCACCCGCGCTCCCGCGCGCTGCCGCTGCTCTTCGCGCGCTTCCTCGTCCTCCAGCAACGGTTCGAGGAGGCCGGCGAAGTGCTCCGCGCCCTGCCCGACTCGGCGGCAGGCAACTCGTTCGCGCATCTCGTATGGGGCGAGCTGCACCGCCGCCAGGGGCAGCACGATCAGGCGTCGGCCGCCTTCGCGCAGGCGGCGCTCCGGCACGTGTCCGGCGCATCGTCGTTCCGCTGCGCCGTGTGCCTGCAGCCCACCGAGGCCTGGGAAGGCCACTGCCCCGCGTGCCGCCGCTGGGACACGCTGCGTGCGGACGCCGAGCTGACGGCCGAGTCGCCCCCTGCCGGCGACGCGTCACGCAGCCGTTCAAGGGGTTGGCGGTCGGCGAGAGCGCCACGAGGACGGCCGCCGACACGCCCGGCGCGGCCGGCCCGTGAATGTGCGCCGCGCTCGCCGGGCCGCTCAGGCTGATGTACGAGACCGAGTAGCAGACTTTCAGGGTCTTGTCGTCGAACGTCAGGTACGCGACGCCAAGCGCATTGCTATCGTTCGGCGGCGTCTCCTGCCCGGCGTTCAGCACGGCGAAGAACGTCCTGGTGGCGGCCGTGGCCTGACCGGCGTAAAGTCCACCCGCTAACATCGCCGCCAGAAAAGCGTTCACGTAGCGTCCGCGCATCGTCACTCCTCCTCTGTTCTGACTGCCGTCGCTGGGGGCCGGCTGCCTTAAGCCATTCCGGCGACGCTGCGTCAACCCGGTGTGGGCCTCACGCGGCGGCGCGCGTTCCGAACAGATGCGTATGCATGCCGGCCAGGCTCGCGAGATCGTGGACGTCGCGCGAAAAATTCGGGACGTTGACGACGGGCACCCCACGCGGCAGGCCGCCCCGGAACTGCTCGATGCGCAGCGACTCGCCGCGCGCGAGCGCCTGGTAGTCGACGAAGTTGGCCGCCAGCTCCCCCGCCTCCGCCGCGCCGATGGTCTGACCGAGGAGCGCCGACACGTGCTCCAGCTCCTCGGGACCGATCTCGTCCCGGCCGCGGCGGCCGGGACGGAACTCGGCGTGCACGCGGTTCAGGACGACGCCCTTCAACGGCATGCGCAAGGCCGACATCTTGCTCGAGAGGTATTCGGCGTCGCCGAGCACCTGCTCCTCCGGGCTCGAGACGAGGACCAACGCCGTCCCCGGCGCGCGGAGGATCTCGTGGGCGCGGTCGATGCGCGTCTGGAAGTTCTCGAAGAGCCCGCTCATGCTCGAAAAGAAATCCGATATCTCGGCGAGCGCGGCGATGCCCGTCGCCTGCTCGAGGCGCCGGAGGAGAAACCCCGCCGTCCGGTTCATCGCGCGGAGCGCCGACCACCCCGCGGAGAAGTAGGGGCGGACGAACCACTTGATGATCTTCCGGTCGAGGAAGTCGGCGATCCGGCGCGGCGCCTCGAGGAAGTCGAGCGCGTGGCGCGTCGGCGGCGTGTCGACCACGATCAGGTCGTAGCGGCCGCTCTCCGCCAGCGCGCAGAGCTGCTCGATCGCCATGTACTCGTACGAGCCCGCGAAGCTCTGCGAGAGGTGCTGGTAGAACCGGTTGGTGAGGATCCGGTCGCGGGCCTCCGGTGGCGCGTGACGCTCGACCAGCGCGTCCCACGCGCCCTTCTGGTCGAGCATCATCGCGGCGAGCGTACCCCGCGGCGCGAGCCCTTGCGCCCGGAAGACCTCCGCGGAGATCGTCCGTTCCCCGCTCCCCAGCGACTCGAGCCCGAGCGAGGTGGCGAGCCGGCGCGCGGGGTCGATGGTGAGCACGACGGCGCGCCGCCCCTCGAGCGCGCCCCAGAGCGCGAGCGAGGCGGCGACGGTCGTCTTCCCGACGCCGCCGCTGCCGGCGGAGATGACGATCTGGTGCCGCGCGACGAGATCGGCGAGCGTCATGGTCCGAGCGCAGAGACGGCCGCCCGATCCGTCCCGGCCGCCTCGAGCTCGCGCGACAGCCGCTCGACCTCGGCGCGATCGAACTCCTCGACGAAGAGGAACGGCAGCTCGACGATCGGCACGTCGCGAATGGCCGTGCGCAGGCGCGCGAGATGGGCAGCATTGATGTCCGACCAGCCGCTCTCCTCGGCCGCCCGCTCGCAGACCGCACGGAGCAGCGCGCG
>VBKG01000035.1 GCA_005879585.1 Deltaproteobacteria bacterium | reverse complement strand
GCCGCTTCGTCTCGCCTTCGTGTTCGGATCGGCCGCTCGCGAGACAATGCACGCGACGAGCGACGTCGACGTGGGTATTCTACCCGTCGATTCAGGGCTGCCGCTGCGCGCGGAGCTGGAGCTTCAAGGTCGCCTTGAAGGCGCCTGCGAACGACCGGTCGACCTCGTTCGCCTCGACCATGCCAGCACGTTGCTCAAGTGGAACATCATTCGGACGGGGATTCCCGTCGCGGCGCGATCGCGACCCGACGTGGTGCGGTTCGTGGCGGCCTCCGCCGCGGAGTACGCGGACATCGCACCCGCGGTACACCGTGCAGAGGAGACGTTCCGGAGGCGGCTCGCGGCGGGCACGACAAGGACTTTGCGTCCCATGACCGACCGGTCCATCGTCCTCCAGAAGCTCGCCACACTCCGCGAGCACGTCCGGCGCGTGCGAGACCGGCGACCGGTCACTGCGGAAGCGTTGCGTGACGATATCGACCGACAGGATGCCATCGCCCTCAGCCTACTGGTCGCGATCCAGGAAGCCGCCGACGTTGCATTCCACGTTACGTCGGACGAGGGATGGGGCATTCCGGCTTCCTATGGTGAAGCGTTCCAGATCCTGGCGCGTCACGGCGTGATCGATATAGCGCTCGCCGGAGAAACGACCGCGGCCGCGGGGCTGCGCAACCGGATCGCGCACGGATATGCGTCCGTGGACGTCGACCGGTTGTGGGGCGAGATCCCGACCGGCCTCGCCGCACTCGAACGGTTCTCGACGGCGCTCGCTCGATTCGTCGGGTCGGCGGAATCCTGAACATGACCACGAAGACGAGTTCATCTTCGCAGCCGCGGCACCGCGAAAGTCGTTACTGGGGGCAGCCCGCGGCAAGATCGAGATTCGAGGGGACCTGACGAAGCCGACGCTCGGTCGCGGCAGATGAAACCCTTCGTCGATCAGCGGCGCGGCATCGAGAGCTTCTCGCACGCGTCGGGCGCGACGGTCTCGACGGGCCCGAACTTCGCCTCGAGCGGCGCCCGCACCTGCGACGCCTGGCCCACGACGACCACCGCCACGCGATCCGGCGGCGGCATGTGCGCACGCGCGACGCGCTGGACGTCCGCGGGCGTCACGGCTGCGACGCGCCGGCGGAACGTCGCGAGCTCGTCGACCGGTAGGCCGTAGAACTCGATCTCGGCGAGCCGGGCGGCGAGCGCGTCCGGGGTCTCCAGGCGGAGCGGGAACTGCCCGCGCAGGTACGACTTCGCCTTGTCGAGCGCTTTCCGGTCGGGCAGCCGGTTCCGGAAGTCGCCCTCGACGGTGAGCGCCAAATCGAGCGTCTCGGCCGTGGTCGGGTTCTTCGTAAAGGTGCCGAGCCGGAAGTCGCCGCCGCCGAAACGGGCCGCGAACATGCTCCAGGCCGCGTACGTGAGGCTCCGCTTCACGCGCAGCTCCTCGATGAGCTTGGAGGTGAATCCGCCCCCGAGGATCGTGTTGGCCACCTGCGCCGGCAGGTAGTCCGGGTCGCTCCGCTTGATGGCGACGTTGCCGAACCGGATCTGGGCCTGCGTCGCATCCGGCTTGTCGACGAGCAGCACCCGCCGCGCGGCGACGGGCTCGGGCGCCGTCGGACGAAGCGGAATGGCGTCGGGGCGCGCCCGCCATGCCCCGAACGCCTCGCGCAACCGGATGACGGCATCGACGGCCGACACGTCGCCGACGAGCACGAGGGTCGTATTGTTCGGCCGGTACCAGCGGTCGTAGTACGCCGTGACGTCGGAGCGACCGATGTCGGACACCGTCGACCGCCGACCCTCGACCGGCCGCCCGTACGGATGCGAGCCGTACAGGAAGTTGCCGTAGCACTTCTCGGCGACGGTGCTCGCGTCCTCGAAGCCGGCGACGATCGCCGCGGCCTGCTCCTCGCGCGCTCGGCGGACCTCGTCGCGGGAGAACTTCGGGTCGAGCATCACCTGGCGGAGGAGGTCGAGGCCGGCGGCGAAGTCGTCGCGCAGGAATTCCGCGGTCACGATCGTGCCGTCGGTGCCGGGCGTGGTGCTGATCCGGCCGCCGAGCGACTCGATCGCCCGGGCGAGCTCCTCGGCCGACAGCTTGCCGGCGCCGCGACGGAGCGCGTTCGCCGTCACCGCCGACACGCCCTCCTTGCCTGCCGGATCCTGGGCTGCCCCCGCACCCACGATCAGATGGAACTCGACGAGCGGCAGCTCGTGGTACTCGGCGACGATCACGTGGAGCCCGTTGTCGAAGATCGCCCGCGTGACGCGCGGGAGCCGGAGGTCGTCCTCCGCGTACGCGAACCCCGACAGAATGAGCAGCAGCGCGAGCGCCTTCACGACACGCCCCCGGGACGCGGCGGCCGTCCGCTCGCCGGCCGGCCCGGCGCCGGCACGGGGACGAGCACCACGACCGTCCGATGCGTCCGGTCGAGGTACGTGCGCGCCACCCGCTGGACGTCGTCGGCGCTCACGGCGCGCCACGCGTCCTCCAGGCGGAAGAGCGCGCGATAATCCCCGAAGACCGTCTCGAAGAATCCGAGCTTGTTGGCCTTACCGCTCACCGTCTTGAGCCCCTCGACGTACTCCGACCGTAGCTGGCTCTTCGCCTTGGCGAGCTCGTCGTCCGGCACCCGCTTCGAGCGAAGCTCTCCGACCACCGCGTCGATCCGCTCCTCGAGCGCGGCGGCGGTCTTCTTCGGCCTCGCCTGCGCGTAGATCCAGAAGAGCTCGGGGTCGATGCCCCACGTGTCGTTGGCCTCGACCACCGTCGCCACCTCGTGTCGGCGGACGAGGTCCTGGTGGAGGCGCGCGCTCTCGCCGCCGCCGAGCAGCCGCTCCACGACGTCGAGGGACGCACGGTCCGCGTCGACCGCGCGCGGCACGTGATAGCCGATCATCACCGCCGGGAGCTCGGCGTTCTTGCGTACGACCGCCCGTCGCTCGCCGTCCTGCGGCGGCTCGCTCGAATCGACGGGCGGCGGCGGATGCCGGCGCGGGATGGCGCCGAAGTAGCGCTCCACCAGCCGGAACGCGGCCGGCGGATCGACGTCGCCGGCGAGCACCACCGTGGCGTTGTTGGGCGCGTAATACGTCCGGAAGTACGCGCGCGCCTGGTCGAGGGTGATGTGCGCGATGTCCGGCATGAAGCCGATGACGTTCCACCGGTACGGGCTCTCGACGAAGGCCTGGAGGTACAGCGCCTCGTCCATCACGCCCCACACCTCGTTGTCGATGCGCAGGCGGCGCTCCTCCATGACGATGCCGCGCTCCTGCTCGAGGTTCTGCTTGGTGATGGCGAGGTTCGCCATCCGGTCGCTCTCGAGGTCGAGCACGACGGGCAGCGCCTCGCGCGGGAAGTTGTTCAGGTACGCGGTGTAGTCGCGCGTCGTGTAGCCGTTGGTGGAGCCGCCGTTTCCCTCGATCAGGTCGTCGAAAACGCCGGGACCGAACTTCCTCCCGCCGTTGAACATCATGTGCTCGAAGAGGTGCGAGATGCCGGTGGCACCGCGCACCTCGTTGCGCGAGCCGACGTGGTAGAAAACGTATGACGACACGACCGGCGCCGAATGGTCCTCGTGCACGAGCACGCGAAGGCCGTTCGAGAGCGACCGCGCGACGACCGGGAGCTCGAGCGCGCAGGCCAGCGGCGGCGCCGCCAGCGCAGCGACCAGGATCGCGAGGCGGCGCCGCACCGGGCGGCTCATAGCAGATGACCTGCGACCGTCAAGCACGGTCGCGCGCCGCCGCGGTGGAGCGCCCTTTGCCGAGCTGCTAGTCAGGAACGCGACGATGGCGCGCGCCTCCCGAGACGTCCGCCAGGTGATCGAGCGGCTCCGCCGCGAGCTCGAGCACCACAACTACCGCTACTACGTGCTCGACGACCCGATCGTCTCGGACGCCGAATACGACGACCTCTTCCGCCGCCTCGAGTCGCTCGAGGCCGAGCACCCGGAGCTGGCGAGCCCCGACTCGCCGACGCAGCGGGTGGGCGCGGGGCCGCTCGAGAAGTTCGAAACGGTCCGCCATCGCCACCCCATGCTGTCGCTCAGCAACATCACGACGCCGGAGGAGATGGCGGAGTTCGACGCCCGCATCCGGAAGTTCCTGAACCGCGAGCGGATCGAGTACGTCGGCGAGCCGAAGATCGACGGGGTCGCCGTCGAGCTCGTCTACGAGGACGGGGTGCTCGCCACCGGTTCGACGCGCGGCGACGGCGTCGTCGGCGAGAACGTCACGCCGAACATCCGCACGATTCGGAGTGTACCGCTCCGGCTCCACCGCGGTGCGCACGCGATCCCCGAGCTGCTCGAGGTCCGCGGCGAAGTGTACCTGCCGATCGAGGCGTTCCGCCGGTTGAACCGGGAGCGCGAGGAGGCGGGCCAGCCGGTGTTCGCGAACCCGCGGAACGCCGCCGCCGGGTCGCTGAAGCAGCTCGATCCGCGCATCACCGCGTCCCGGCCGCTCGACCTCGTCTGTCACGGCGTGGGCGAGATGCGCGGCACGAAGCTGCCGACCCTCTGGGCGGTGCTCGATGCCTTCCAGGACTGGGGCCTCAAGGCCGTGCCGAACCGCCGCGTGCTCGACTCCGTGGCGGCCGCCGGCGCCTTCTATGCCGAGCTCGAGCGCGACCGCGACGCGCTCGCCCACGAGATCGACGGCATCGTGGTCAAGGTGAACGATCTCGCGCTGCAGCGTCGGCTCGGCGAGATCTCGCGCGCGCCGCGCTGGGCCGTCGCGTGGAAGTTCAAGCCACGCCAGGCGACGACGCGCATCGTGAACATCTTTCCCTCGGTCGGACGCACCGGCGTGCTCACGCCCGTCGCGGAGCTCGAGCCCGTGCCGGTCGGCGGCGTCACGGTGCGCAACGCGTCGCTCCACAACATGGACGAGATCGAGCGGAAGGACGTCCGCATCGGCGACACGGTGCTCCTCGAGCGCGCCGGCGACGTGATCCCGTACGTCGTGAAGGTCGTGACCGAGCGCCGGACGGGCCACGAGAAGCGCTTCCGGATGCCGTCCACGTGCCCGGTCTGCGGGGCCAAGGTCGAACGTGCCGAGGGCGAGGTCGCCTACCGCTGCATCGGCCTCGACTGCCCGGCCAAGCTGAAGCAGCAGCTCCGGTTCTTCGGCGCGCGCGGCGCCATGGACGTCGAGGGTCTCGGCGAGAAGCTCGTCGAGCAGCTCGTGGACCGCGGTCTCGTGCGCGACGTCGCCGACCTCTACGCGCTCGACGCCGAAACGCTCGCCTCGCTCGAGCGCATGGGCAAGAAGTCCGCCGCGAACCTGCGTGCGCAGCTCGAGCGCAGCAAGCAGACGACGCTGCCGCAGCTGCTCGTCGCCCTCGGCATCCGCCAGGTGGGCGAGGCGACGGCCCGGGCGCTCGCGGAGCACTTCGGGACCCTCGAGCGGCTGATGGACGCCTCCGAGACGGAGCTCCAGGAGGTGCGCGACGTCGGTCCGGAGGTCGCGGCGAGCATCCGGGGCTTCTTCACGGAGCGCCAGAACCGGAAGGCCATCCAGAAGCTTCTCGCCGCCGGCGTCCGACCCGCCGCGGTCACGCGCCCGAAGGGACCACTTGCGGGAAAGAAGTTCGTGCTGACCGGCAGCCTCGAATCGATGACGCGGCCCGAGGCGCAGCGCCGGATCGAGGCGCTCGGCGGACGGCTCCAGGCGAGCGTCAGCAAGGAGACCGACTACGTGGTCGTCGGCGCCGATCCCGGCTCCAAGCTCAAAAAGGCCAAGACGCTCGGTCTCCCGATGCTCGAGGAGAAGGCGCTCCTGAAGCTCCTCGGCGAGTGATGGCGGTTCGCGCGCACCTCCTGATCCGCGGCCGGGTGCAGGGCGTCTGGTATCGCGGCTCGATGGAGAACGAGGCCGAGCGGCTCGGCGTCGCCGGCTGGGTGCGGAACCGGCCCGACGGCGCGGTCGAGGCCGAGGTCGAGGGCGAGCGCGAGGCCGTCGAGGCGCTGATCGCGTGGGCCCGCCACGGTCCGCCCGCCGCGCGCGTCACGGACGTCGAGGTCCGCTGGACGGAGCCGCGCGGCGAGCGGGGCCGGTTTGTCGTCCGCTGACCGACTGGCGCTGCTCCTCGCCGCCGGCTTCCTCGCCGCCGCGCTCCACGGCCTCGGCGACACGGACATCGTCGGGGACGACGAGGCGCGCGAGGCGGGCATCGTCCAGGAGATCGTCGCCGGCCACTGGCTCCTGCCGCGCTTCAACGGCGACACGCTGCCCGACAAGCCGCTCCTCTATCACTGGCTGGCCGCCCTGCCCTGCGGCGCCGCCGGGTTCTCCGAGGCCGCCGTCCGGCTGCCGTCGGCGCTCGCCGGCGCCGCACTCGTCGGCTGGACGGCGCGCTTCGCCGTCGAGCTCGGCGGACCTCGTGTCGGGATCGCAGCGGCGATCGCGTTGGCGACGATGCCGGCGCTCTTCGACCACAGCCGCGTCGCCCGTCCCGACGTGCTCATGACGCTGCTGTTGACCGTCGCCCTCGGGCTCGCGTTCCGCTGGTGGCGCGACGGGAGCCGAAGGGCGGCCACCGCGGCGCTCGCCATCCTCGGCCTCGCGACGCTCGCCAAGGGGCCGGTCGCGCCGGCGCTGTTCTGCGTGACGATGGCGGGCTTCCTCGCGTGGCAGCGGAGCATCCGCCGCGTGCCGCAGCTGTGCACCGGGGCCGGCGTCGTGGCCTTCCTCGTAATCGGGCTCGGCTGGTACGGCGTCGCGCTGGCCGGCTGGGGCGGACTCTTCGTCCGCGAGCACCTGGTGGGCCGCTATCTCGGAAACCTGATCGGCGGCTTCGGGACATCCGACTACGTGCCCGCCCACGGCGGACTCGTGCGTCACCTGGCGTTCTACCCCCTCCACCTGCTCGCGAGCGCCCTGCCGTGGACGCCATTCACGGCTGTCGCCCTGTGGCGACTCCGCCGCAGCGGCGGCTTTCGGGACGCCCGCGTGCGGTTCCTCCTCTGCTGGGCCGCCGCGCCCGTGGTCACCTTCATGCCCGCGGCGACGACGCTGCGCCACTATCTGCTCCCGAGCCTGCCGGCGCTCGCGTTGCTGACCGGACCGACAGTCGTCGCACTGCTCGCGGCGTCGCCCCCGGCGGGCGACCGTCGCACCGCCCTGGTGCGCGCCGCCGGAGCGCTGCTGATCGGCGGCGCAGCGCTGGCGACGGGCCGGTGGTTCCTCGGCGGCGGATGGCGGCTCCTCTCGACCTCCGACCGCAGCACGCTCGAGGCCGTGTTACCGCTCGTCGGGGGAACGGTCGCGGCCGCCGCCGGGTTCGCGATCGGCGTCGCGACGGTGGCGGTCGTGTGGCGCCCCTGGCCGGCGGCGATCGGACTGGCCGTGGCCGCGGCCGCCGCCTGGATGGTCGCAGGCGCCCCGGCCGTGGA
>VBKG01000034.1 GCA_005879585.1 Deltaproteobacteria bacterium | reverse complement strand
AGGATGGCGGTCGTCAGCCGTGCCCCGGCTTGCGCGAAGACACTGTCGTGCTTGCGGCGGCGTTCACCAAGCAGCGCGCGCGCCTCGGGTCGTGCGGCGAGTGCCGCCTCGAAGAGCTCGAGGCACGTCGGTGGAAACTGTCCATCGGCGTCGAGCAACAGCACCCACGCCGCACGCGTGTGCGCGATGGCTGTTGCCATCGCACGCCCCGCTCCGCGATTCGTTGCGTGGTGCACGGGACGCAACGCCGGGCATTCCCGCGCGAGCGCATCGAGCAAGGCGCCGGTTGCATCGTGGCTACCGTCGTTGCAGACCACGATCTCTGCCAGGTCGAGGGGCGAGCGCGCCTGCAGCGCATCCTGCCAGCTCCGCACGAACCGCTCGATACCGGCGGCCTCGTTGAACGCGGGTGCCGCAACGGCTACCGATCGGAGCGCCTCTCCACGAGGCCCAGCGAGCATGGCGGGAGCATACTCCATTTCGCTCATACATAAACGGTGAATCTTGGGCCCGTCTAGCGCAGTGCCACCGCCCGGTAGATCACGCTCTCGATCGGGTCACCGACGAATCGATCGCGCGGGACGGCGGGGAACGACGCGCCCGTGACCGGCACGAGTTCGAGCTGCGACTCGATCCGCGCGCACGCATCGCTGCCCTGCTCGGTCGAACAGAGGGAGGTGTGGAGATAGAACGTGCAGCCGATCGCGCCGAGCGCCGATCGGAGATCGATGTCGTGGCGGAGATCGAGTCGCACGAACGCGGACTGCGGGCGCGGCGAGGCCGCGTAGGTCGGGAGGAACAGGTCCTGATGACCGGCGAAGGCGACGTGCAGGGTGCGACATTCCGCGGGGAGCTGCGTCATCCACGCACGGATCCACGCGTCTTCGAGATGATTGGTGGAGCGCGCGCCGCGGACGTCCGCCAGTCGATACGCGACGAGGAACGCCACGATGGTCGCGATGGCGAGCGGGGCGGCGCGATGCTTCGCGACGCGCTCGGGAACGAGACTCGCGAGGGCGATGATCGGCATCACGAACACGAGCGTGTCGTAGCTCTCCATCCAGAGCGCCCCCTCCATCGTGTACTGCACGCGTGTCACCGCGGCGATCGCGAGATGCGGTGCAGCGACGAGGGGGAGCCATCGCGGTCGCGCGAGGAGGGCCGCAACCGCGCAGACGAGCACCGAGACCAGCGCGGGCGTGACGGTCGGCACCGGCCGCGTGCGCGCGAGTTCACCCGAGGTGAGGCTGTTCAACACCCCGAGCAGTTGCGAGCCGCTGGTGACGAGCACGAGGAGCGCGACCACCGCGTACGCGGCACCCACGAACAGGAACCGCTCGTGTATCTTCATCGTGCGCCGCGATGCAACCGCAGCGAGCGGTACGAGCCCCGCTTCGCTCCATGCGATCGGATGGATGCGCGACGCCTGCGCGACGAGGAGGCCACCCGCCATTGCGAAGGCGAACGCGCGCGCACGGTCCGCGCGCGATCGTCTGGGCGCGAACCACGCATCCGCCGCGGCGAGGAGGCACACGGCACCGGCGACACACAGCGCGACGATGCCGGGGAAGTACGACTCGCTCGCGGCGATGCGGATCGACACCGGCTCCGCCGCGAGGAGCACCGCCGGGAGCCACGCGCGGCGCGCGTCGATTCCTGCGAATCGCGCCAGCACGTACGCGAGCGGCGGGACGAGTGCCGAGAGGAGCGCGTTCGTCGCGTAGAGCGCGTGATCTGGCGCGACGTGCGCAGGGCGGAGCGGCGCGGTGAGCAGCGTGAACAGCTCGGCGTAACCGGGCCCGTAGTGCACCAGCTCGTTCGCGTCGGTCGTCCCGCCGAGGATCCAGAGTGGCGCGAGTCCGGGGTGATGCGGTCCCCACATGCCGAGTGCGACGCGCAGCGCGAACGCCGCGACGAAGAACACCCCACACGCGATGCGATCCCCGCGTGCGATCGGCGGCGGCGCGCGGAGGCGGGTCGCGAACACGAGCAGCAGCGCGGCGAAGACCATCCACGCGTAGCGCGTGCGCACACCAAACGGGCGCGGCGCGGGCAGCGTGCGCCAGTCGTTCACCACGAGCAGCGGCGAGAGACGGAAGCGACCGATGCGTCGGAACGCCGGTCCCGGCCCTTCGGCGACTTCGACCTCGTACGGCTCCGCGCCGTCGGGCTCGAGGCGCACCCGCACCCGTTCGGGCGCACACGCCACCGCGATCATGCGCGTGTGCCCCGCGCTCGCCGCACGACCGACCCAGTCGTGCACCATCGCCGTGCACGGCGCTTCGTCGGCACGCGCACGCCCAGCGACGAACAGTGCCGCGAGCACGAGCGCCACCAACGCGGCGCGCATCACGACTGGGTCGCGATCACGGAGACCTACCTCGGGTCGAAGACGGTCCGGACGGACGGCGGATCGGGCCGGTTCGTAGGCGGTTTACCGCGACGAGTCAAGCGGAGCAGCGGCTCGGCCGATCGCGAGTAGGCGCGTAGGAATCTTCGTCGAGTACGACGATCTCGGCTACGTCAGGGACAACTCGGTCGTCCGCCGCGGTCTGACGCTGTACGGCGTCCGCTGGGCGCTCACGACCGGCCAGCTGGGAAATTGGATCCCGCTGACGTGGCTCTCGTACATGCTCGACGTGCAGCTCTTCGGCATCAGCGCCGGGGCGCTGCATCTCGTCAACGTCGGCTTACACCTGGCGAACACGCTGCTGCTGTTCGCCGTCTTGCTACGCATGAGCGGCGCGACCTGGCCGAGCTTCGCCGTCGCGGCGCTGTTCGGCATCCACCCGCTGCACGTCGAGTCGGTAGCCTGGATCGCGGAGCGCAAGGACGTGCTCAGCACGTTCTTCTGGTTTCTCTGTCTGTGGGCGTACGCGCGCTACGCCGACACCGGCACCGCACGCTGGTATGCGGCGCTGCTCGGCTGGTTCGCACTCGGCCTCATGGCGAAACCGATGCTCGTGACGCTGCCCTTCGTGCTCCTCCTGCTCGACCTGTGGCCGCTCGGTCGCTTCGCCCCATTCGGTGCGCTCCCCGCCGCCGGCGGCGCTCGCCCGCTCCTGCGCGCGCAGGCGCGCCGCGCCCCCACGGCCCCTCGCAGCCGAGCGGTGCCGATGCGTACACTGGTGTGGGAAAAGGCGCCGCTGCTGCTGCTCAGCGCCGTCGCCAGCCCTACGTGCGCTATCTATTGATGGCGATCTGGCCGGCCGACCTCGCGGTGCTCTATCCGTACGGCAGGCAGATCCCCGCCTGGCAGGTGCTCGGCGCCGCGCTGATCCTGGTGCTCGTGTCTGCCGTCGTGCTTCGCGGTGGCCGGCGCCATCCGTACGCGGTGGTCGGATGGCTCTGGTATCTCGTCACCTTGGTGCCGGTCATCGGCCTGGTACAGATCGGCAGCCAGGCATACGCCGATCGCTACACCTACGTGCCGCTGGTCGGCATCTTCGTCGCGCTCGCCTGGGGCGTGGCCGAGCGCGTGGGGCGTCGGCCCATTCCCGCGCCGGCGGTCGGCGCCGCGCTGGCGGCGATCCTCGGCATCTATGCGGCCGTCGCCTGGGCGGAGGTTGGGCGCTGGCACGACGGCGTGACCCTGCTCTCGCACACCGTACGCGTGATGCGCGACAATCCCATCGCGCAGAACAACCTCGGCGTGGCGCTCGGCAACGCGGGCGAGCCCGAGGCGGCGCTCGAGCACTTCCAGGCGGCGCTGCGCAGCAAGCCCGATTATGCGCACGCGCACAACAACCTCGGCCGCCTGCTCTGGCGGCAGGGGCGGCGCGAGGACGCGGCCGCACAATACCGGCTGGCGCTGCGTGACGAGCCGGATTCTGCGGAGACCCACAACAATCTCGGCGTGGTGCTTACCGAGGTCGGCCGCCTCGACGAAGCCATCGAGCAGCTCTCGGCGGCGATCGCTCTCGATCCGGAGTTCGGCGGTGCATACTTCAACCTCGGCAACGCGCTGCGCGACAGCGGGCAGCCGGAGGCGGCCATCGCGCGCTACCGTGAGGCGATCCGCATCCGGCCCGACAACGCCCAGGCGTACAACAACCTCGGCCTGCTGCTCTGGCGGCAGGGGCGGCGTGAGGATGCGCTGCAGCACTTCCGCGCGGCCGTGCGTCTCGCAGCCGATTCCACCGAGGCGCAGAACAACCTCGGACTGCTGCTGGCGCAGATGGGCGAGACCGATGCCGCGATCGAGCACCTGCGCGAAGCCGTGCGCCTCACACCGGAGCACGCCGACACGCATCTCCATCTCGGCAACGCATTGCGCACTGCCGATCGGCTCGGCGAGGCGATCGCCGAATACGAGGCGGCGCTGCGCCTCGACCCCGCCGCGCCGGATGTGCAGGCCCAGCTCGCGACCGCGCTGACCCTGGCCGGCCGCTCCGCCGACGCTCTGCCGTACTTCGAGCGCGGACTGGCGCAACGCCCGGACGACGCGCAACTGCACAACGACTACGGCGTCGCGCTGATGGCGAGCGACCAGCTCGAGCCCGCGATTCGCCAGTTCCACGAGGCGTTGCGCCTCGAACCCGCGCTGCCCGACGCGCAGGTGAACCTCGACTTCGCACGGAGCGTACAGAACGACGCCAGCACCGCCCGGCACATCGGCGAGCTGCGGTAACCCGACCGTCTCGTAGCGCCGCCTACACCTTCCAGGGTCGCAGTCGTTGGCGCAACGCGAGATCCCGTCCGACGCGGTCGGCGTCGAATCGCATGTGCGCATCACGGTCGACGTAACGTTGCGACACGTTCGAGCAACGATCGCCGATCACGCAGCGATCGCAGTGCGGCGATCGGTAGCGCGCCGTCGGCGAGTCGGCCTCGAACCGGGGGCCGTGGATGAAGTCCAGGTAGGAGGCTCGTCGGACAGAACACGCAGCGCATGCGGCACATGGTGTCGCCGAGCCGGTACATCCCGCCCTCGATGCGGCGCCAGAAGCGGAGCTGCGAAGCATCAATGTCCATGGACTATGCGGGCGCGGGCCGGCTCGCCTATTGCGGCACGGCACCCCGGACGGGCAGACGGGACTCGAGACCGTAGATCTCCAGGCCGCGCTTGCGCTTGACGAATTCCGCGGCACGCACCATCAGCGCCAGCGCCCCATCAGCCCACCAGAAGTTGTACGAGGCGCTCAGCTCCAGCGAGCGCGTCTGGTGCCACCAGCGCGACGGCAAGTACAGCGCGTCGCCCGGGTGCAGGACCATCTCGATGGGGCGCACCTCGCGGCTGAGTGGGAATCGGTCGTAGTCCGGAGCCTCGGCATCGAAGCGGCTGTAGTTCGGCAGGCCGGACCGGAACGGATTGGAGTACAGCCACGGCGACGCGGCCGGTGGATAGAGGAAGAAACGCTTGCGACCGACGATCTGGAAGAACAGATTCTCCGCGACGTCGCGGTGCAGGGGCGCGGACGTATTCGCCGCGCTCAACCAGAATCGCGTGTTCCGCCACGCAGCGTTCCGGCAGTACTCCGGCACGCGCACGTCATCGCTCAGTTCGGGGATCCAGTTGTTCCCCGGCTCGATGAGATAGGAATCCGGACGCTCTCCGCGCTCCAGGACATCGAGGTAGTCCCCGAATCGCATCGCCCGAAAGGCGACGCCTGTATCCACGTCGGTGCACAATCGTCCCTGCCGGGTCGGGATCACCGAGATGAGGCGGTCGGCGAACCGCTCGCGCAGGCGGGCGAGGGACCAGTTCGACCGGGCCGGCCAGTCCGCGGAGAGACCGTCGATCAGCACCGGCACCGATCGCTTGCGATAGACCTCGAACCGTTCGATCGACGGCCGCGCGATCCGCTCGATGGCGAGCGGCCGTGGCGGGCGGCCCCGATGGATGATCCGCACCAGGGCGTCGAACAGATCGCGGCCCGACCGGATGCCGTCAGCGCCGCCTGCCGGAAGCCGGCCGCCGACTACCGCCTGATCAACTTCGCCGTCAGGAGCCACTTGTCCCGCTCCGCGAGGTTCTTCTTGAACAGCGTGTAGTACAGCGCCTGGAACGTCGACGGATTGCGCGCCGCAAAGAGTCGGATGAAAGACAGCGTGAACGCTTCCGTGACCATCCCCTTCAGGTAGACGAAGCCGCAACGAATGCCGATCGTCGGCGAGTCGTTCTTGACCGAGTGCCACATCCACGACGGCAGGTAGAGGATGTCGCCGGGCTGCATGACGGCCTGCATCCGGTCGATGCAATCGAACCCCGGGAACTGCTCGAGGTTCGACAGATCGACCTGAGCCTTGGAATGGTTGTAGCCGAACCCGTCGGCGCTGGGGTTCATGACGGCCAGGTAGTGATTGGAAATGAGCTCCCAGCGCTTCACCCCGCACACGTTCACGAAGAAGAACCCGCTCATGGCATTGTGCAGAGGCGTGAAGCTCCCGCTGCCACCCATGAAGAGCTGATAGGTGAGGCCCCAGTTGTTTCCCGACATCCGCTTGAAGAATCCGTGGTCGAAGTCATCGAGCAACTCGGGAAACTTCTCGAGCAGCGGCGAGAACCGCATGTACTTGCCGCCCCCGTTCTGAACCTGGTCGAGAAAGGCGCCGAACTGGATCTCCTCCGAGAACTCGCGGCCGCTCACGATCTCCTCGTCGGCGGCCACCCCCCGCCGCTGGACGAGCTTGATCATCTCTCTGCCGTAGCGTTGCCGGAATCCATCGAAGGACCAACGGGCCAACGGCCAACCTGCGGCACCGTTCTCCAGGATCACCGGGATGCCTTTCGACAGGTACTTTCGGCGGAAGTCCTTTGCGGAGAGGCCGTCCTGACGCTCGACCGGCGTGACCTTTCCAGCGCTCCGTCGTCGCAGCTGCTCGACCACCCGCGACCGAGCCGCTTCCCTCCGGCGTTTGACGACGTCGCTGTTGGGAAAGTAGTGCTCGAGCAGGAACGCGAGGTTGAACGCCGCCCGGTCGCGCCACGGGACTCGGTTCATCCCGGACATCACACGACTCTCCTGATCGACGCGGTGCTTGCCGGCGGAGCAGCAAGCGGCTCCGGGAAATCGATCACGCGGTCATTGCGCTTTCCCTTCGGGACCGGCGTTGCGTTCAACCCCCCGACGGCGCGCCGCACACCACGGCGGACCACCGCCAGCATCCGACGCTTGATGTCCACCAGGCGCAGCTCGACGACCGTCGTGCTGCGCTCCGTGATCAGGGCGCGCAGCGTGCGGATCACGCGCCACGGCCGGCGCGCATAGCCGATTAACAGAAACACCAGCATCCCGACCAGGCGCACCATCGCGAGCTGCCGGCTCGATATGTGCGGCGACAGCGATCGCGCGCTGTCGAGGTCACCGTACCCGAGCTGCGCGAAGTACTCGTTGCTCATCTCGGGCACCACGCCCTTCGCACGCAGCGAGTCGTAGAGCGCCGTTCCTGGATACGGGATGAACGGAAACAGCGGGAGGTCCTCGACCCCGAGCCACGCCAGCTTCATGCCGAAGCGCACCGTTTGCCAGAGCTCCTCGCGCGTCTCGTCGGGGAACCCGATCATGAGGTTGGCCTTGACGACGATTCCGGCCCGGGTTGCTTCCCGCATCGACCGCACCATCCGTTCCGGCTTGATCTTCTTCTTGATACGCGCCAGCGTCTGCGCCGAGCCCGATTCGGGAGCGTAGCAGATGTTGCGGCAGCCGGTCCGATACAGCGCGGCGAGGACCTCGTCATCCAGCGCCTCGGATCGGGTTCCCGTGGGCAGCTGGTACGTGATGGCGAGTTTCCGGCGTTCGAGCTCCGCGCAGAACTGCAGGATCCAGTCGCGCTTGATGATGGCCGTGAGGTCGTAGAAGTCGATGTTCGTGGCGCGGTAGCATTCGACGTAGTCGGCGATCTCGTCCACGACGTCAGCCACGTCGCGCACGTAGTACCGGGTCGTCCACATGGCCGGACTCGAGCAGAACGTGCACTGATACGGGCATCCGCGGGTGGCCAGGATCGGCATCGATCGCCCGAGGTTGACGCCGTAGGTGAAGCCCGCCTCGAGGTAGCTCGCGACAGGGAACAGGTGCCAGGCCGGACGCGGGATGTCGTCGATGTTCCGGATGCGTTGGCGAGGCTCGGTCCGCTCCGCGTGACCCTGGATCCGGCAAGCGATGCCCTCGACGTCGGCGAGCGGATGCGCGCCCGCGACGTATCCCGCGAGGTCGACCATCGTCTCCTCGCCCTCACCGAGCGCACAGGCGGTCACGGGAGGGCACGTGTCGAGAACGAACTGCCATGCCCCGGTCACGTGCTCGCCGCCGACGAAGATCGGACGGTGCGGAAAGCGCGCGTGAATCGCGCGGACCAATTCGTCGACGTGCGGCCACTGCTGCGAGAACATCACCGAGACGGCGATCGCGTCGGTCGCCGGGTCGATACGCTCCACGATCTCGGGGATGCTGAGGCCGTGGTAGATCAGGTGCGGCTGCGACGTCGGCCCACGCTGGAACGGCGCTTCACCGAGGCCATCCACCGCCGCAACCAGGTGTCCTGCTTCGAGCAACGCGCCGGCTAGATAGGCAGGCCCGAGCGGTAGCACGACGCCGATCGTGTAGGAGAAACGCGAGGAAATGGCGGGCGGCCGCACGAGCGTGATGTGCGCCCGCGGCGCGGACTCCGCTCGGTTGCCGTCACGGCTCACCATTCCCGCATCCGCTCGCTCGACGGAGACGACCACCTCCCCGAAAGGCGCCGCACGATACGCGCCCCACGGAGCGGCCGTCAAGATCAAATTGTCGACGCGAGGCACCGCCCTCGCGAGCGGGCGAGGACGGTGTCTAGCGCGACGGCCGCCCGCGAGCGCGAACGTCGTCTGCCGGCGCTGCACGGAACGACGTGAGCCATGCCTCGATCTCGTCGCCGAGGGCGACGTCTCCGTGCGATCGTGCGAGGGCGAGCGCGTCCTTCGCCATCGCGACGGCCTCCGACGCCTCGTCACTGCGAGCGTACGCGATCGCGCAATTGAACCGGATCCGCGCGTCGCCCGGGTTGAGCCGGAGCGCCTGCTGGAAATGCTCCCGGGCCTCTCGCGGGCGGCCCATGTCCATCAGGATGCTCGCCAAGTTGTAGTGGGCATTGGCGTTGTCCGGCTTCAATCGCAGCGCCCGCTCCAGGTGCTCGATGGCGTCCTGTGGGCGACCGAGCTGGAGAAGCACCGCGCCAAGATTGTTGTGGGCATCAGGGTAATCCGGCTTCAGCTGGAGAGCGCGCTCGTAGTATTCGGCCGCCTTCTGAGAATTGCCCGTTCGGAGCGATGCGCTCCCGAGCGCGTTGTACGCCTCAGCGTCTGCGGGCTTCAGCCGGACCGCCTCCTGGAGAGGCCCGACCGCATCCGCGGGCCGTCCGGCGTTGCTCAGGACCACACCGAGGCTGTAGTGCGCGTCGGCATCGTCGGGTTGGAGGCGAATCGCCTGCTCGAGATGCGCGATCGCATCGTCCGCACGACCGGTATCCATCAACGCCCATCCGAGATTCAGGTGCACCTTGGATTTCGGCTCGTCGGGCTTGAGTACCAGCGCCTGGTTCAGGTGATCGATGGCGTCCTGCGGCCGGCCGAGAGCGATCAGCGCGGCTCCCAGGTTGTTGTGCGCTACGGCGTCGTCGGGCTCGATCGTCAACGCGCGCTCCAGCTGCGTGACCGCCTCCCGCGACCGGCCGCGACGGTTCAGCAACATCCCGAGGTTGTCGAGCGCACCCGTGTGCTGTGGGTCGAGCCGGAGCGCGTACTCGAACTGCGTCATCGCCTCGCGGGGCGGTTCCCCTGCATCCACGAGCGCCACGCCGAGGTTGTAGTGAGCCATCGGATCATCGGGCTGGTGCAGCACGGCGTCCCGCCAGATCGTGACGGGACTTTCGTACGCTGCCAGCCGGTGCAGGGTCATGACGCTGAACGCGAGGACCACAGTCAGCACCGACGCGGCGCACAGACGTGCACCCGTCGACGGCCAGCGCGCGGACAGGAGCCGGTATCCACCGAGGATCGCGAGCGTGACGATGCCGGCCAACGG
>VBKG01000303.1 GCA_005879585.1 Deltaproteobacteria bacterium | reverse complement strand
CGCGGGACGCCGCTGCGATCGCACCACGAGGGCGGCGATGCCCAGCATGAGCACGCCGAGCGTTCCTCCGACACCGAAGACGAGGCTCCGCGCCACGGCGACGCCGGTCCCCGCCGTGTCGAAGAGGAATAGGGACCCGAGCAGGAATGCGACGATGCCGCCGGCACCGATGAGTCCGAACGTGGGGAGAAATGCCTCCGCGATCAGCAGCGTGACGCCGAGGAGCAGGAGCGCCAGCCCCGACGCGCTGACCGGCAGCACGTGGAGCGCGGTGAGGCCGAGGACGAGGCAGATACCGCCGACGACACCGGGAAACACCACACCGGGGTGCGTGAGCTCGACGTACAGGCCGAGGACGCCGGCCATCATCAGGAGGTAGGCGATATTCGGATCCGCGAGCACGTTCAGGAAGCGCTGCGCGACCCGCATATCGTAGCTGTGCACGCGCACCTGGCCGTCCTGCCACACGTGCGAGAGCCCGAGCTTCCGTCTCTCGCCGCCGACGTCCACCTGGCGCCCGTCCGCCTGCGCGACGACGTCTTCCAGGTCCTTCGCGACGAAATCCACGACGTGGATCTTCGCCGCCTCCTCGGCGGTGATCGACACACTCTCGCGCACCGCCTTCACGGCCCATTCGACGTTGCGTCCGCGCCGGTGGGCGATCGCCTCGCTGAACGACGCCGTGAAGTTCTCGATCTTCTCGCCGAGGACGCCCTTGATGTCCTCGCCCTGTCCGCCCACGGGATGCGCGGCGCCGATGTTCGTGCCGGGCGCCATGGCAGCCACGTGCCCGGCGAGCGTGATGAAGACGCCGGCCGAGCCCGCGCCCGCCCCGCTCGGCGCGACGTAGACGATCACCGGGACCGGCGCGGCCAGGATGTCCTTCACGATGGCGCGCATCGAGGGCAGCAGGCCGCCGGGCGTGTCGAGCTGGATGACGAGCGCCGGCGCATGGTCGGCTTCGGCGCGCGCGATCGCTTCGTGCACGAAATCCGCGACCGCCGGGTTGATCGTGCCGTCGATGACGATGCGGGCGAGCGTCTCGACGGGAACGGGATCGGCGGAACGGGGCGCCGCCCCGAGCAACAGGAGGGCAAGCGCAACGCCCCGTCTCACGCCGGTGCGCCCCCGATGCCGAGCACGCCCATCACCTTGCGGATGTCGTCCCACACGAGCCGCTTGTCTCCCGGGTTCCGCAGCAGGTACGCGGGATGGAAGGTCGGCATGAGCCGGATGCCGTGGTAGTCGTGCCAGCGGCCACGCAGCTGCGTGATCGGGGTCTTCGTCCGCAGGAGGGTCTGAACCGCAAACTTGCCGAGGGCGACGATCACCTCGGGCGCGATGATCTCGAGCTGGCGCAGCAGGAACGGCTCGCACGTCGCAACCTCGTCCGGCTCGGGATTCCGGTTTCCCGGGGGCCGGCACTTGATGACGTTGGCGATGTACACGTCCTCGCGCCGGAGACGCATCCCCTTGGTGATGATCTCGGTGAGCAGCTGCCCGGCCCGTCCGACGAACGGCTCGCCCCGGACGTCCTCGTCGTGCCCGGGGGCCTCGCCGACGAATACGAGCCGCGCGCGCTCGTTGCCGACGCCGAAGACGACCTGGGTCCGGTGCGGCGCGAGCTTGCAGCGGCGGCAGTCGCCGATGGCCGCCCGCAGCTCGGACAGGGTGCGCGCCTGCGCCACGCTGGCGTCGGCGAAGAGGTCCACCGACGCCGCCACGCGGGGCGCCGGGCGAGCGGCCGCGGCATGGCCAGGGACGCTGCGGGGAAACCCGAGCACACCGAGCTCGCGCTGGTACTCGACGTACGTGGCGATCGCGCGGGCGATTTTCGCGAGCTGGCCTTGAGAGGCAGGGGTCCCCATTGTACGATCGGCGAGCGATGTGGCTGGCCGGCGCCGTGGTGCTTCTCTTCCTCGCCTGGCCCGGCGAGGCGCACGCGTGGGGGCCGGTCACCCACCTCGTCCACGGCTCGCAAATCCTCGGCAGTCTTAGCACCCTGGCTCCGGCCCTTCAAGAAATCCTGCGCGCCCACCGACTCCCTTACCTCTACGGCTGCATCGCCGCGGACATCGTCCAGGCCAAGAAGTACACCCGAAGCCTCTACACGCACTGCCACTGCTGGCCCGTCGGCTGGCAGCTGGTCGAGTCCGCGCGCGGCGAACGCGAGCAGGCGTTCGCGTACGGCTATCTCTCGCACCTCGCGGGCGACGTGTACTCGCACAACGAGTACGTTCCCGTGCAGCTCATCGTCAGCTATCGCGCGCGGACCCTCAAGCACATCTACTGGGAGGCGCGTTTCGACGCGGCGCAGGAGCGGGACCGCTGCCGGCTGATCCGCACCGTGCTCGACCACCGCTTTGCCGACTGCGACCGGCTGGTCGAACGCGTCGTCGAGCGCACGCTCTTCTCGTTCCGCACCAACAAGCGCATCTTCAACTCGGTGATGGCCGTCCAGCAATTCGGCCAGTGGCAGCGCATGATCCGCGGTCTCTCGGAGCGTTCGCGCTATCCGCTCGCGCCCGGCGAGGTGGATCGCTTCAACGCCGTGTGCGTCGGGGCGATCCAGGATCTCCTGGCGCACGGCCGGGCGAGCGTCTGCCAGCAGTCCGACCCGACCGGACGCGAAGCACTGTCCCGCGCCGAAGCGTTGCGCCGCAAGCTCAGGACGCTCCACCGTCGCGGCCGCATGACGGCGGCGCTCGACGCCGAGGTGCGGGCGCTCGTCGCCTGACGCGCCGTCAGCGGACACGTCGCAACGTCGGACGGCGTGTCGCCGCGGAGCGGTGCGCCACGACCCAGTCGAGGATCCGGTCGGCGACCTCTTCTTTGGACAGGAGAGGCAGCGCCTGCTCCTCGCCGGCGGCGTCGATCAGGTGGACGACGTTGGTATCGCCGCCGAAGGCCGCGCCGGGCGCCGTGACGTCGTTGCCGACGATCAGGTCGAGCCGCTTCTCGGCGAGCTTCCGGCGCGCCTCCCGCACGACGTGCTCGGTCTCGGCCGCGAAGCCGATCAGGACGCGCCGTCCCTTGCGCGTGGCAAGCCGCCGCAGGATGTCGGGGTTCGGCTCGAGCTCCAGCGCCGCCGGTCGCGCGCTCTTCTTCACCTTGTGCTCCGAAGGATGCCGCGGGCGGTAGTCGGCCACCGCGGCGGCCATCACCACGACGGTCGCGCTCGCGGCGGCGGCCTGCACGGCGCGCGCCATCTCCTCGCCCGTCGTCACCTGCACCGTGTGCACGCCCGCCGGTGGCGTGAGCGCCGTCGTACCGACGACCAGTGTCACGTCGGCGCCGCGCCGGCGCGCCACGCGCGCGACCGCAAATCCCATCTTGCCGCTCGAGCGATTGGACAGGTAGCGGACGGGGTCGATGGGCTCCTGCGTGGCCCCTGCCGAGACGAGCACGCGCTCCCCGGCGAGGTCCTGCGGCGTCAGCACGTGCCGGATCTCCTCGACGACGTCCTCCGGCGAGGCAAGGCGGCCGGTTCCCTCGTACCCGCACGCCAGCGAGCCGCTCGCCGGCCCGACGACGCGCGCCCCGCGCGCGACGAGGCGAGCAACGTTCTCCTGCACGGTCGGGTGCTCCCACATGTGGACGTTCATCGCCGGCGCGAGCACGAGCGGCGCGCGCGTGGCGAGCAGGACGGTGGTCAGCAGATCGTCGGCGATCCCCGCGGCGAGCTTCGCGATGACGTTCGCCGTGGCGGGCGCGATCGCCACCGCGTCGGCCTCGTCGGCGAGCCGGATGTGCCCGATCTCGGACTCCTGAGTCAGATCGAAGGTGTCGGTCGCCACGGGCTGCCCGGCGAGCGTCTGGAACGTGAGCGGCGTGACGAACCGCTGCGCCGCGGCGGTCATCACGGCGCGGACCCGCGCCCCCGCCCCCACGAGCAGCCGCACGAGCTCGCACGCCTTGTAGCAGGCGATGCCGCCGCTCACGCCGACGACGACGGTCCTCCCGTCGAGCGGCATCGTGCTAGCCCGCCTCCGCGGGCGGCGCCTGGCGCTCGGCGAGCCGCACCAGCTGCGAGACCGAGACGTCCTCGCGCGCGAGGAAGACCCCGGCCACGGCGATGTTGATCACCATCTGGATCACCCAGGTGAACAGCGAATAGCCGACCGCCGCGTCCTTCGGGACGGCGAAGAAGCCGAGCGCGAGAACACATCCGGCCTGCCAGGTGCCGACGAAGCCGGGCGCCTGCGGGAGGAAGACGAAGGCGGCCACCACCACGACGACGGCGAGCGACGCCGCGACGAGCGGGACGTGGATGTCGAGCGCGAGGAAACCGAACAGGAAGGTGAGCGCGATCACGCCCCAGAGGTAGACCGAGTAGGCGATCACCACCGCGACGGTGGCCCCGTCCGACAGGCCGGCGAGGCCATTCAGGAACGCGGTGCACAGCGGGGCCAGTCCGCGGCGGGCGCGCGCGGGCACGAACCCGAGCGCAGACCCGATCAGCCGGTCGGCGAGCGCCCGATTGCGCTGCATCGCGAGCAGCACGACGAAGCCGACGGAGGCCATCGCCGCGAGCACCCACGAGGCCTGGCGCATCGCGCGCGGGATCGGGTACGCGAGCGCCAGGCCGAGAAAGCAGCCGATCACCAGCAGCATGTCGAACAGCCGCTCGAGCACGACGCTCGAGAGCGCCGCGCTCATGCCGACGCCGGCACGCCGACCGAGCAGTGCGGGCCGCAGGAGCTCGCCCAGTCGGAACGGCAGCACGGAGCTCGCGCCGAAGCCGATGGCCGTCGCCGAGAGCGCCGGATAGAGCTCGATGTCGCCGACCGGGCGAAGCAGGACGCGCCAGCGCTGCGCGCGCACGTAGAGCGACATCAGGCTGACGGCGACCAGCGCCACCACCCACCCGGGCCGCGCCCCCGCGATGAGGGCCCCGACCCGCTGCCAGTCCGTCCCCCGCGTCGCGAAGTAGAGACAGCCGAGGGAGACGGCGATGCCGACCAGTGAGCGGAACGCGGTGCGCAGACGGTCCTCCCGGCGCCCGGAAAACGGGCGCGCGGCATTATTCCCCGGCTCGCCGCGGGACGAAAGCCTCGCGCGTCCCCAGACGGAGGAGTTCCCAGAGCCCGACCGCGGCGGTCGCGGCACCGGCGACGATCAGCAGCCACGCGAACGCGTCGTACCCCGAATCCATCTTGACGCCGAGTCCCAGGACGAGGAGCAGGAAGCCGAGCGGCCGCGCCTTCCCGCCGGGCGCCGGGCTCATCCCGCGCCGCCCTGGAGCTCCCGGGCGGCGAGCCGCGCCCGGGCGAGCGCCGTCCAGGCCGACAGCGCGGCCAGCAGCACGACCGCGGCGCCGAGCACGGCGTGCGTCGGATGCCCGAGGACCGGACACGCGAGGTGCGCGACCAGCCCGGAGAGCCAGGCGCCGAACCCGAGCACGACGTAGCGCTCGGGCCGCTGCGCCCGCCCGGCGCTGAGGGCCACGCCGAGGCCCTCGGCGCGCGCGCGGGTGTAGCTCACCATGAGGCTCGCGAACGCCGCCACCGCGACCGCGAGCAGCACCCAGTCGTCGCGGAAGAAGGCGCCGAGGCCGAGGAACGTCGCGAACTCGGAATAGCGGTCGACGACCGAATCGACGAGCGCGCCGCGGCGGCCCGCCGCGCCGTTTCGCCGGGCGACGCCGCCGTCGAGGATGTCGAGCGTGCCCGCGAGGATCGTGAGCCAGCCGGCGACGAAGATCCACCCCGCCCAGAACGCCGCGCCGGCGAGGATGCTGACGCCGAGCTGCGCGAACGTCAGCAGGTCGGGATGGACGCGCCAGACGACCAGCTGGTCCTCGAACGGCGCGAGCACGCCGCGGTACCAGGCCCGCACGCGCGGTCCGAGGAGCGGCGGCTCGTCGCCGGTCGGCCCCGAGGCGACCGCCGTGTGCGCGTATCCCCGGAGTGCCAGCGCCACCGCGACGCCGACGACGACCGCCGCGACCGCGGCGGTTCCCGGCCGGCAGGCCGGCGGCACGCCTAGCGCTCGATCTCCCCGCGGAGGAAGTGCTCGACCCGTTCCTTCGCGAGATCGTCGGCCAGCTGCCGCGGCGGATGCTTCATGAGGTATGCCGCAACGCTGTTGAGGGGGCCGCCGATGCCCCGATCGCGCGCCACGCGGCAGCAGCGGATGGCGTCGATCACGCAACCGGCCGAGTTGGGGCTGTCCTCGACCGACAGTCGCACCTCGAGCTCGATCGGCGCGTTCGCGAACCCGCGCCCCTCCATGCGGAGGAAGCACACCTTGTTGTCGCGCTGCCAGGGGACGTAGTCGCTCGGTCCGATGTGGATCGATTCACGGGGCAGCGGCTCCGGCAGCACGCTCTGCACCGCCTCGGTCTTCGATCGACGCTTGGCGCCGGTGCGAGCGCGGTTCAGCATGTTCAGGAAGTCCGTGTTGCCGCCGGTGTTCAGCTGGTAGGTCCGGTCGAGCGTGACGCCGCGGTCCACGAACAGGCGCGCGAGCATGCGGTGCAGGATCGTGGCGCCGAGCTGCGACTTGACGTCGTCGCCGATGAGCGGGATGCGCCGGCGCTCGAACTCGGCCGCCCATTGTGGGTCGGACGCGATGAACACCGGGATGCAGTTGATGAACGACACCCCGGCCTCGAGGCAGGCGCGCGCGTAGTGCTCGGTGGCGGCCTGGCTGCCGACCGGCAGGTAGTTGATCAGGACATCGGCGCCGCTCTGCTTGAGCACATCGACCACGTCGACCGGACGCCGCTCGGCGACCACGAACGCCTCCTCGGGCGGGTAGTCGCGCATGTGATCGGAGATGCCGTCGAGGACCGGGCCCATCTGGACCACGACGGACGAGCGCGGCAGGCGGGGATACAGGGGGCGGGCGTTGTTGGGCGGCGCCTTCGCCGCCACGTCGAGCGACTGCCCGACCTTCCGCGCGTCGACGTCGAACGCGCACACGACCTCGATGTCGCTCGGCCGGTAGCCGCACAGGTCGTCGTGCATCAGACCGATCGTATGTCCGTTGGCGGCGGGGTCGGGCGCTCGATAGAACTCGATGCCCTGCAGCAGACTGCTGGCGCAGTTGCCCACGCCGACGATGCCGACGGCGATCTTTCTCATTCGTGAGGCTCGCGCATTCGTGCGAGGCTGGAGCGCGCCCCATATACTCAACGGCAGGCGGACTGTAAATGCCGCCCCGGTGAGCGCGCAAACTTACTTCTTTCGGAACCGGGACGGGAAGTCGGTGGCGAACGCGTGATCGGGATGAATGCGGCGCGCCTTGGCGAGCAGCTGGTCCTCGGTCTCCGGATCGTCGGGGTTCGGCACGCAGCAGTCGACCGGACACACCGCCGCACACTGCTCCTGGTCGAAGAAGCCGACGCACTCGGTGCACTTCTCCGGCACGATGTAGTAGACGTCCGCGGCGAGCGCCGGATGCGCGGCACCGTCGCCGTTCCAGGGCACGCCGCCTTCGTAGATCGCCGTGTTCGGGCATTCGGGCTCGCATGCCCCGCAGTTGATGCACTCCGTGGTGATCATGGTCGACATCGTACGCGGCCCCCTCGGTCGCGCGCCGACTATACCGGCGGTGCGCGACCGATGACAACCAAATAAGGACGTCAGGGGTGGACGCCGGGGACCGGGACGGCGGGCTGCGCGGCGGCCGCCGCGACGCGCTCGGCAAGTACCCGAAACAGCGCGCTCACGGGATGCTCCGGGGCCGCGACCACGATGGGGTGGCCGCTGTCGCCGCCTTCGCGGACCGCGGGTACGAGCGGGATCCGCGCCAGTAGGGGAACCCCGAAGCGTTCGGCGAGGACGTCGGCGCCACCGCGGCCGAAGATCGGATCCTCGGTCCCGCACTGCGAGCAGACGTAGCCGCTCATGTTCTCGACGACGCCCAGCACCGGGGTCTTCACCTGCGCGAACATCGCCATCGTGCGGCCCACGTCGAGCAGGGCGACGTCCTGCGGCGTGGTCACGATCACCGCGCCGGTGACCGGCACCTGCTGCACGAGCGTCAGCTGCGCGTCGCCCGTCCCGGGCGGCAGGTCGACGACGAGGAAGTCGGTGGGTCCCCAGTCGACGTCGCGCAGGAACTGCCGCACGATGCCCATGACGATCGGGCCGCGCCAGATGACCGGTGAGCGCTCGTCGAGGAAGAAGCCCATCGAGATGAGCCCGATGCCGTAGCGCTCGATCGGCTGGATGCGCTTGGACGCCGTCGCCCGCGGCCGCTCCGCCGTGCCGAACATGATGGGCAGGCTCGGCCCGTAGACGTCGGCGTCGAGCAGGCCGACGCGTCCGACGCGCGCGAGGGCGAGGGCCAGGTTGACCGCCACCGTGGACTTGCCAACGCCGCCCTTGGCGCTCGCCACCGCGATGATGTGCGCGATGCCGGGCAACGCCGCGCGCTCGGCGAACGGGTCCTTCCCGCGGCCCTCGGCGGCGCCGGTGATGCGGACTTCGACCTTGCGGACCCCGGGATCGGCGCCGAGCACACGCTCGATGTCCGCCGTGAGCTGCCGCAGCACGTCGGGGCGATCGGTTCCCGGGCGCACATGCACCCGGACGGTGCCGCCGTCGACCTCGATCTCGGTCACCATCCCGAGGCGCACGATGTCGCGGTTGAAGCCGGGGAATCGCACGGCGCGCAGCGCGTCGCGAAGCCGGTCCGGCGTCAGCGCCATTGGCCGGGACATAGCGACCGACCCCCGAAAAGGCAACGCTGCAGGGTCGCTGTTGACATTGCCCTTCGCTTCGCAGTGGAATCGGCCGCCTGCGTCGTGAACTCCCTCGCGCCTACTGCCGCGGCCGCCGCCTACCCGCCTCCGATCGCCGAGGACCTCGCGCGCGTCGAGGAGCGGCTCGCCGAGGAGCTCGTGTCGCGCGAGGAGCGGCTCGCGACGATCGCGACGCACCTCCTCGGCGCCGGAGGAAAACGCATCCGACCCACCGTCGTCCTGCTGGTGTTTCATGCCGCGGGCAACGGGGCTGTGCGGCGGGACGACGCCATCGAGGCAGCGGTCGCCCTCGAGCTCATTCACTCGGCGACGCTCCTGCACGACGACATCATCGACGCGGGGGACGTCCGCCGCGGCCGCCCGTCGGCGCTCCGGACGTTCGGCGCGGCCGACACGCTGGTTGCGGGCGACTTCCTCTTCAGCCGCGCGTTCGCCCTCTGCGCACGCTTCGAGCCGGTCGTCATTCGCTGGGCCGCCAGCGCGTGCGTGAGCCTCACCGAAGGCGAGATCATGCAGGGACGGTTTCGCCACGATCCCGCGGTGACCCTGGCGGACTACGTGGAGATCATCCGGCGGAAGACGGCGTCGCTCTTCGCGGCGGGCGCGCGGACCGCGGCACACCTCGCGGGCGCCAGCCCGGAGCTCGTCGAGGCGATGGCGGTCGCCGGTGAGCACATCGGACTCGCCTTCCAGGTGAGCGACGACCTGCTCGACGTCGTCGGACATCCCGGCCGCACCGGCAAGACTCGGGGCATCGATCTCCGGGACGGCAACCCCTCGCTGCCGATCGTGCTCGCCCTCCGCGCCGATCCCGAGTTCGCGCGGCTGTTCGCCCGCGAACGGCTCGCGAGCGGGGATCTCGAGGCCGGCCTCGGCCGCATCCACGCGAGCGGCGTGCTGTCGGCGGTCACCGCGCGCGCGCAGGCCCACGTGGCCGAGGCGCTCGACGCCCTCCGCCGCCTGCCCGCGTCACCCTACCGCCGCACGCTCGAGGCGCTCGCGCAGAATCTCGGCGACCGCTCCGCCTGAGCGCCGCTGAAGAGCGGCCCCGGCGCGACCAGCCGCGCCGCCACCACCTCCACCGGGCGGCCGTGTAGCGGACGGGCGCGCGGCGCGCAACGCGTTGACTTGACGTGCGGCCCGGCCGAAGATGCGTGCCGTGCCGCGCGACGGATTCGGCCGCGAGATCGACTACCTGCGCATCTCGCTCACCGATCATTGCAACCTCCGCTGCGTCTACTGCATGCCGCTCGCGGGCAATCACTACGCGCCGTCGCCCGACCTGCTGACCGCGACGGAGATCGAAACGGTCGCGCGCGCCGCCGTCCGGGTCGGGTTCCGCAAGTTCAGGCTGACGGGCGGCGAGCCGACGCTGCGTCCCGACCTCGTCGAGATCATCGCGCGACTCGCCGCGGTCCCCGGTGTCCGCGATCTCGCCCTCACGACGAACGGCGTCCGGCTGCCCGCGCTCGCCCCGCGACTCGCCGCCGCAGGCCTCCGGCGCATCAACGTCCACGTCGACAGTCTCGATCCGGATCGCCTGGCGCGAATCATGCGCTGGGGGACGCTCGCGGAGATCTGGGCGGGCATCGAGGCGGCCGAGGCCGCCGGACTGCAGCCCATCAAGCTGAACACGGTCGTCGTCCGTCGCTTCAACGAGGAGGACGTCGTCCCGCTGGCCGCCCTGACGCTCGAGCGCGAGTGGCACGTCCGCTTCGTCGAGGCGATGCCGCTCGGGCGTGGCGAGGTCGGGGCGGTGGCACGCGCGGGGCTCGTCCCGAACGCGGAGAACCGCGCCCGCGTCGAAGCCGCGCTCGGACCGCTCGCTCCCCTGGCCGCCGTCGACGCGGCTGACGAGTCGCGCAACTACCGCCTGCCGGGAGCACGCGGTGTGGTCGGGTTCATCAGCCCGGTCTCCGAACCGTACTGCGACAGCTGCAACCGGATGCGGCTCACAGCCGACGGCCGTTTCCACCTCTGTCTG
The DNA here is from genome assembly GCA_005879585.1 of Deltaproteobacteria bacterium. Classification (GTDB taxonomy): domain Bacteria; phylum Desulfobacterota; class Binatia; order DP-6; family DP-6; genus DP-3. The sequence goes on along the minus strand of VBKG01000303.1, from coordinate 29,180 downwards.
CTGCGCGACGACGAGATCGACGTGCGGGCCGCGCTGCGCAGCGGCGCCGACCTCGACGCGATCGGCCTGATCCTCCTCCGTGCCGTCGGCGCCAAGCCCACCGGCCACCGCCTCGATCTCGGCCGCTCGACGGAGGCGCGCGAGATGTACCAGATCGGCGGGTAGGCGAATGGAGATCGCCGGCCTCGACGCAGCCTCGCGCGTGCTCGGCGGCGCGGTACTCGGTCCGCCCGAGATCGCGGCCGCCCTCGGCTTCGACGCGACCGCGGTGCTCGACGACACGGAACGGCGAGCCGTGGCGCGCCTCCCGTTCGCGACGGCGGAGCTCGAGCGAGCCGCGGCCGACGGCGCGATGCTCGTGCTGAGGCTCCCACGGGACGTCGAGGGGCCGCTCACCATGCTCCGCCTCGCCGAGCGCCTCGGCGGCGGGCTCGATCCGAAGGTCCACACGGGCGTCGGATATCTGCTCCGCGACGAGTGGACCATCGACGATCAGCCCTTCGCCGCCGCCGAGACCTGCCCGGCCGGCTGGCGCCTCGTGCGGCGGGAGCCGCTCGCCGCGACCCTGAACCGCACCTATCGCGACCAGGACACGGTGCTCGCCGCGGCGGGATCGAACGCGTCGGCGCCGCACCGCCGGAGCGCCGTCGAGATCGCCTTCGACACGCTCTGCTGGCAGCGCGTGCACGGCGAGCGCCTCCTCGGCAGCCACTGGGACTGGTCGCGCAGCGAGACGACCGACCGCGGCTACGTCGCCATCGGCGAGTTCGGTCCGCAGGGTCTCCGTATCGCGGCGTACTCCACGGGCGTCCGCTTCGGGACGCTCGGGGTCTGCCCGCAGCGCTGACGCATTGCCAGTCCCGGCCCGGGCCTGGTAGGACACGCGTCCCGTGTACTTCGTCACGTCCAAGCGCGCGGGCTACGCGCTGTTCTGCATGACGCCGAGCGAGCGCGCCGCGATCGCCGTCACGGACGATCAGAAGCGCGTCCACCTGCTGGCGCGCACGGCCGCCGGGTGGGACGTCCGCCACGATTGGCCCGTTGCCGAGCACTCGCACACCGAGCTCATGACGCGGCTCGGTCCGCACGAGGAGCCCGAGACCATCGAAGAGCTCGTCCGCCTCGCCCTCGGGGCGTGACGATGGCGAGCGCGCTCGACGGCCTCCGCGTCCTCGAGGTCGGGGAGCTGGTGAGCGCGCCGTACGCGACCAAGTTGCTCGCCGATCTCGGCGCCGACGTCGTCAAGATCGAGCCGCCCGCGGGGGACCGCGCGCGGCGACGGGGGCCGTTTCCCGGTGGCATGCCGCACCCGGAGAAGAGCGGGCTCTTTCTCTATCTGAACACGAACAAGCGTGGCATCGTCCTCGACCTGACGACGCCCGCGGGCCACGCCGCACTCGAGCGCCTGGCCGAGCGTGCCGACCTGCTCGTCCACAACGTCCACCCGCGCGACATGGCCGCGTCGGGTCTCGACTACGAACGGCTGAGCGCGCGCAACCCCCGGCTGGTGGTGACGTCGATCGCGCCCTTCGGCCTCTCGGGGCCGCACGCCGGGTGGCGCGGAACGGACGTGGTGACGTGGAGTGCGGGCGGCGTCGCGGCACTGAACGGGGTGCCCGGCGAGCCGGACCTGCCGCCGCTCAAGACGTTCGGGGACCAGTCCGGGTTCCAGGCAGCGCTCACCGCCGCCGTCGGCTCGCTCGGCGCGCTGCTCGCCCGCATCAAGCGCGGCCGCGGTGAGCACGTCGAGGTGTCGACGCAGGAGTGCGTCGCCACGATCCTCGAGCTCACGTTCGAGTACTGGCCGTATACGCAGCTCGTCGCGTCGCGCCTCGGCCAGAAGCCGATCCAGCCGCTCTGCTTCATGGAGTGCCGCGACGGGTGGATTTTTCTCTGCGCGATCGAGGAGCACCAGTGGGAGCGGTTCGTCGAAATCATGGGCAACCCCGAATGGGCCGGACTCGAGCTGTTCACGAACCGTCTGGCGCGCGGGGCGAACTTCGACGCGTTGCAGGCCTTCCTCCAGGAATGGTGCCGCGACCAGTCGGTCCAGGAGCTGTATGAGGCGGCGCAGCGCCGCCGGATCCCGTTCGCGCCCGTCTCGACGATGGGCGACCTGGTCGCCTCCCCGCATCTCCGCGCGCGCGGCTTCTTCGTCACCGTCGACCATCCCGTCGCGGGGACCGTCACGATGCCGGGGGCGCCGTACAAGCTCGCCGCGACGCCGTGGCTGCTCCGTCGCCCCGCGCCGTGCCTCGGGCAGCACACGGCCGAGGTGCTCGCCGAGGCGGGGCTCCCGTGACGACTGACCCGGCCCCGCTCGCCGGTCTGCGGGTGGCGGACTTCACGTGGGTGTGGGCCGGGCCGTTCTGTACACTTCAGCTCGCGCATCTCGGCGCGGAGGTGATCCGGGTCGAGACGGCGACGCGCATCTGCGTCACGCGGCTCCTGCCGCCCTACCCGCGCGACGTCGCGCCGGGCCCGAACCGGAGCGGCTATTTCAACCAGTACAACCAGGGGAAGCAGAGCATCACGCTCGACCTCAAGCGGCCGGAGGCCGTGGCCGTCGCCAGGCGCCTCTGCGCGGCGAGCGACGTCGTGGTGGAGAACTTCGCCGCCGGGGTCATGGACCGCATGGGGCTCGGGTACGACGTGCTCCGCGCACTGCGTTCCGACATCGTGATGATCTCGCTCTCGGGCTATGGCGCCACCGGACCCGACCGCGACAAGGTGTCCTACGGGCCGGCGCAGGTGCCGCTGTCCGGTCTCTCGTCGGTCACCGGCTACCGCGGCTGGCCGCCGATGCACGTCGGCATCTCATACGGCGACCCGACCGGTGGCCTGCATGGCGCCGTCGCCGTGCTCGCCGCGTTGCTGCACCGATCCCGGAGCGGCGAGGGGCAATACATCGATCTCTCGCAGTGGGAATCGTCGATGACGGTCCTGCCCGACGCGATCATCTCCTGGACGATGAACGGCGTCGCGCCGCCGCGCGACGGGAACCGCGACGCGGACATGGCGCCGCACGGCGTCTTCCGCGCCGCCGGCGACGACCGCTGGGTGGCCATCGCGATCGAGGACGACGCCGCATGGGCACGGTTCGCGCGTTGCCTCGGGCAGCCCGAGCTCGCCGCCGACGCACGCTTCGCGACGCTCGTCGCCCGCAAGCGGCACGAGGACGAGCTCGAGGATCTGGTCGCGGCGTGGACCCGGGCCCGGTCGCCCGAGGAGACGACGGCGCTCCTCCAGGATGCCGGCATCGCCGCGTTCACCGCCGCGACGAACCGCGACGTCGCCGAGGATCCCCATCTCGACGCTCGCGGCTTCTTCGTCGAGCTGCCGCATCCGGAGGTCGGCGTCCGCCGCCACATCGGCGTACCCTGGCGCATGTCGGCGAGCGACTGCCGCGTCCGCCGAGCTGCCCCGTGCCTCGGGGCGGACACCGAACGTGTGCTGGCGGAGGTGTGCCGCTACACCGACGCCGAGATCGCCGAGCTGCGCGCGCGCCAGATCCTGGCCTGACCGAGCGCGACCCGAGACTCATGTCTCGGGTCGGAGCCAGACGCGAGCGTGAAGGGGTAGTACCACGCGCGACCGCCGTGCCGCGGCTGGCAAAGCCAGCGCGGCATGCGCGGTACGCGCGAGAGGTTGATCCCTTCCGTGTCACTGCACCACAGTTCAGGCCCGCCTTTACGCCGGCGCGACAGCAAGCGCGAAGAGCTGGCGCGGGTTGCAGGCGGCTCTTCGCGCTGGAGGTCGCGCCGCCAGGACGATGGCCGATCGCGCCGCACCGACCTCCCATCGCCACAGACGCCTCGGGGTGTCGTGCGTATCTCGTTTGTCGCGCCGGCTTTGCCGGCCGCGACACGCCGCTCGCGCAGGCCATCGAACGGTACAATTCCCTGTCCGGTCCCGACCCGAGATGTATCTCGGGTCGGCCTCCTAGCCGGCGCGGCGCCGGGGGCGCGGGAGCAGATTCCGGACGCCGGCGCGCGCCGTCGGGCTGAAGCACACGATGCCCGCGGCGAGCGCCAGGTAGAGCAGCGCGTGCCCCCAGCGCGCGAGCGGCGAGGTCAAGAAGAGCTGCGGCACGAAGAGCGAGAACAAGACGAGCGCTTCGCCGCGCGTGAAGCGGAAGTTCGAGATCACGACCAGCGCGAAGACCGACTGCGCCGAGGTGAGAAGCATCTCCTCACGCTGGCGGCGGTCGAGGACCATGGGATCGAGGCTGCCGTGGGACAGCGCGAACGCCGCCGGCAATGCCCCCACGAGCAAGGTCCACTGGTTCACCGTCGAGGACGTGAGCGTGCCGATGCTCGCCGCCGCGGCACCGCGGAGCGCGAAGAGCACCGCCACGATGAACTCGGGCGACTCGGAGACGAGCGGCGCGAGCCATTGCACGAGCAGAAACTCCTCGATGTGGAACGTGCGGCCCACCGCGAGCAGGCTCTCGGCGAACGGTTCGGCGGCGGTGTAGATCGCGCCCCCGGCGAGCGCGAGGATGCCGAGCGTTACAGTGCGCCGGCCGATCTTTCCCGCGCGGGCGATGAGCTCCGAGGGGCCCTCGAGCGTCGGCTCCTCGTGATGCGACCGACCCGCGGCGAGCATGTAGGCGATGAACATCGCGAGCAGCACGACCGTGTCCAACACGCTGAGCGTGCCCTTCAGCGGGATCAGGAATGAATATGCCGTCGCGAGCGCCAGGTAGTTGATCTCGACCGCCTGCTCGCGCGGCAGCGAGATGGCGCGGCGGCGGTGGCGTAGCCAGATGGTCAGAACGGAGGCCGCCCACCCGACGCCGATGAGCAGCCGATTGCCCCCCGTCATGTTGGCGGTCGCGTAGGCCGTGTACGCGGGGTCCTGTCCCGCTCGCCACGCGAAGTAGACGTCGACCGCGTACTCGGGCGCGACGGCGATCAGCGCGAGCACGGCGAGCGCGAGGGCACGTGGCACGTCGAGCTGCGCCACCTCCGCGGCCCACGACAGGAGGAATCCCGAGCCGAAGATCGCGGCGCCGGACGCGGCGGCGAGCCCGACCGGTCCGCTGGCCGCGCCCGTGAAATGCACCACGAACCACGCGGCCGGCAGCGTGAACGCACCCACCAGCCAGAGCACGGAGCGCATCACGCGAGGTCGCGCGCCACCGCCAGCAGGTCGACGCGCACGTCGCGCCGCTTCTCCCACGCGTCCTTCAGCGGAACCCGCGCCACTTTTCCGCACACCTCCCCGGCCATCGTCCCGCCGCCGTCGAGAAGCAGGTCCACCGCGGCGGCCCCGAGACGGCTCGCGAGGATCCGGTCGCGCGCCGTCGGCGTTCCGCCGCGCTGGATGTGGCCGAGGACGCACACCCGCGGCTCGAGGCCGGTCAGCTCCCGTATCTCGTCGGCGATGCGAAACACGCGCCCTTGCTCGCCGCTCTCCGCCACCACGATGATGCTCGACCGCTTGCCGCGCTGCCAACTCTGGCGAAGCTCGTGGCCGAGCGCAATGAGATCGGTGGGTATCTCGGGAATGAGGACGTCCTCGGCGCCCCCCGCGACGCCGACGCCGAGCGCGATGTCGCCGCTCGTGCGTCCCATCACCTCGACCAGGAAGAGCCGCTCGTGCGAGGCCGCGGTGTCGCGGATACGGTCGATCGCCTCGAGCGCGGTGTTGATGGCGGTGTCGAAGCCGATCGTGAAGTCCGTCCCGTACACGTCGTTGTCGATCGTCCCGGGCACACCCGCCACCTTCACCCCCTGCTCGGCCGCGAGCAGCGTGGCGCCGTGAAACGTCCCTTCGCCACCGACGACGATGAGCCCCTCGATCCCCGCGCCCTGGAGGACCGCCGCCGCGCGGGCACGCCCCTTGGCATCGAGGAATTCCTCGCACCGCGACGTCCCCAGCACCGTCCCCCCGCGCTGGATGATGTTGGCGACCTCGGCGCGTGTGAGCGCGCGCATCTCGCCGGCGAGGAGACCCGCATACCCGCGCCGGATGCCGATCACCTCGAGCCCCTTGCCGAGCGCGTGACGGACCGCGGCGCGGATGGCCGCATTCATGCCGGGGGCATCGCCGCCGCTCGTCAGGATGCCGATGCGTCGCATACGCGCTATCGCCGCACCGGCGGAGCACCGAGCGCCCGGGCGAGGCGCTCGGCGGTTCGGGCGAGGGCCTGATCGAGCAGCTCCTCGCGGGTGAGCCAGCGGCCGCCGCTCTCGACGAAGCGGGGGAGCTGGAGGAGATTCTCCGTGAGCGCCTGCTGCGCGTACTCGAAGCGGTCAACCGCGAGCAGCGCCCCGTCCGGGGCGTGCACGACGGCAGCCTCGTAGGCGACGGCGGCCGGGGCCTCGACCGCCCACGCCGTTCCCTGGCGCTCGCGATAGCGCGACAGCGTGCCAAGCACCGCGAGGTTCGCGCCGACCTTCTCGGCGACGTGCGCCGCCACCCGCGGATCGTACGCCGTCGTATCGGCGAGCGACCACGCGCCGAGGACGCGGTCGGCGTCCACGACGGCCATCCCCGTCTCCGCGAGGTGCGCCGCGAGCATCCGCGCGGCGGCCGGACCCGCGTCCGCGGGCACGCCCTCGCCACCGCCACCCGCCTCGGCACCCGGCGCGCCCGCCGTCCGGAATGGCACCACGGCAATGCGGGCTGTTCCCGGCGGCATCACGGGGGTCGGCGATCGCGCCGGTCCCGGACGCGCGCAGGCCGCGAGGGCGGCCAGCGCAATCGCGACGGCGAGGGGGCGGAGCATCGGTCCCCGTTTTACACCGCCAGGCGATCGGCTGGAAAAGGCGCCGCCCGTGCAGTATTCGAGACGCATGGCGATCCTCCGCACGCCCGCATTCGTCATGGGGCCTGCGGGCGCCACCGTCGGCGGACTCGTCGGCGGCGCCTCCGTCGTCGCCCGCGACCTCTTCCGCCGCTGATCGAGCGTGGCTGCGAGTGCCTGTGAGCTTTCTCGCCCGTCTCCGTCCCGAGCTGGTGCACGTCGCGCCGCCATGGCGCACGTTCGGGGCGACGGTGACGGGACTCGTCGACAGCCTGGTCTCGGCCGGCACGCTCGACGCCGAGGTGCGTGACGACGCCGTGCGCGCCGTCATGACCCGCGAGGACGAGTCCTCGACGGCGCTGCTCGACATCGGCGTCGGCGTGCCGCATGCGCGGCTCGCCGGACTTCGTCAGGCCGTCGTCGCGCTGGCGGTCTCGCGTGCCGGGCTCTACGAGCCGGTCCCGACCGTCCCCGTCGCCACGGTCGCCCTGGTGCTGTCGCCACCCAGCGCGACCGCCGATCACCTACGCATCCTGACCGACATCGCCACGCTGCTGCGGTCGCCGGAGCTGCGGGCCGCCCTCCTCGCCGCCCCCGATGCCGATGCCGCGCTGGCCGCGCTCGGCACGCATGCTCGCGCGATTCCGAGCCGCTAGAGCGTCGCAGGAGCGTACGCGCCCGGCGCGCATCGCTCGATAGGCGGATGCCGCCGCAGCGGTGAAGCCGCCAGCCTTCGGCGTGTTGGACAGGCCTCGCACAGAGGCGTCGGCGGGGCGGGCGTACCTCGTCTGTCGCGCCGGCTTTCGCCGGCCGCGACATGCGGCGCGCGCGGGTCACCGAGCGTTCCACTCTCGCGTCCGGTCCCGACCCGAGATGTATCTCGGGTCGGCCTCCTAGACTTCCCAGGCGACGTACTCGTCGAGCGCCTTGCCACCGACCTCGATGCGGTACGGGCCCGCCAGCCGGTACTGGTCGCCGTTCGCCGGCCCGAGGCCCAGCCGGCGGCGGTCGGCCTGGATCGCCGCGCGGATCGACTCGTCGGCGGGTGCGGGCGCGCCGCGCGGGATACGCATCAGGACGAGTGCCTTCGGTGCGCCTCGGCTCACGACGGGATCTCACCTTTGATGGCGCTGCGGCGTTTTGCAAGCGCTCGTCCCGCGGCGCGCGCTGATTGCCGCAATGCATCTTCCGCGATAGCATCTCCGATCGCGATGATCTCCAGGGCAGTGGGGGTCGGTTGGAGCCTCGTCGGCGAGTGGTTCGGCTCCGCGTGCAGCCTGGCGATGCGGATCCGGGCGCAGGCGGAGCCGGTCGTGCGCGTCTTCGGTCTCGCCTCCCCGCGTCGTCCTCATCCCGCCGCTCGTGCCGCCACCCCACCCGCGCCGCGGCCCGAGGAGCAGGCCCGGGAGGCCAAGTACTACCTCGCCGGCGAGCGCCCCGCTGCACCCGCGGCGCAGAGCACGGCTCCGGTCGGGCTGGTCGACCGCGAGCCCGGCGACCTGCCGCGCGGCTACGGTCATGACCGGCTCGTCCTGCTCGCGCGCGACCCGTGGTGGCTCTTCGCGTACTGGGAGCTGACGCCGACGAGTCGGATCCACGCGCTGCGGAGCCTCGGGGAGGAGGCCGAGGGCGCAGTCGAGGTCCTACGCGTCCACGACGTCACGTTCATTGACTTCACCGGCGCCAACGCCTGGTCTTCGTTCGACATCGAGCCGACGCCCGGAACGGAGAGGTGGTACATCAACGTGTGGAAGCCGGCGGCGGCGTACTGCGTGGAGCTGGGCGTCCGGACACCGGCAGGACGGTTCGTCTCGATCCTGCGCTCGAACACGGTGACGACGTCGCGACCGCAGCCATCGCCCGACACCACCGTTCGCTGGGTCACCCTGCCGGCGCACGGCCTCCCCGTGGCGGGGGGCCAAAGCTGGGAGGACGCCGGGCACCCCGATGCCGGACGCGACGGCCGCTCCCCGGCGCCGTTGGCGGGCTCCAGCGACCTCTACGCGCCGCGGCCGCCGGTCCGCTGAGCCGGGCCGCGTCGCATCGGTATGGCGCGCGGAAGCCTCGCCTTCGTCCTGCACGCGCACCTCCCCTTCGTGCGCCACCCGGAGCACGAGGACTTCCTCGAGGAGCGCTGGTTCTACGAAGCCGTCACGGAGACGTACGTTCCGTTGCTCGAAGTCCTCGAGGCGCTCGACCGCGACCACGTCCCCTGCCGCCTGACCATCTCGATCAGCCCGCCGTTGCTCGGCATGCTCTCCGACCGGCTGTTGCGCGCGCGCTACCTGCGCCACCTCGACCGGCTCGTCGAGCTCGCGGAGAAGGAGGAGCGGCGCACGCGCGGCGACGCGCGCTTCCATCGCGTCGCCGAGTTCTACCTCGCGCGATTCTACCGCGTGCGCGCCGTCTTTCTCGACGAGTGGCAGCAGGACCTCGTCGCCGCTTTCCGCACCTACCAGGAGCGCGGACTGGTCGACGTCATCACGTGCGGGGCGACGCACGGCTTTCTGCCGCTGCTGTCGGTGAACCCCGCCGTCGTGCGGGCGCAGGTGGAGGTCGCGGCCGCGGAGTATCGCCGGTTCTTCGGGCGCTCCGCCGAGGGGTTCTGGCTTCCCGAATGCGCCTACGAACCGGGGCTCGACGCCGATCTCGCACGGGCGGGCTTCCGGTACTTCTTCGTCGACACGCACGGCATCGCCCACGCGACGCCGCGGCCGGTCTACGGCGTCTACGCACCGATCGCGTGCGAATCCGGCGTGGCGGCCTTCGGCCGCGATCCCGACAGCTCCAAGCAGGTGTGGAGCGCCGACGAAGGATACCCCGGCGATTTCTGGTACCGCGACTTCTATCGCGATATCGGCTTCGACCTCGACTACGACTACGTCCGCCCGTACCTCCCGCCCACGGGCCAGCGCATCCACACGGGTCTCAAATACCATCGCATCACCGGCAAGACCGACCAGAAGGAGCCCTACGACCCGGAGCGCGCCCGGAGCCGCGTGCAGGAGCATGCCGACCACTTCGTCGAGACGCGCCTCGGGCAGGTCGCGTGGCTCGCGCGCCAGATGGAGCGTCCGCCCATCGTGGTCTGCCCCTACGACGCGGAGCTCTTCGGCCACTGGTGGTTCGAAGGACCGTGGTGGCTCGAGATGGTGTTCCGGAGGCTCGCCGAGACGCCCGATCTCGAGGCGGTGACGCCGGGCGACGACCTCGCCCGCCACCCGACGATCCAGCGCGCGACGCCCGCGACCTCGACGTGGGGATGGAAGGGGTACAACGAGGTCTGGCTCTCCGGCTCGAACGATTGGATCTACCGTCATCTGCACGCCGCCGCCGACCGGCTGCACGCGCTCTGCCGGCGCTATCCGAGCGCCGACGAACGGACACGACGCGTCCTCACGCAGGCGCTGCGCGAGCTGCTCCTGGCGCAGGCGAGCGACTGGGCGTTCATGATGTCGCGCGACACCACAGTGGAGTACGCGGTGCGGCGCACCAAGGATCATCTGCTGCGCTGTCAGCGGCTGTGCGCGGAGGTGGAGCAAGGGTCCATCGACGAGCTGCGGCTCGCCGCGCTCGAGGACACCGACAACCTCTTCCCGGCGCTCGACTACCGCGTTCTGCTCTGAGACGGTCCGTTCGAGCGAACCTGGCTTGTCTCGCTCGCGGCCTTGCCCTACAGTCGACCCCGCTCGATGTCCACCCTCCTCGTCGCGCTCGTGCTGCTGCCCGTGGCCGTCGCGCTGGTCGTCGGCCTGATTGCGCTGCTTGCCCGACCGCTCGTCGCACCAGCCATGGGAGGATTCGAGCGCGCGCGCTTCCGGCGCTGCCTCGCGCGCGCCGCGCGCGCGGAAGCCCGTCTGAAGACGGAGCACCTGCCGGCCGCGCTGAACGAGCTCGAGGCGGCCTTCTGCCTGATCACGGTGCGTGCCGATCCGCGGCTGCCGGAACTCATCGCTCGTCACCACACCGCGCTCCTCTCACGCTTGCTGACGGTCGCGGACGAGCTCCCGCAGCACGGCGTGCGACTCCTCGCGCTCGCCAAGGTCGACCGCCTGCTCGAACGACGGCGCGAGATGCAGCGCGCGTACCTGCAGCTACAGACCCGGCCGCTGCGCGACGCGCGGCGCCTCCAGCTCGAGCGCGAGCTGCATCGGAACGCGCGCGCCAGCCGCGCGGCCGTTCGCGAGCTCGTCGCCGACCTCCAGCTGCTCTCCGGCCGCAAAGTCGCGTACCAGTGAGTCGACGCGACCGATCGGTCGCGTCCCGTGTTTTTCTTCTTGTCATTCCATTGCGGTTGGATTAAAGGTCGCGGGCGGTCGTCCCGCCCCGGGCCGACCGAGCTCCGCGAAACGTCCCGGCGCAGCCGGATCTCCTTCGATGAACGACATGTTTGCAAGGATTGGTGGCGCCGCCGGGGTGTATCCGACGGCACGATCGCGCAGTGGCGTCGCCAGCTCGAAGCTGAAAGCGACGTGTTCCCGAAGCGATGCGCGCCTTTTCCACAGCTGTGGACGTCGCCGCCGATGAGGAGTGCGCCGGGGCCGGCGGACGCCATGACGATGTGGGCGCAGGCCTGCGAGAGCCTGCGCACCCGAATCGGCGAGCAGAACTATGCCGCGTGGATCGCACCGCTGCGCTGTACGTGGGTGGACGACGACGTCATGCTCGAGGCGCCCGACCGGTTGACCCGCGAGCTGGTGGGGCGGCACTTCGCGGATGTCATTGCCCAAGCCGTTGCCGCGGTCGCCGGGCGGCGATGCACGGTTCGTGTCGATCTCCCGGCGGTGCCCGCGCCGCTGCCGATCCGCACCACGCCGCCGCTTCCCGATCATACGTTTCAGACGTTCGTGGTCGGCGACAGCAACGAGCGGGCCTTCGCCGCGGCGCGCGCCGTCGCCGCGCGGCACACCACGGCGCCACTCTTCCTCCATGGCCCGGGCGGCGTCGGCAAGACGCATCTCCTGCATGCCATCGCGCACGAGCTCGACGCGCGCCGACTGGCCGTCGCCTGCCTGCCGGCGGCGCGCTTCATCGAAGGCCTCGTCGGCGCCATCTGCAACGACCGACACGTGGTCTTCTGGCGCGAGCTGCGCGTGCTCGGTGCCCTCCTGCTCGACGACGTCCACTCGCTCGCCGGTCAGGAGCGGATGCAGGAGCACCTGATGGACGGCCTCGTCGCCTGGGCGAAGGAGGGCCGCATCCTGGCGCTCACGTCCGATCGGGCACCGGGGGACGTCGCGGGACTGGCCGCGCGAGTTCGCGACGAGTTCGTGAGCGGCGTGATCGCGGGCATCGCGCCGCCGGAGCCGAGCCTCTGCCTGCGCCTGGTGCATTCCAAGGCGCGCGCCCTCGGGCTTGCGCTCGAAGCAGGACTCGCCACGCGGCTGGCGGCGACCGTTTCGGGGAACGTGCGCCGGCTCGAGGGCGCGCTGCGCAGCCTGCTCGCCCACGCGCGCCTGCGCGGCCGTGACATCGACGCGGCGCTGGCCCTCGAAGTGCTGCCGCCGTTGCGGCGGACACCCGACGTGCCGCCCACCGTCGAGCGCATCATCGCGGTGACGGCGCGAGCGTTCCGCCTCCCGCCGCGTGGGCTGCGCGGCAACAGCCGCCGTGCGATCGTCGTCCTGCCGCGCCACGTCGCGATGTACCTCGCGTTGAAGCTCTGCCGGCAATCCGCCGCGCAGCTCGCCCGCGAGTTCGGTTGCAACTACACGACCGTGCGCAATGCGTGCCGCGCGGTCGGAAAGAAGATCGAGATGGACCGGGAGCTCAGGGCGCTCGTCGCAGAGATCGAGCGCCGACTCGTCGACGACACGCCCTGACGGGCTGGGAGGGAGGTCCGATGGCCGGACGGCTGTTGGGAGTGGTGGTGGCGGGGGGCGGCGGCGCCAGCCTCGATCCTCTCGTCTCGCCGGGCGAGGCGGCGCTCACGCCGTTCGCAGGGAAATACCGCTTCATCGATTTCGCGCTCGCCACCCTCGGCAACTCGGGGATCCACGACACGTACGTCGTGGCGCCGGAAACGGACACGACCGTGTCCGCCCACGTGGCCTGGCGCAGCAGCGGCGCGCGCCCGCCGCACGTCGTGCGCTCGCTCTCGGTCGCCGCGTCGCCGGGTCAGCGCAGGATCGACGCGCTCCGTACCTGTTGGGACCTCGTCGCCGCGGGCGAGCGGGACGCGGTCGTGGTACTCGGCGCCGACCACATCCTGCAGGTCGACCTCCGGCCGCTTGCCGTGGCACACCGCGCGCTCCGTGCGGATGTGACGCTCGTCGCGGTCCCCGGCGCCGCCATCGACGGCTCGGATCGTACCATCCTGCGCCTCGGCCCGCGTCGTCGGGTCCTCGGGGCTGCGCGCCCCGCTGGCGCGGCGTCGGCGCACACGGACCTCGACGTCGCCTGGGGGGGCGACTTCATCGTCCGCGCCGCCGCGCTTCCGGCCGTGCTCGCCACGCTCGCCGCCGACGCGCCGCCCGACGACGCGGGCTTCGTCACGACGCTCGCGGAGCGGTTCCGCGTGGTGGCGCACGACGTCCTCGACGGACCCGTTCCCGGCGCGTCGCACGGGGCCTACTGGCACGAGCCGTTCAGCCTCGAGGCGTACTACGACGCGCAGATGAACCTCTGCACGCCGCGGCCCCGGCTCGACCTCTACAATCCGGCATGGCCGGTGCGCGCTCGCGCCACCGGCCTCGCACCCGCCAAGGTGGTCGCGGATCCCGCCGGACGCGCGGGCCAGGCGCTCAACTCCCTCGTGTGCGAAGGCTCCATGATCTGCGGCGGCGTGGTCGTTAGCTCCGTCCTCGGCCACGCGGTCCTCGTGGAGAGCGGCGCGGAGGTCGAGGACAGCGTGCTGCTCGAGGGCTGTCGCATCGGCCGCGGCGCCCTCGTCCGCCGTGCGCTCGTCGGACCGGGCGCCGTGGTCGCCGACGGCCAGATGATCGGCTATGGCGCCGCGCCGAGCGCCCCCGGCCGCCTCGCGCCGTCGGGCCTCACGGTCGTCGTCGCGCCGGCTCGGTGAGCGGCCTTTCGCGACCGTCCAAGCCCGGTATACTCGCGGGTTCGACAGTCTCCCAAACCGCGCACGCCGTGCGCGGCGACGTCCACATGGCCGAGCCCTCGATCGACATCTTCGCCGCCCGCGAGCACAACCTGCGCGGGATCGACGTCCGCGTTCCCCTGCGCGCGCTCACCGTCATCACGGGAGTGTCCGGCTCCGGGAAGTCGAGCCTCGCCTTCGATGTGCTCTACGCCGAAGGGCAGCGGCGCTACGTGGAGAGCTTCTCGACGTACGCCCGGCAGTTCCTCGATCGCATGGACAAGCCGCGCGTCGAGCGCATCGACGGCATCCTGCCGGCAATCGCCATCGACCAGAGCCGTCCGGTGAAGACGTCGCGCTCGACCGTCGGCACCATGACGGAGCTGCACGACTACCTGAAGCTGCTGTTCGCCAAGGTCGGCGTGCCCCACTGCCGCGGCTGCGGCCGAATCGTCCAGCGTGACTCGGCCGAGAGCGCCGCGGATTCGCTGCTCGCGGCGCACGACGGTGCGCGTGCCATCCTCACCTTCGCCCTGACGCCGCCGGCGGCGCTCCCGTGGCCCGACGTGCGGGCGGGACTCCTGCAGGCGGGGTTCGTGCGGGCGCTCGGGGCGGCCGGCGCCGTGGCGCTCGAAGAGCTCGAGACCCCTCCGCTCGTCGACGGCGTCCTGACCGTCGTCCAGGACCGCCTGCGGCTGCGCGCCGCCGAGCGCGCGCGTCTCGTCGAATCGCTGGAGCAGGCGTTCGGGCACGGACGCGGCCGTGCGGCGGTCGTGCTCCCGGACGGTGACGAGACCGTCCGCTTCTCGACCGCCCTCGACTGTGCGGCCTGCGGCTTCGCCGTCCGCGATCCGGTCCCGAACCTGTTCTCCTTCAACAGCCCACTCGGGGCGTGCGAGACGTGCCGGGGGTTCGGCCGCGTCATCGATCTCGACCTGGATCTCGTCGTGCCGGATCCGCGCCGCACGCTGGCGGGCGACGCCATCAAGCCGTGGTCGACGAAGGCAACGGCATGGGAACGCAGTGCGCTCGTCAAGTTCTGCCGCCGCCGCGGCATCCCGACGGACGTGCCGTGGGAGCGGCTCGATGCGGCCGACCGCGAGCTCGTGCTCGATGGCGACGGGCGCGGCCACTATCCCGGCGTCCGCGGCTGGTTCCGCTGGCTCGAGGGGCGGACGTACCGGATGCACGTCCGCGTCTTCCTCTCGCGCTTCCGGAGCTACCGCCTGTGTCCCGCGTGTCGCGGCGCACGCGTCAAGCCGGAGGCGCTCGACTTCCGCGTCGGCGGCCGGACGATCGCCGAGGTCAACGCCATGCCGATCGGCGCGGCTGCCGCCTTCTTCGCCGAGCTGAACCTGCCGTCGGCGCAGACCGAGGCCGTCGCCGCGCTGATCCTCGCCGAGGTGCGGAGCCGCCTCGCGTACCTCGTCGAGGCGGGTCTCGAGTACCTGACGCTCGACCGCCAGTCGCGCACGCTCTCCGGCGGGGAGCTCGAGCGCGTCGATCTCACGACCGCCATCGGGTCGTCGCTCGTGAACACGCTCTACGTCCTCGACGAACCCTCGATCGGCCTCCACGCGCGCGACACGGAGCGGCTCCTCCGCATCCTGCATCGGCTGCGCGACCAGGGGAACACCGTCGTGGTCGTCGAGCACGACCCGGCGATCATCCGCGCCGCCGACCACGTGATCGACCTCGGGCCGGGGGCCGGCGAGCGCGGCGGCGACCTCGTCTTCTCGGGACCGCCCGCCGCGCTCGCCGGGGCCCGCGCCTCGGTCACGGGCGCGTTCCTCGGCGGCCGGCGCGCGATTCCCGTGCCGGCGGAGCGCCGCCGGCTGCCCCCCGGGCTCGCGCTCCGTGTGCGCGGCGCCTCCGCCAACAACCTGCAGGACGTCGACGTCGACGTGCCGCTCGGCTGCTTCGTCGCCGTGACCGGCGTGTCGGGATCGGGCAAGTCCACCCTGATCGAGGACGTGCTCTACCGCGGCCTGAAGAAGCGCCGCGGCGAGCCCGTCGGCATCCCCGGCGCCTGCCGCGAGATCAGCGGCGCCGAGCGCATCGCCGAGGTGATCCTCGTCGACCAGGCGCCCATCGGAAAGACGCCGCGCGCGAACCCGGTCACCTACCTCCGGGCCTTCGATCCGATCCGGGCCTGCTTCGCCGCGACCGACACGGCGCGGCTCCGCGGCTACACGGCCGCGACGTTCTCGTTCAACGTCCCGGGCGGACGCTGCGAGACGTGCACGGGCGAGGGCTTCGAGAAGATCGAGATGCAGTTCCTCTCCGACGTGTACGTGCCGTGCGCGGAGTGCGGCGGCACGCGCTTCCAGCCCGAGGTGCTGGACGTGCGGAGCCACGGGCGCACCATCCGCGAGGCGCTCGATCTCACCGTCGCGCAGGCGGTGGACGTCTTCGCCGACGTGCCCGAGATCGCGCGCCGCCTCCAACCGCTGATCGACGTCGGGCTCGACTACCTGCGGCTCGGCCAGCCGCTGTCGACGCTGTCGGGCGGCGAGGCCCAGCGCGTCAAGCTCGCGGCCCACCTCGGGCGCGAGGGCAAGGCGCACACGCTCTTCATCTTCGACGAGCCGACCACCGGGCTGCACCTCGCCGACATCGAGCGGCTGCTCGGCTGCTTCGCGCGGCTCGTCGAGCGTGGCCATTCCCTGGTCGTGATCGAGCACAACCTCGAGGTCGTGAAATCGGCGGACTGGGTCATCGACCTCGGACCCGAGGGCGGCGCGGGCGGCGGACGCGTCGTCGCCGTCGGGCCGCCGGAAGCGATCGCCGCGGCGCCCGACTCGCACACCGGCCGCTACCTCGCGACCGTGCTCGACGCCGGCCGTCCCGTGCCCGCGGCAGCCGCCGAGGTGCACGAGACGCCCGCCCCGGCCACTGCGAACGGCTGCATCCGCGTCGTCGGCGCGCGCGAGCACAACCTGAAGGACGTGAGCCTCGAGCTGCCGCGCGACCGGCTGATCGTCATGACGGGCCTGTCCGGGTCGGGCAAGTCCTCGCTCGCCTTCGACGTCCTCTACGCGGAGGGACAGCGTCGCTACATCGACAGCCTGTCCGCCTACGCCCGCCAGTTCCTGCACATCATGGCGAAGCCCGAGGTGGATCTGCTGCTCGGGCTCCCGCCGACGGTGGCGATCGAGCAGCGTCTCTCGCGGGGCGGACGGAACTCCACCGTTGCGACCGTCACCGAGGTGGCCCACTACCTGCGGCTCCTGTTCGCCAAGCTCGGCGTCCAGCACTGCCCGTCGTGCGACGCCCCCATCCGGCCGCAGACGCGACGGCAGATCCTGGACCACGTGCGGGCCGAGTTCGGCACGACGCGCATCACGCTGCTCGCGCCCGTCGTCCGCGGGCGCAAGGGCTATCACAAGGAGGTGCTGCTCGGGGCGCGCAAGCTGCGGCTCAAGGAGGCGCGTATCGACGGCCGGCGGCTGGCGCTCGCCGACGTGCCGCTGCTCGACCGCTACCGCGAGCACGACATCGACCTGGTGGTGGCCACGCTCGCGGCCGACACGGCGGCGCTCGAGGAGTCGCTCGACCGGGCGTTGCGCCTCGGCGGCGGCGCGGTTGTCGCGCTCGCCGACGGCACCGAGCGGCTGTATTCGGAGCGACTCTTCTGCCCGTCGTGCGCGACCGGCTTTCCGCCGCTCGATCCCCGGCTCTTCTCGTTCAACAGCCGCCAGGGCGCCTGTCCCGTCTGCGACGGCCGAGGCGTGCGCGAGGAGCTCGATCCCGGCGCCGTGCTCGACGGGCAGCGCTCGCTCGAGGCCGGCGCCCTCGTGCCGCTCGAGCGCCCGGAGCTCCGGGCCGAGAAGCGTCGGCTGCTCCGCATGCTCGCGGCGGCCGGCGTGCCGCTCGACCGCCCCGTCGTCCGGCTGGCCGCGCGTCACCGCCGCGCGATCCTCGAGGGCAACGACGGCGCCCTCGCGGTCCTTCGGGCACGGCTGGCCGACGGCGACGACGACCTCGGCGCGTTCACGGTCGAAGCGCCCTGCGACGCCTGCGCCGGCGAGCGGCTGAACGCGCGGGCGCGCGCCGTGCGCTTGAACGGGCACCGGCTCGTCGAGTTCACCCGGCTCGCGGTCGCCGACGCGGAGCGTGCGGTGCGCGCGCTGCGCTTCAACGCGCGTGACGCGACGATCGCGGCGGGCGCCCTCAAGGAGATCCTGCCGCGGCTCCGCTTCCTCGGCCAGGTGGGCCTCGGCTACCTGACGCTCGATCGCCGCGCCGACACGCTCTCGGGCGGGGAGGCGCAGCGCATCCGGCTCGCGGCCCAGCTCGGCTCGAACCTGCGCGGGGTCTGCTACATCCTCGATGAGCCCACGATCGGCCTCCACCCGCGCGACGGGACGATGCTCCTCGACACGCTCGAGGCGCTGCGCGCGCGCGGCAACACGGTGATCGTCGTCGAGCACGACGAGGCCACCATCCGGCGTGCCGACCTCGTCGTCGACCTCGGCCCCGGGGCAGGAATCCACGGCGGGCAGGTCGTCGCGGTGGCCCCTCCGTCGATGCTCGCGACCATGCCGAGCTCGCCAACGGGCCGCTATCTGGCCGCGGCGCGCCCGCGGCTCGGCCCGGCGCGTTCGCTCGGCGACCTGCCGCGGCTCACGGTGCACGGCGCCTCGGAGCATAATCTGAAGGACATCGAGGTGAGCGTGCCGCTCGGCGCGTGGACCTGCGTCACGGGCGTCTCGGGGTCGGGCAAGTCGACGCTGGTGCGCGACGTCCTCTACATGGGCGTACGCCGGGCGCTCGGCCTGCAGTGCGGCCGCGTCGGCGCGCACCGGGCGCTCAGCGGCGTCGAGCATCTCGCGCGTGCCGCCGAGGTGGATCAGAGTCCAATCGGCCGGACGCCGCGCTCCACCCCCGCCTCCTACATCGGCTTCTTCGACGACGTCCGGCGGCTCTTCGCCATGGTCCCCGAGGCGCGTCTCCGCGGCTACGGCGCGGGGCGATTCTCGTTCAACGTCGCCGGCGGCCGCTGTGAGGCGTGTGCGGGCCAGGGCCGGCTCCGCATGGAGATGAGCTTCCTGCCCGACGTGTGGGTCGACTGCGACACGTGCGGCGGACGGCGCTTCACCGACGAGACGCTCGCCATCCGGTACGGCGGCCGCTCGATCGCGGACGTGCTCGCGATGACGGTCGAGGAGGGGGCGGAGTTCTTCGCGCCGCACCCGGGGATCGCCCGCTGCCTCACCCTACTCTGCGACATCGGGCTCGGCTATTTGACGCTCGGCCAGCCGAGCCACACGTTGTCGGGCGGCGAGGCGCAACGGGTGAAGCTCGCCTTCGAGCTCGCGAAGGAGTCGCGCGGCCGGACGCTCTACGTGCTCGACGAGCCGACGACCGGCCTGCACTTCGCCGACACCGACCGGCTGATCGCGGTGCTGCATCGACTGGTCGAGCGGGGTCACACGGTGATCACGATCGAGCACAACCTCGACATCGTGAAGGAGGCCGACTGGATCGTCGACCTCGGGCCGGAAGGCGGCGCCGCGGGCGGCCACGTGGTCGCCAGCGGCGCTCCGACCAGCGTGGCGCGCGCGCGCGGCTCGCACACGGCGCGCTGCTTGAGCCGGTTCCTCACCTCGTCGGCCGCGTGAGCGCGGCCGTCTAAAACTCGGGCGGCGGGATCTCGTCGGGCGGCATGCTCTCCTCGGCCGCCGGCCGATCGCCGAGCTCCGCCCGCAGGCGGCTGACCTCGTCGCGCAGTCTGCGGTTCTCGGCCTCGAGCTCCGTCACGCGCTTGTTCGCCGCCGGTGCCGCCTTGGGCGCCGGCCGGCGCGCCGCCTTGCGCTTCGGCGCCGCACGCCGGCTCGTCGCCTTCTTCTTCTTGCTGCTCGCCGATTTCCGTGCCTTCCGCTGGGCCATGTTCCCTCCCGCGCTCGCTATCGAGGCTTCACGTTGAACGCTTGCGGTCCCTTCTCACCCGGCCGCGTCTGGAACTCGACCTCTTCGCCCTCGCGAAGCTCCTCGAACTCGATGCGCGGGCCGAGACGCGAGCGGTGAAAGAACACCTCTTCCGACCCGTCGTCCGGCGTGATGAAGCCGAAGCCCTTCTCCCGCACGATGCGCTTGATCGTTCCGGTCACGGCACCCTCGTCGGCCGGCTTCTAGCCATCGCCCCGCACGTTTGGCAAGCGCCCGTTCTGCGGCGCATCGAGCCGGGCACGACCATGCGCGGATGGCACCGCGGTTGCGGCTCCGCTCGGGGGCCACGAGCAATGTCCCTGCCGGCACAGGGATCCGGGGGGGTACACAAGCGTACGGGGTTGTAGTATTTCGCGACGGACAGCCTCGGACCCGCGGTGATCGGCTACGACCCGCGAATGGAGATGAGCCATGAGCGGCAAGGCGAAAATTGTTGTTGTCGATGACGACGCTACGATGCGCGAGGCATTACGCGAGACGCTCGCCGGCGAGGGCTATGCGGTCCTGGCCGTCGACAATGCGATCCAGGCCATCGCGGAGCTCGAGAAGCAGGAGGCCGACCTCGTCCTCGCCGACCTCACCCTGCCGCGCGTGAGCGGGCTCGAGCTGCTCGACAGCATCCGGCGTCAGTGGCCGGGGCTCGAGGTGATCGTGATCACCGGCCAGGGCAGCATCGAGACGGCCGTCGACGCGATCAAGCGCGGCGCCTACCACTACGTCACGAAGCCGTTCACGCCGGACGAGATCATCCACCTCGTCGGCCAGGCGCTCGAGCGCCGACGTCTCGTGCACCGCAAGGAACGGCTCGAGGAGGAGGTGTCGCTGCTCCGCGGCGCCCACCAGCTCGTCGGCCAGAGCGAGCCCATGCGCCGCATCAACGAGATCATCCAGACTGCGGCCGGAAGCGACGCCACGGTGCTCGTGCAGGGCGAGAGCGGCACCGGCAAGGAGATCATCGCGAACGCCATCCACGCGCAGAGCCGTCGCACGCGCGGCCCACTCGTGAAGATGAACTGCGCCGCAGTCCCGGAGACGCTGCTCGAGAGCGAGCTGTTCGGTCACGAGAAGGGCGCGTTCACCGGCGCCGACCGCCGCCGCATCGGTCGCTTCGAGCAGGCCGACGGCGGGACGCTGTTCCTCGACGAGGTCTGCGAGATGCATCCCCGGCTGCAGGCGAAGTTCCTCCGCGCGCTCCAGGAGCGCGAGATCGAGCGCCTCGGCTCATCGGCCACCATCCCGGTCGACACCCGGATCATCGCCGCGACGAACCGCGATCTGCAGAAGGCGCTCGAGGAAGGCGTGCTCCGCGAGGACCTCTACTATCGCCTGAACGTCATCCTGCTGCGGGTGCCGCCGCTGCGCGAACGGATGGACGACGTCCCGATCGTCGCCATGCACTTCCTGCGGAAGTACGCCGCCCGCGAGCACTCGTCGATGTCGAGCATCGCCGAGGAGGCTCTCAACGTGCTCCTCAGCTACTCGTGGCCGGGAAACGTCCGCGAGCTCGAGAACGCGATCGAGCGGGCGGTCGTCCTCGGCAAGGGCGACCAGCTGCGCGCGCAGGACCTGCCGCCGCAGGTGCATCGCGGGGGCGACGACGAGCGCCCGTTGATTCCCGCGCACCTGACCCTGGAAGAGATCGAGAAGCTCGCGATCGCGCAGGCGCTACGCCTGACCGGCGGCAACAAGAGCGAAGCCGCAGAGCGTCTCGGCATCCATCGCACCAGCATCTACGACAAGATGCGGCGCTACGGCATCGAGTGGAACCCGCAACCCGAGAACGTCGCCCAGTAGCGGGTCACATCCGGAAGACCCCGTGCCGCGGCGGCGGCACGGGGGGCCGCAGCGCGACGGCCAACGCGAGTCCGAGGATGTCGCGCGTCTCGATCGGGTCGACGATGCCGTCGTCCCAGAGCCGGGCCGTCGCGTAGTACGCGTTCGACTCCTCCTCGTACTTGGCGAGGATCGGCGCGGTGAGCGCGGCCTCGGCCTCGGTGCTGAGCGCCTGGCCCTCGGCGGCGAGCTGCTGGCGCTTCACGGCGAGCAGCGTCGCCGCCGCTTGCTCGCCGCCCATGACGGAGATGCGCGCATTCGGCCACGTGAAGAGAAACCGCGGGCCGTACGACCGCCCGCACATCGCGTAGTTCCCGGCGCCGTGCGAGGCGCCGATGATGACGGTCAGCTTCGGCACCTGCGCGGTCGCCACGGCGTGCACCATCTTGGCGCCGTCCTTCGTGATGCCGCCGCGCTCGTACTCCTTGCCGACCATGAATCCCGTGATGTTCTGGAGAAAGAGCAGCGGGATCCGGCGCTGGCAGGCGAGCGTGATGAAGTGTGTGCCCTTGAGCGCCGCCTCGGAGAGGAGCACGCCGTTGTTGGCGAGGATCCCCACCTCGTAACCGTGGAGGCGGGCGAACCCCGTGACGAGCGTCGTCCCGTACAGCGGCTTGAACTCGTGGAAGCGGCTGCCATCGACGAGCCGCGCGATCACCTCGCGCACGTCGTACGGCCGGCGCGGATCGCGCGGCAGGATCCCGTAGAGGTCGGCAGGGTCCTCGGCGGGCAGCTCGACGGGGCCGGGCTCGGTCGCGGGCACAAGCCGCGGGACGTGCGCGAGCGCCTGGCGCGCGAGCAGGAGCCCGTCGGCATCGTCCATCGCGAGGTGGTCCGAGACGCCGGAGACGCGCGTGTGGACGTCGCCGCCGCCGAGCTCCTCCGCCGTCACCTCCTCCCCGGTGGCCGCGCGCACGAGCGGCGGACCGCCGAGGTAGATGGCGCCCTGGTTCCGCACGATGATGTTCTCGTCGCACATGGCGGGCACGTAGGCGCCGCCCGCGGTGGACGGGCCGTGCACGACCGCGATCTGCGGGATGCCCTCGGCCGACATGACGGCTTCGTTGAAGAAGATGCGCCCGCCCGGGGTGAAGATCTCGGCCTGCAGCGGCAGGAACGCGCCCCCGGAATCGACGAGGTACACGCACGGCAGCCGGTTCTCGAGCGCGACCTGCTGCGCGCGGAGCTGCTTCTGCACGGTGATCGGGTAGAGCGTGCCGCCCTTCACCGTGACGTCGTTGGCGAGCACCATCGCCTGGTGGCCCGCGACGACGCCGATGCCGGTGACCAGTCCACCTGCCGGCGTGGATCCGTCGTAGCAACCCTCGGCCGCGAACGGCATCAGCTCGAGGAAAGGTGTGCCCGGGTCGAGGAGCCGCGCGATCCGGTCGCGCACCAGCAGGCGGCCGCGCGCGGTGTGCCGCTCGCGCGCCTTCGCCGGTCCCCCCTGGCGCGTGGCGTCGAGCCGGGCGCGGAGCTCGGCCGCGAGGCCGCGGTGATGGCGGGCGTTGTCCTCGAACTCGGCGTCCCGCCGCACGTGCGACGCGAGCCGCCGCACTACCGTCCCGTGCCCGCCGTGCGACGCTGCCGCATGGATCGGCGATCGTATGCCGGAGGGCGGAGACGGCTGCAACCGCGCGGCGGCCCTATCCGCCCCCGAGCCGCGCACCGAGGACCGTTTGCCCGCCGGGATCGCGGACGACCGTCGTGCCCCGGATGCGGGCGCCGACGACCGGCAGCCGGATCGGCACCACCGCGTCGCCGTCGGCACCGACCTCGAACGCCGGGCCGGACGCGATGCGGCCGTCGTCGAGCTGAAGCTCGATCCGATATGGCCGGCCGCGCGGCAGCCCGAACGCGTACAGCAGCGCCGCCACTTGTGCCGGATGCCACAGGAGGTGTCCACGCGCGCCGCCGCCCGAGCGCCCCTCGAGTCCGGAAACCCGAAATCCGGGCATGGCGGCGAGGTCGGCGAGCGTCCGTTCCGGCGCCCCGCCGAGCAGGCGGTCGATCTCCGCGTCGCGGCGGTGGATACTGCGCAGCAAGCTCGCGACGCGCGCCTCCGAGGCGGCCAGCTCCGCCTCGAGCCGGGGACGGTCGCCCGCGGCGGCGGCCAGCGCCGCTCGCGCCTCCGCCACGTCGGCCCGTGCGGCCTCGAGCGCCCGCGCGAGCGCGTCGCCACGGGCCGCAGCCGCCGCCCGTGCGCTCTCGGCGGCGACCAGCCGCGCCTCCGCGCGCTCGCTCTCCGCGCGTTGCTCGGCCTCCCGGCGCGCCAGATCGCGGATCGTCCACGCGACGAGCACGGCGAGCGCGATGGCCAGCAGGGCCGCGGTCGCCGGCGCGAGCCACCCGGGCCGCGGCAGGCGACGCTGCCCGCGGTCGCGCGGGCGACCGACCGGAAGCCGAAAGAGCGACGCCAGGCAATCCTCGCAGCCCGCCGCGAGATGCGCGCGAACTTCCGCTGCGGGCTTCTCCTCGAGCTCACCCGCGGCGTAGGGCGGCAGCGCCGCGCGCAGCTCGTCGTGCGTCACGCTGCGCGAGCATACCGCGCGCCGGCGTCGGACACACGAACTTTAACCTTCGTCAGGGTTTCCCCGGGCCATGTAGACTCTTTTCCGTTTGAGTTCGACGCACACCGAGCGCTACTCTGTCGACTATGGGGGTCGGAAAGCCAGTGGTGACGAACAGCAGCGAGCATCATCGAGGCTTCGAGGGCGTCGCGGACACCATCCTCTACCGATGGTCGGTCGAGCGCGACACCTGGGTGAGCCCATCCGAGATCGAGCACGCACGCGCGTATCTCACGCGCCACGGGATCGCGATCAGCGTGCTGCCCGACGGCCGCTTCGCGCTGGCCGGTCAGACGAGCCGCGTGTTCGGTGCCGAGCGTCTCGTGATGCTCGGCCTCCAACGGCTACGCGGGACACGCGACTCCTGACGCGCGCCGGTGACGCAGCGCGAGCGAGCGCAAGCGCTCGCCGACCTCGGCGCTGACGCCGCCACCCAGTTCCTCGACGGCCCACGGCATCCGGTAGCCCCAGTTCTGGGGACCCACCGTCGCCGGGACGTTGATGCGCTCGTGACCTCCGTAGGCGTCCTGCAGCGGGATCACGACGAGGTCCGAGCCCGCGGCATAGAGCCCGTCGAGCAACGCTGCGTGGACGGCGGGCGTGAACTCGGCGCCGGCGTCGGCCAGCGGGGCAAAGAGCGGGACGGCGGCGAGGCTCCGGCGCCCCGCGTCGCCGAGCTCGGCGCTCCACCAAACGGCGAGCGTGGTCGTATCGTGCGTGCCGCTGGTTGCGACGGAGAGCGCCGGATACGTCGACGGGTCGCGGAACACGCCTCCGTCGTCCTCCCAGCGCAGCACGCGATAGCCGGGGATGTCGAGCGCCGTGAGTGACCGCCGGACGAAGGGCGGCACGGTGCCGAGGTCTTCGGCGATCACCTGCGTGGCGCCCGCCGCCGCGAGCGCCGTGCCGAGGAGTCGCTCGCCGAGTACCAGCTGTGCCCCCTCCTCCGACGGCACGAACCGCCCCTCCGCGCCGCGACCGAGCACCCACAGCCGGTAGTATCCGACCACGTGATCCACGCGGACGGCGTCGAAGAGGCGCGCCGCGCCCGCCATCCGCGCGCGCAGCCATGCGAAGTCCGTTGCCGCCATGACGTCCCAGCGGTAGACGGGCAGCCCCCAGTCCTGGCCCCGTTCGTTGAAGGCATCGGGCGGCGCCCCGACGTTGCACTGGAGATCGAACTCGCCCGCCCGCGCCCACACGTCGGCGCTGTCGCCCGCGACCATGAATGGCAGGTCGCCCTTCAGCCGGACGCCGGCGTCCGCCGCCGTCCGGCGCGCCGCGCTCCACTGCGACGCCGCCACCCATTGCACGTACTCGTGAAAGAGACGGAGCCACTCGACCTCGCCGGCGATCGTGGCCAACGCCGCGGGCTCGCGGTCGCGTAGCGACGGCTCCCACTCGGTCCACGGACGCTCGCCGCGCCGCTCCTTGCACGCCCGGAAGAGCGAATAGTCGCGGAGCCAGCCGGCCTCCGCCGTTCGAAACCGCTCGAACTCGGCCGCCCGTGCACTCCGCGTGCGCCACTCGATGGCGACGAACCATTCGAACGCGCGCTCGAGCGCGCGGCGCTTGACGGCACGTACGGCCTCGTAGTCGACGCTCGGGTGTGCGCGCGCGGCCGCCAGCAACGACCGCGCGCCGTCGTCCAGTGCCTCCTCGCCCCCCGTGGCGACGAAGTCCTCCACATCCCGGAGTGCGAGGTAGATGAGGTCGATGCCGAAGGCGCTGAGCGCGGCATACGGACTGCGTTCGCCCGGAGCGATCTCGCCGATCGGCAACAGCTGCAGAAGCCCGTGCCCTGCGGTCGCGAGCCAGCGCGCCAGCGGCCCGATGTCGGAGATCTCCCCGATCCCCCAGTCGCGCCGCCCGCGGAGAGAAAAGAGCGGGAGGAGGATCCCAGCCTCGCGACGGCCGTCCGCCATGCGGCGCTTCAGCCGCCGACGCGGCTCTCGGCGACGCCGTGGAGGCGCCGGAGGTCCATGATCCCCACGACCTGCCCCGTGTAGTCGAGCGGCCGCGCGAGCACCCAGAGTGCGGCTTCCGCCCCGACCTCCGTCGGCTCCCATGCCGAGTGGTCGAGCCCCGGGGTGTTGTGGACGAACCCTTCGGACGCGATGGGCACGTCGATCCGCAGGCAGTTCACGGCGACCCCGTCTGCCACCGCCTCTTCGGCAGCGCCGGTGGTGAGCCGTTCGAGCGCAGCCTTCGAGACGCCGTAGACGAGGAGCCCGCGGATCGGGAGAACCGCCGCCGCCGACGAGATGTTGAGAATCCTCCCCTGCCCCGCCCGCTTCATGACCGGCAGAGCCGCGCGCATGGCGAGCAGAGGGGCCCGCACGTTCACTTCCATGACCAGGTCCCATCGCTTCATCGGCAGCGCGAGGTCGCCGTCGAACGTGATCGCGGCGTTGTTGACGAGGATGTCGAGCCGTCCGAACGCATCGGCGGCGTGCTGGACCATCGCCTCGGGCGCTCCTGGGCGCGACAGGTCGACCGGGATCGCGAGCCCGCGCCGGCCCCGTTCCTCGACGTCGCGCACCGTCGCGTCGATGGTGCCGGGCAGCTTCAGCGGCGCGGCATCGGTCGCGCGAGCGGCGCAGGCGACGTCGACGCCGGCATCCGCGAGCGCGAGGGCGAGGGCACGGCCGACGCCGCGGCTCGCACCGGTGACCAGCGCGACTTTGCCGGTGAGATCGAGGGACGCGGCAGCCATGACGCGGTATCTAGCGGGCGCCGAACGTGGATGCGAGGGCGCCACCTCCCGTGAACCCCTCGCGCCAATAACCCCTTGCTGGGATTGACCATACGCGCTCCTCGGCCGATTCAATGCGGACCTCCGGAGGCGACCATGAAGACCAGCGGGATCACGCGTCGTGGCCTCATCCGTGGCGCGGCGGCGGGCGCGGCGATCACCGCGCTGCCGAAGTCGACGCAGGCGGCGACACTCACCGCCGACGTCATCGTGGTGGGCGCCGGCCTCGCGGGCCTGACGGCGGCGCGTGCGATCGCTGCCGCCGGGCGCTCGGTGCTCGTGCTCGAGGCGCGCACCCGGGTCGGAGGGCGGGTGCTGAACCATCCGCTCGACCTCACGCGGTACACGGAGCTCGGCGGAATGTTCACCGGCCCGACGCAGGATCGCATTCAGGCCCTCGCCCAGGCGATGGGCGTCGACACCTTCCCGACGTACAACACCGGCAACAACGTCTTCTACGGGCCACGCGGGCGCGAGGAATACGCGAACAACACGCCGCTCGGCACCGCCCCCGTCGATCCGGTCGTGGATCCGGACATCATCCTCGCCGTCTCCGAGCTCGACAACATGTCGACGAGCGTGCCCGTCGACGCGCCGTGGACGGCGTCGAGCGCCGACGACTGGGATCGGCAGACGCTCGACGCGTGGCTCCGCGCGAATACGAGCGGCAACTCGGAGTTCCTGGCGGTCACGTCGGCGGCCACCGAAGCGATCTTCGGCTGCGAGCCACGCGAGCTGTCGCTGCTCTACACGCTCTTCTACATCGCGGCCTCGGGGAACGAGCAGAACGTCGGAACGTTCGAGCGGAACTTCAACACCGCGGGCGGCGCCCAGGAGAGCCGCTTCGTCGGCGGCGCGCAGACGATCGCGCTCCGCGTGGCCGATCAGCTCGGCACGCGCGTTAGCCTGAACACGCCGGTGACGCGCATCGAGCAGTCGTTCACGCGCGCCACGGTGTACTCGAACGGCCACCGTTGCTACGCACAGCGCGTGATCGTCGCCATCCCGCCGACCCTGGCCGGCCGCATCCAGTACGATCCACCACTGCCGCCCCTCCGCGACCAGCTGACGCAGCGCATGCCGCAAGGGTCGTTGATGAAGTTCGAGGCGATCTACGACACGCCCTTCTGGCGGAGCCAGGGCCTCTCGGGGCAGGCCGTCAGCGAGAACGGTCCGGTCAAGGTCACGTTCGACACGTCGCCGGCGGACGGCAGCCTGGGCATCATGATGGGCTTCATCGGCGGCCACGAAGCCCGCTATTGGGAGAACCAGCCGGAGGCCGACCGCCGGGCCGCGGCGCTCGGAAATCTCGCCGCGTACTTCGGCAACCAGGCGCTCAGCCCGCGCGACGTCGTCGAGTTCAACTGGTCGGCCGAGGTCTGGAACCGCGGGTGTCCGGTCGCCGTGCTGGGACCCGGGACGCTGACCGATTTCGGCGCCGTGCTCCGCACTCCGGTCGGCCGCATCCACTGGGCCGGCACCGAGACGTCCACGTTCTGGAACGGCTACATGGACGGCGCGGTCCGTTCCGGCGAGCGCGCCGCGCAGGAAGCCCTCGCGGCGCTGTAGCGCGGCGAGCTACTGGACGTTCGCCGTCACGGAGGCCGACGCGTTCAGCGTCAGGGTGCAGCTCTTCATCTTGTTCCCGCCGCTGGAGCACGCGCCCGACCAGATCGCATCGCGGTCGTTGCTCACGGTCAGCGTGACGGCGGTGCCCGTGGTGAAGCTCGCGCTGCCCGTCGTGCCGACGTTGACACTGAGCCCGGCGGGGCTCGAGGTGACCCGCTCACCGGAGCGCCCGGTCGCCGTCACGGTGAGCTGAGAAGTCGAGGCCGTCCCGCCCCCGCAGACGTTGGCGACGCCGCCGCCTCCGCACGTCTGCGGAGCCGTACACGAGCCGCACGAAAGCGTGCCGCCGCAGCCGTTGGAAATGCTCCCGCAGTTCTTGCCCTGCGCCGCGCAGGTGGTGGGAGTGCAGCTCGACGCCGGGTTGACGGTCAGGACCGCCGATGCCGAGCCGTTACTCTGCGCCGTGATGGTGACGGCGTTCGTCGCGCTCACGGCCGAGGTGGTTGCGGTGAAGCCGGCGCTGGTCTGACCCGCCGGAACGACGACGCTTGCGGGGACGGTTGCTACCGTGGAGCTGCTCGACAGGAATACGCCGACCCCGCCCGAAGGCGCCGCCATGTTCAGCGTCACCGTCCCGGCGGAAGAGCTTCCGCCCGTGACCGTCGACGGGTTCAACGAGACGGCCGATACGCCCACGCTCGGCGGCGC
>VBKG01000611.1 GCA_005879585.1 Deltaproteobacteria bacterium | reverse complement strand
CGCGCGGCCCGTCCACCGGACTGAGCGCCTCGCAGGCCTCGATCGAGACCAGCAGGCGGCCGCCGTGGGGCATCGCCTGGATGCCGTTCATGATGACGTTGGCGAGTGCCTGCTGCACCTGATTCTGATCGACACGCGCGAACCACTCCCCGTCGGGCGCCGTGAGCTCGACGGCTACGCGGTGCTTCTGGGCGAGCGGCGTGAGCAGGTCGATGGTCCGGGCCGTGAGCGTGCGCAGGTTGGAGAGACCGAGCTTGGGCCCATGTCGCCGGGAGAAATCCAGGAGCTGGCGGATGACGGCGACCATGCGGGCGGCCTGCTCCTGGATGAGACGCGCGTACTCGATCGCCGGCCCCCCGGCCCCCTCCGCCGCGACGATCTTGCCGGCACGGTTGGAGATCACGTTGAGCGGCGTGCCGAGCTCATGCGCGACGCCCGCCGCGAGCCGGCCGACGGTCGTCAGGCGATCCGTGTGACGAAGCTGGTCCATGGTCGCGATGCGCGCCTCGGTCTCGGCAGCCAGCCGCTCCTTGGTCGCGGCGAGGCGGTCGCTCATGGCGTCGATCTCCGCGGCGAGATCCCCGATCTCGTCGTGTTGTCGCACGCGCACCCGGCCCGTGAGGTCCCCGGCACCGATGGCTCGCGCCCGGTCCCGCAGCTGCGCCATGGGCCTGCCGACGAACCAGTAGCCGAGGCCCATCGCGATGAAGCCGCACATGGCGGCGACGAGGGCGGTGGCGAGCGCGATGTGCCGCCGGGTCATGTCGATGTAGCGGTGCTCGGCCTGCAGGGACTCGACCACTTCGATGACGGCCGGCGGGGCTCCAGGAATCGACATCGGCACGTAGATGTGGCGGACCCACTCGGCACCGGTCGTCTGACGCAGGGTGATCACGTTCCGGTGCTCGAGCTCCTGAATATCAGTCGCGGAGACCATGGCCGGCGGATGCGCCTTCAGGTCCTCGAGCGAGTACCAGTGCAGACGGACCACGTCCGGCCCGTGACGGTCGATGAGATCCAGCATCTCATGACTACCTCGCGACTGATCTGGACGTACGCGTACCCTGCCATGACGGCCACCACGCCCACGAGGAGCGCGAGCGTCAGCTTGCGCGCGAGCTTCATCGTCCCTCTCCCGGGCGCGGCCGCCCGGGTGAGACCACCCGCGTCGCTTCTATCGCCCCGCCCGCGGGAGAATCAACGACCGACGTCCGATCCCCGGGAGAGAGAGACTCGCCGGGTGGCGAGCAGGCTCATGCGACGCCGGGCCAGAGGGCGTAGCGGTCGGCTCCCGGCGGCTTCGGCCGCGACGCGACCCATTTGTCTCCTCTTCTTTCACGAACGACTCGGCGCCTCCCACCCCGCTGCGTCCCTCGTGAGCAGCGGTGCAACCCCCGTGCCTCCGCCACTCCCGTGGCACGTGCCCGTCGTGCCCCGGAACGCGGCTGCAATCGAACCGGGCTGACGGCCGGCTTCGGGTCGTCGTGCGCCAATGGGTCACTCTGACATCGGCCGCAAACCGCCGTGCGGGTCAGTTCCTCGTGACGCCGCACGCGACCGCGGCGTCGGCCGACGTGCACGGCGTCTTGCGGGGCTTCGCCGGGTCGGCACGCCGGGTGCAACGTGCCCCTCGGGGCATGCAGCTCCGAAATCCGACTACCAGGGAGAGATCGAAATGGACCTTCGCACCGACCAGATGACCCAGAACGCGTCCGACGACTTCCCGCATCCGCTGCCTCCCCGGGAGGACACCGAGGAGGAGGGACGTCTCGTGACGCTCCGCGAGGTCGAGAGGCGTTACATCGAGCGCGTGCTGCGCGAAGTGCGGGGGACGCAGCGGCGCGCGGCAAAGATCCTGGGCATCAGCCGCTGGTCGCTCGCGCGCCGCCTGCGCAAATACAGCCTGGCGGGATAGCGAGCGTTGCGAACCGGTCTTGCCATTTGACGCCATCCGGACGCTCTGCGGTGAGAGTGACCCGGCCCGGTTGCCGAGCAGCGCGACGCCGCGTTGGTCAACCGGTGGCGCGGGCGCGAGTCACTGTGCTCAGCCAGGCGAGGCGCAACGGACTACCCGGCCTCAGGCCCAGCCCAGCTGCCCGGCTGGTCCGGTCCGCGGGCGTCCCCGGAGACGTGCGAGGTATCTTCCGGTTCGCCCGCCGGAACTCGCGCGGAGCGACCCCCGTCCACCGCCGAAAGGCGCGGGTGAAGTGGGCATGGTCCGAGTAGCCGAGATCGAGCGCGATATTGAGAACCGTGGCATTCGTGCGCTGGAGCAGATGGACGGCCGTGGCGAAGCGCGCCTCGGTGACCAGACGCCCGTAGCTCACCCCCGCGTCGGCCAACCGCCGCTGCAGCGCACGCACGCTCGTCCCGATCGCGTCCGCGGTGACACCGATGCGGGGACAGTCGGATGAAGACAGGGTCGCGATCACCTGCAGCACGGATAGAGGGAAGTCGGCCGCTGGACCCGACGCCTTCCACGCCTCGACGTCTCTCTCCTCGATCTGACGCGCGGCGTACGTCTGCAGCGGCCGACTCAACAGCCACCGCGGGAAGGTGACGGCGGTTTCCCTTTGTCGGAAGACGATCCTCGCGTCGGACACCAGGTCGACGTCACCGAAGCCGCCCGCGCTCGTCGTCTCCAGAAGCACGTCGTCACGGCGCCAGTGCGGTCCGGCGGCGAGACGTAGAAGGTTGAGCGCCAGCATCAGGCAGTACTCGCTCGCTTGCCGGTACGTAGCGGCGACGCCGTCGCCGAACTGAGGACACAGCCGAGCCCGATCTCCGTCGTGCGCGAGCGAGCAGCGGATACCGGAACTGAAGGCGGCTGTCGTGTGCATCGCGGTCTCGATCGCCTCATGAACGGTGCGAGAGCGGTGAATCAGGTGGCCGAACACCCCGAGCGCGTCGATCGATGTTTCTTGTCCAAC
>VBKG01000033.1 GCA_005879585.1 Deltaproteobacteria bacterium | reverse complement strand
CCGCGGCCGTAGGCTTCGGGCGGGACGAGCAGGTCGGGAGGCACGTCCATGGGTGAAGCGAACATTAGGCGAAAACCGTCGCATTGTCAAGTAGGCTTTCTAACCTCGGCCGAGTCAGCGCCGCCGCGGTTCTGACCATGGGCGAGCGCCGCTCGCGAAGCCACCGTTCACGGCGACCCCGCGTCGACGTCCCGCGGAATCGTCGCGGCAGGCAGGTTGCGATGCAGCCAGGCCGCGACGATCTCGTGCCCTGCACGGCTGAGATGGACCGCATCCGCGAACAGCGGGTCGACGCCGCGGGCGCGCGATTCGGCCTCGAGCAGATCCCAGGCATCGAGGACGAGGACATGCTGCCGCCGCGCGATGTCGACCATGCTCGCGCCCGTCTGGAAGCCGACCGTTGCGCGTGGTGACGGCGAAGCGAGCGACGCGCGCAGCGGGAGGACCACCACGGCCAACTCGGCACCTTGAGTGCGGGACTCGTCGCGGAGCGCGGCCACGATGGAACCGAGGTGCGCCAACGTGACGTCCTCGCCGATGGTCGGGGCGTGCCGCTCGGGTTGCAGAAAGGCGGCCGTCGCATAGGCAGAGAACGCGGAGACGGCCGCGGTCGTTCGCAACAGATACGGTGGAGGGCTCGTGCTCCGCAGCCACTCGAGCGCGAGGCTCCGCGATTCCAATCCACGCGCCGTCGGACACCGGAGCGAGGGCGCAGGGCCGTCGTACGCGAGCAACGGGCCCCACTCGCAGCAGGGATAGGGAGAGTCGAGCTCGATGAGATCGTTTCCGGCGAAGAGCGACACGACGACCAGTTCCGGCCGGAGAACGGGCAACCAGCGGCGCGCGAGCGCGAGGTAGCCGTCGGGCCCGATGGCGGGCACCCCGGCATTCACATGGAGGGACTCCGGCTCGAGCGCGCCGAGCCGAGCCGGGAAGGTGTCCGTCGGCTGCACGCCCGCTCCCCAGATCATCGAGTCCCCGATGTGCAGCACACGGCGCGCGTGACCGGGCGGCGCCACGAACTCCCGTGGAACCAGTGTCTGGGGATCGTGCTCGGGGAACCCCCAATCGTCGTACACGACCGCGCATACGAACTCCTTGCCGAAGTTGGGGGCGAAGGTGGCGCGGCCGCGATCGCGTAGCCGCGGTCGGAGGAAGAACCGCTGGTCCGCGGCGGGGGACACCGCGGGTGGCTTGGGAAGGAGCACGCGCACCGCGCCTTCGGCGAGTGCCGCCGAGACCACACACGAAGCGATCAGGGTCAGGCGCACCCCACGCTGCGCCATCGCGGCATGCCCGACGAACAAGAACGCGGCACCCATCGACAGCGCACCCAGGAGCGCATCCCAGAGCCCTACCGGCGCCGCCAGCGCGGCCAGGGTCGCGAGCACGGGAGCCGCCAAGGCCGTGACGAACACGGGAGTTGCTCCACGCATCCAGCGACGGAGCCTTTTCCGGGCAAGACCTGCAGCCATGGCGCCCGCGAGCGGGGGAATCACGAGCACACCCGTGAAGCGCGCCGCGAGCGCGGGGGTCAGTCCCGCGATCGGGGGCGTCGCCGAAGACGGCGCACCGGGAGCGCGGTCCTCGGGAAGGTCGGGCGGTTGCAGCGCGACCAGCTTCGTCCAAACCGGTGCGCCATCGTTCGTCGCCAGCGCCTCGCGCACGACGCTCGCAATCTCGGGCCGGGGTGCGCCGTCGAGAAACGTCAAGCACCACGGCCCTGCGACGTCGCCCGCGCAACCCACGTCGGGATCCCCGAGCCTCAGGGTGATGCATGGCGCCGCACCGCCCGCGCCGCACAACGTCGCGATCACGTGGTCTCGGTCGATGTTCGCCCCCCTCAGCTCGAGCGTCGGACGCATGCGCTCGAAGGCGCGGGACACCGTCTTGGCCGCCTCCGGCACGATGACGCGGGGGCCCTCGGCGCGCGCGTGGCCCGGCCAGGCGCAATGCACGGTCAGGATGACGGCGAGGGGGCCCACGGCGAAACGTGGGAGCATGGGGCGCGGAGCTTACCAGCAGTTCATGATGTCGTCGCGGGCTTTCGGTGCGATTCACTGCGAGCCAGCAACGCATGCGTGCGGGTCGTCACCGGAAGCGTGCGGGGCCGTGGCCTCCGACGTGGCGTCAAACGCGCGCCGTCTGCCACGTTGCCGCCGGGCTCGTTGCCTCGTATGGACCGGGGCGTTGCCGGCCGTCTGCGATCATCTCCTCTGGGGCGCCGCGAATCTCGACGCGGGGATCGCGGCGCTCGCCGAGCGCACGGGGGTTCGCGCCACCCCCGGCGGACGGCATCCCGACCTCGGCACGCACAACGCCATCGCGACGCTCGGCCGCAAGCGGTTCCTCGAGATCATCGCGCCCGACCCGACACTCCCGCCCGGCGCGCTCGCCGTGCGACTCGCCAGCATGCAGACGCCCGCCTTGATCATGTGGGCCGCGCGGACGTCGAGCGCCGCCGGCACGGCAGCGCGGGCGGAGGCCGCCGGGTATCCGGCTGCCGTCATCGACGGGCACCGGCGCCGGCCCGACGGCGCCGTGCTGCGCTGGACGAACGTGTTCGTCACGGGTCACGGCGCGGGTACGCTGGTGCCGTTCTTCATCGAGTGGGATGGCCTGTCACCCCCCGCCGACGACGGCGCCGACGGTCTGCGGCTCCGATCGTTCCGCGCCGAGACGCCGCAGGCGGAGGCGCTCCGCGCCGTCCTGAATGCGCTCGACGTCCGCCTCTCGGTTCGTCAGGCGCCCGCTTCCCGACTCGTCGCCGTCCTCGATACGCCGCGCGGCCGCGTCGAGCTCGCAGGATCCTAGCGGTCGACCTCGCGCGCGCTGCTCCCGACGGGAAGTGCTCACACCACCGCGCACATCGACAGGCCGCGGTAACCCGATCGTCTCGCTGCGCCGTCGCCGACGATGATTCGGCACTGATCTCGCTATAGACGAGCAGCGTGCATCCGGGCCAGCGGTCTTCGAACCAAGCATGCTCCGAGCCGTCGATCTGGACGAGTTCGCCAACGCAGGCCCGCGCGGCCGCGGCGGGTAGCTCCGGCGGGCCCGCTGCGTCCGTGGGACCCACAGGCCGGCGGCGATCATCCATCCGCGCAGCGTCTCGACGGAGAGGACGAGCTGGTGCTCCTCGGTCAGCTTCTGATGCGCGAAGGTGGGCCCGAAGTCGGCATAGTGCTCACGCACGAGCGCCAGTGCGTGCTCACGGGTCGCGTCCGTCAGGCGCCGATTGCTCGGCCGCCCACGGCGCCGCGACGCCAGTCCCACGGCGCCGGCGCGCGCGAATGCCTGCGACAAGCGCCGCACCTGGCGCTCGCTCAGGCCCAACAGCTCGGCCGCGCGGCGTCGCGTGTGTCGCCGCTCGGCGATCCGGGTCACGATCTGCAATCGGTCCAGTTCCCCCATCGTCAGCCCAACCGTGTCCGCCATCGCCCCAGTGTGGGCGAAAAGCGGACACGTCTACTTTGGAGAACAGGACATTTGCATTTGGGGCTTACAGGCGTAGTAAACATAAGAGGCCTTATCGGACGTCGCGCGGTAGTGCGCAGTACGCCGTAGACAGCGGCGTCGACATGAAGATCAAGTAGAGAGCAGCCCGACGTCTCGCGGGCTCGAGCCGTGCATCGCTCGAGCCCGCGACGCTTTCGTGAAGCAAGCTGACAATGTCCGCATACGGCGGCGCTTCCGCCGTCTGCAGCTGGGAGGAGCCGTGCGGGATACTCGAGAAGCACACACGCCGCGCCGGCGGCACCCGGGCATGGGCATCGCGACCGCCGTCGCGCTCGTCCTCGTCGCCGCGCCCTTCGGTGCGACGAGCCATGCCGAAGAACACGCCGCCAAGCGCGTCGAGGCGATGGCGAGCTTCCTCGCCAAGGCTCCGCGCTTGAGCGTATCCGCCGACTGCACCTACGACGTGGTGCAGGACTCGGGTGAGAAGATCGAGTTCGGCGAGAAACGGGTGATGACGCTCCGCCGCCCGGATCGGGCACACATCGAGGTCACGCGCCGCGACGGCATCCGCCGCAACCTCGTCTTCGATGGAAAGCAGATCGCCGTCTTCGACCTCGACCAGAAGGTGTACGCGACGGCCGCCAAGGCGGGTACCCTCGACGTCGCATTCCACTACTACAAGAACGACCTGAACATGCGCCTCCCGCTCTCGGAGCTGCTCGCGAGCGATCTTCCCAAGCAGGTGGCTGCGATGGCCGGCAGCGCCCGCCTCGTCGGCGAGGAGACCGTGAACGGGGTCGCGACCGACCACGTGGCGCTGCGCGGCGACACCGCCGACATACAGCTCTGGATCGCGCAGGCCGGCGATCCCCTGCCCCAACGGCTCGTGATCACCTATCGCATCGCCGAGGGTCAGCCCCAGTTCGAGGCCATGCTCAGCAGCTGGAATTTCACGCCTGATGTTCCCGACAGCGCCTTCACCTTCACCCCGGCTGCGGGCGCCCGGGAGATCCCCTTCCTGGTGCCGCGGCCCGCGACGCAGCCATGATGGCAGCCGGACGACCGACGACCGTGTGGCTCGTGGCGGCCTTACTTGTCGTGTCGGTCTCGGCTGCGTCGGGGCGCGGTGGCGGACGCGGCGGAGGCGGCGGGCGAGGTGGTGGAGGTTTAGCCCGCGGCGGGCCCGCGGGCGGTGGCTCTTTCGGCCAGCGCGGGTCCGGCGCAGAGCGCGGCGGCTACAGCGGTCGAGGGCCGGCAGCGAGCGGCTCCTTCGGCGGTGAGGCGCGGCAGGCGGGGAACTATGACCGCGGCGGCGCCGCTGGCTGGCAGCGCGACCGCAACGCCGCCGTGGGGCAGCAGCAGCATGAGCGGATGTCGGGACTCCGGGGCCCTGAGCAGGGCCGCCAGGATGGGCTTGCCGACCGACAGGGAGATCGCGAGGCACAGCGCCAGGAGAATCTCGACCAGCGCCAGCAGCAACGCGATCAGGCGCGAGAGGACCGGCAGAAGCATGGCAACAACCGGCGCGAGGACTGGCAGGACTATGCCGACGATCACCAGGGGTACTACGACTCGGACCACTACGATGGATACGGCTATGCGGGTACGGCAGCAGCCGTCGCCGCGGGCGCAGCGATCGGCACGGCGGTAGCGACCCCGCCGTACTGGACCCTGCCCTGCACACCGGCGACGGTCGTCGTCGGCGCCACCACCTACTACCAGTGCGGATCCTCCTGGTACATCCAAGCGTACAGCGCCGGAGACGTCGCCTATACGATGGTCAATCCGCCTGCAGGCTACTGAGCGACCCATGCGCCGGCACCACAATGGCCGCGAGGCCGAACGCGAAGAGTATCTGCCCATGTGCGGGGGCGAGTCCGAAGGCGTCGCTGGCGGCCTGCGAGGCGGTCGGCATCACGCCGAGCACGAGGGCCAGGCCGAGGATCGCCAGCACGCTGTACGAGAGCATCGCACTGAACAGCCTGTCGATGTCGGACTTCGTTTCGTCCTGCTGCGCCTGATGCGCCCGGAACGGCGGCGCTCGGTTGAGATGCTCCCCGCCCCTGACTGACCGTCACCTGCCAGGCGTCCATTCGGGGTCGCAATCGCCCCACGTTTCAATGCGGAAGCGAGGCCCCATACGGATTCCCGAGCTCGATGGCTCATCCCAAACCCGGGGTCACTCGCTCATGCGTGGACGCGGTCATGGGGGCGTCGACGGTGGTGCACGTCCTGTATTTCAGCTTCAGCACGATGATGACCGTGACCTTCGGCGACGTCAGGCCGACGAACCTGACCGCCGGCGACCTGTGCATGTCGGAAACGCTCGTCGGGCAGCTCTACCTCGCGATCATGATCGCCCGGATGGTGGGGCTCCGGATTGCCCAGGCTACCCTCCCAGAACGATCGTGATGAGCACGAGCGCCATGCCCAACACCGTCAAGCCAAAGGCGATCCGGATCGAGCTGCCGCCGACGATCTGTCCCCAGCGCGCGCCCAGCAGGAACAGCAGGATCAAGGCGATCAGGTTCGAGCACCTCACCGCCAGATCGGGGTTCGACACGACGAGATAGGGCACCACGATCGGAAACGTCGCGAGTACGATGGCGAGCGCCGCGGCCACTCCGCCTAGCAGGTCGTCGCGATTCAAGTGGAGCGTTGCCGGCCTTTCGCGCTGGAGGACCGTGAGGATCCACCTGTGGAGCTGAAGCCGTTCCTCCGTCGTGGTCAGCTCCAGGAGCGGCCCGTCGAGCTCGTCGCCGATCTGCTGAAGGGCCGCCTCCTCCGACGGCGCCTTCAGCACCTCGCAGATCAGGCGGGCCTTGCGGCCCCGCTCGAACAGCGCGGTGAGCACGTACATCACGCCGTCGACGATCGCCCACGCGAGGTTGGCGCCAAAGATGCCGACGAACAGCGCGCGGTTGTCCGGCTTCTCCAGGCCGAGCCGCACCGCACCGGTGACGCCGAGCGCCATGATGAGCCCGAAGAGGATCTCGCCGAGCCGGTCGGCGGCATCCAGATATCGACGTATGAAGGAGGGCATGGTGGTCTCGCGTCAGAAGCCGATCATCGGCGCGGGACCTTTCCCCTCCCGACACCGAAAGTCAACGCTGGCGGCGGCAATCACGGAACGCGTCCCGCGCGTTCTTGACGTTCTCGTTGGAGCATTTCATAAGGCCGCCATGCTGCGCCGCGCACGGGGCTCGACGATCGTTCGCGTCGCCGCTGTCGCGAGCGTCGTTGTCGTCCTGGCGGGCTGCGCGTCGGTCCGGCAAACCGTTGGCGGGTGGTTCGGGCGGACATCGTCCGCCGAGAAGGCGGCGGCCAAGTCGGTACCGGGCCCGCGTGTGTACTACGCGAATGTCGGGGGCTTGAATGTGTACGCCGAGCCCTCCGCGTCCTCGAAGGTCGTGGGGGCACTCTCACTCCACGAGAAGGTTACCCGCTCCAGGGTCGAACGCGGCTACGCGTACGTGGAGAGCACGAAGAGCGGCGTGCGGGGCTGGGTCGACAACGCGGGGCTCACCTGGCGCTCGCCCAACCGGTCCCGACCAACGCCGAAAACAGCGTCACGAGCACGACCGTGCCGGCACCCCCGCGCTCGAAGAAGACCATGGGTGGCGTTCCGCCGTCGATCTTCGACGCATACTGAGTCGCCCGCGATGAGCAAGGGCGAGCGCCACGCCGACGTCTCCGGTGGGGCCGGCTCGTCGGCCCGGCCGCGACCGCGCGCCTGGCCGGAGGCGTGGATGCGGGCGGTGCTCGATCTCGCCTCGGTCTCCGCCGAGCGGCGCGCGGTGGTGCTCGACGACATCGAGATCGGCTCGCAGCCGACGGGTACGTACTATGCGTTGCTCGGTGTCTCGGAGCTGATTGCCGGATTTGCCCTGATCATCGGCAGCGATGCCACCTTGATCGGTGCAAACGTCGTCGCGCCGCTGATGACGCCGATCATCGGCGTGTCGCTCGGCCTCATGCGCAGCGACCTGCGGCTCCTGCGGACGGCGCTGATCGCCGAGTTCGGGGGCGCGCTGGTCGGGGTCGTGCTGACGTATCTGCTCGGGCTGATGCCGTTCTGGGGCGATCCCACGCCGTCGTTGCTCGCGCAAACCCATCCGACCCTGATCGACCTCTTGGTGGCCGCGCTCGCCGGCTTCGCCGGGGTACTGGCGATGATCGACGAACGTGTCAGCCCTGCACTTCCCGGCGTGGCGATCGCCACCGCGCTCAATCCTCCCGTGGCCGCGATCGGTCTCTGCCTCGCCTTCGGAGCGTACCGGGGTGCGTGGGGCGCGTTCCTGCTCTTCTTCGCCAATGTGCTCGCCATCCTCGCGGTCGCCGCCGTCCTCTTCCTCATCGCCGGGTTCGTCACCTGGGCGGAAATCGGATCGCTGCGCGGTCTCGCGCGGCGCTTCGCCCCCGCCGCGATCGGCCTGGTGCTCGTCACCGCGCTGCTCACGAACTACCTGGTGGGGATGGTCACGAACATCCGCCTCCGTCGCACGATCACCGCAGTGCTGGATCACGAGCTGGCGCGCGAGCCCAGCACCGCGCTGGTCGCCGTCGATTTCAGCCGCGGCAAGGAGGAAATGGAAGTGCTCTCCGAGGTCCGAACTCCGCGTGTCATCGAGCCGGGACGCGTCAAGCAGATTCAGGACGCATTGGGCAGCCGGCTCGCGGAGCCCGTCCGTCTGTTCATGCGATGCGCGCTGACCAAGGACGTGACGGCGACGGGATCGACCACTCTCCGTCCATATCTGAGCCTCAATGGCAGGGTGGCGACGGCGCCGATCTCCCCCGACATGCGGCTGTTGCAACAGGCGGAGCAAGTGGCGCGCGAAGTCGTGGCGAACCGGGCCGACATCGACTTGAAGGACGTCGAGCTCGTGAACTTCCCGAGCGGCCCGGTGCTGGTGGCTTCGATCGAGAGTCCGCGCCCGCCGAATCCTGCTAACATCGCGCGGTTCGAAGCATTGTTGCGGGAGCGGCTGGGAGAAGAGAGCATACGCGTCGTCGTGCGGGTCGCCGAGTCGGTCGACATCACCTCGAAGGGGCGCGTCCTCTTCGGCGAGGCACACTTTGGCGCGCTGTCGGCCGACGAGGCTCAACGGCAGGCGGCAGTTGAAGAGGCGGTACGCGCGCAGCTGCAAGCGCTACCCGACACCTTCGTCACTGCTATCGATGCGGTGTACCGGGATCCGGGCTGGGCGGTGCGCGCGGAGGTCGTTGCTCCGCGTGTCCTCGCACCCGGCGACGTGCACGCCGTGGAAGAACGCGTCCGGAACGCGGTCAACGAGTCGGTGGATGTGACCGTGCGAGCGCGGACGGATGTCCTGGTCACCGGGAAGCAGTACCAGGCGGCCGGAGCTGCGACCCCGACGCCACA
>VBKG01000032.1 GCA_005879585.1 Deltaproteobacteria bacterium | reverse complement strand
GGTGAACGCGCTTCGTCCGAGACGCACCATCTCCTTCACGCGGTCGACGACCTCGATGTGCCCGTCTGCGCTGACGTCCGCGATCACCATGTGGAGCGAGTTGGACCCGACGTCGATCGCCGCCAAGCGCACGGCGCCATGCTAACGACCGCATTCGCGGTTGTCCACGCAGAAGATGTGGCTCGCGGAAATCGCGCGTGTCGCGTCCTGCCAGGGGAGCGATCGCAGCACGTGCTCTCGAAGTCAGAATCTGATCGCGAGATTTGGCGCCAATTGTAAATAGGAGCTATGCACAACGAGTCGCCGGGTCAGAGTCTGATAGGGCAGGGAAGGTGAACTTCGGCGCGTGATGGCCACACGGAGGTCGCGACGCGGGTGGTTCGTCCTTGCAGCGTTCGCCGGGGCGCTGGTGGTCACGTACTGGCCTGCGCTGCACGGCGACTTCCTCTGGGACGACGTGGCGCATCTACCGGAGCCGCCGCTCCGCACCTGGAGCGGCCTCCGGCGCATCCTCTTCGAGCCCGGCGCAAGCCAGCAGTACTACCCGGTACTCTTCGGCACGTTCTGGGCCGAGTACCGCCTGTGGGGCGAGACGACGCTCGGCTACCACCTCGTCAACGTGGCGATGCACGGCCTCGGCGCGACGCTGCTGTGGGCGGTGCTGCGGCGGCTCGCGATCCCCGGCACGCTGCTCGCGGCGGCGGTGTTCGCGCTGCACCCGGTGCACGTCGAATCGGTGGCGTGGATCTGCGAGCTCAAGAACACGCTCTCCGGCGTCTTCTACCTCGCGGCGCTTCTCGTCTACCTCGTCTTCGACGACACTCGGCGCCTCGGCGCGTGGGCAGCGTCGTTCGCCCTCTTCGTGGCGGCGATGCTGGCCAAGAGCGTCACCGGCTCACTGCCCGCGGCGATCCTCGTCCTCTTCTGGTGGAAGCGCGGCCGGCTGTCGTGGCGCGCCGACGTGCTGCCGCTGCTGCCGTTCTTCGCGGCCGCTGCGGGCATCGGATGGTTCACGGCGCGCTACGAGGCCGAGGTCGTCGGCGCGCAGGGGGCGGCGTTCGACCTGAGCTTCGCGGCGCGTTGCCTCATCGCGGGACGGGCCCTATGGTTCTACGTCGGCAAGGTCCTCTGGCCCGCACGGTTGGTCTTTATCTACCCGCGCTGGCGGATCGACCCGAGCGCGTTCTGGCAGTGGGGATTCCCGGCGGCCGCGCTGGCCGTGCTCGTGGCGCTCGGGTTGCTGCGCCGTCGACTGGGGCGCGGCCCGTTGGCGGCCGCGCTGTTCTTCGCGGGGACGCTCTTTCCCGCCTCGGGGTTCGTCAACGTCTATCCGTTCAAGTTCTCCTTCGTCGCCGATCACTTCCAGTATCTGGCGAGCCTCGGCGTGATCGTCCCGGTCTGCGCGGCGTTCGCGTCCAGCACGCGGCGGATGCCGCGTCCCGCGGCGACGGCACTCGGAGTCGCGCTCGTCGTGGTGGTCGGCGTACTCACCTGGCGCCAGGCGCACGTGTACCAGAGCCTCGAGACACTCTGGACGCACACCGTCGAGCACAACCCCGGGAGCTTCCTCGCGCAGATCGGGCTCGGCGTCGTCTACGAAGACCAGGGACGACACGCCGAAGCGATCGTCGCGGAGGAGCGCGCGGTCGCCATCGATCCGACGTCGCCGGAAGCGCATCTCAACCTGGCACGATCCTACGATCACCTCGGCGATTATCCGAAAGCGGCCGCCCTCTACGAGCGCGGGCTCGCCCTCGGCGCGGCGTACGCGCCCATCGTGCTGCCGCGGCTCGCGCGTCTCTACGTCCGGCTAGGGGAGTTCGACCGCGCCGTCGCTCTGGGGCGCCGCGCGATCACGCTGAACCCGCGTTCCGCATACGCCAACGCCGTACTGGGGCTCGCGTATGCCGCCCTCGGCCGGCGCGCCGACGCCGAGACCGCGTGGCACACCGCACTCGATCTCGACGCGTCGAGCGAAGGGGGCCGGATCGCCGCCGAGCAGCTCGGCCAGCCCGCCGTTGCGCGCTGACTACGCGTGGCATCCGCAGCTGCAATGGACCACCCTCGAGCTCGCGCGAGTCTCGGCGCTCTCGGGCGGACTCGCCGAGGCTGACGGGTACCCGAGCCCGATCGAGCGTTGAAGCGAGGCGTCGCGAGGCGCGTACCCGTCGAGGTCTTGCTCTGGGTCGATGTCCGGGCGATGTATGAGCCCGAGGAGATCGCCCATGAAGGACTGCCGGAAGTTCTACATCAACGGAGCCTGGGTCGCTCCGAAGACCGCGAGCGACCATCAGGTCATCAACCCGTCCACCGAGGAGCCGTGCGGGACGATCTCGCTCGGCGCGAAGGCCGACGTGGACGATGCGGTCGCGGCCGCGCGGCGTGCATTCCTGACCTTCTCGCAGACGACGCGCGAGCAACGGCTGGAGCTGCTCCAGTCCATCATGACGGCCTACCAGGCGCACCTCGACGAGATGGCCGAGACGATCTCGGTCGAGATGGGCGCGCCACTGTGGCTCTCCAAGGCCGCGCAGGCGATGGCGCCGCTCGGACACCTCGGGACGATGATCCAGGTGCTGTCCGCGTACGAGTTCGAGAGCCTCGAGGGCTCGACGCTGTTCCGGCGGGAGCCGCTCGGCGTCTGCGGCTTGATCACGCCGTGGAACTGGCCGGTGAACCAGATCGCCTGCAAGGTCCTGCCGGCCATCGCTGCGGGCTGCACGATGGTGTTGAAGCCGACGGAGCTGGCACCGCTGAACGCGCACCTCTGGGCGCAGATCATGCACGAGGCCGGGGTACCTGCCGGCGTCTTCAACCTGGTCGACGGCGACGGCCCGACCGTCGGCACCGCCATGGCGACGCATCCCGACGTCGACATGATGTCGTTCACCGGCTCGACGCGTGCGGGCATCCAGGTGGCGATCAACGCCGCCCCGACCGTCAAGCGCGTCACGCAGGAGCTCGGCGGCAAGTCGGCCAACATCATCCTCGACGACGCCGACGTCGAGGCCGCGGTGCGCGGCGGCGTCCAGAACTGCTTCATGAACAGCGGCCAGTCGTGCAACGCCCCGACGCGCATGCTCGTGTCGCGCCGAAAGCACGACACGGCGCTGCAGATCGCGAAGGCGATGGCCGAGGCGATGAAGGTCGGCGACGCCATGGCCGACGGCACGATGATGGGCCCGCTCGCCAACAAGACCCAGTTCGAGAAGGTGAATCGGCTGATCCGAACGGGGATGGAGGAGGGCGCGACGCTCGCGGCCGGCGGTCCCGGCCGCCCCGAGGGACTCGCGCGCGGCTACTTCGTGCAGCCGACGATCTTCGGTGACGTGCGAAACGACATGACGATCGCGCGCGAGGAGATCTTCGGACCCGTGCTGTCGATCCTGCCGTACGAGAACGAGCAGCAAGCCGTGCAGATCGCCAACGACACGCTCTACGGGCTCTCGGGGTACGTGTCGTCGAGCGACATCGAGCACGCGCGCGCGGTCGCGCGACGCATCCGGTCGGGGAACGTGCATTTGAACGGTGCGCACCCCGACTTCAACGCGGCGTTCGGCGGCTACAAGCAGTCGGGGAACGGGCGGGAATGGGGGAAGGTCGGGTTCGAGGAGTTCCTCGAGCTGAAGTGCGTGTACGGCTGGGAGGGCTGAGGCTCCAGCCGAGCGCGTCGCGTGCCCGTCAGCCCTCGGGGCAAGCCGGCCGGCCGTCTGCGCCGCCCGCCACAGGATGCGCGGTCCCGATCGGCGCCCGGACGACGATCGACCCGAACACGGCG
The DNA here is from genome assembly GCA_005879585.1 of Deltaproteobacteria bacterium. Taxonomy (GTDB): domain Bacteria; phylum Desulfobacterota; class Binatia; order DP-6; family DP-6; genus DP-3. Next base: position 5,049 of record VBKG01000032.1, on the reverse strand, counting down.
ATCGGCACGAACTGTGTCGACACGTACTCGCTGATCAGCTTCGAATAGACGGCGAAGCTGCGCTCGGGCCGCCCGTCGAATCCGGAGCCGAGGTCGCCGACGACCATGCGGGGGCGCTGCCCTCGAACGCGGGCGATCCACGCCGCCTGATCGGCCGTTGCGCTGAAGAAGCCCGGCGACCACGCGGGGAGGTTGCCGGCGAACGGGCGGTCGGCGAAGTAGTAGAGTCCCAGCATCGGCGGAAGCGCCACCACGCGATCGGTTGGAGCCGTGCAGCGCCGAACGTACTCGATGGCTCCCAGCGACGCGTCGCCGGGGTGGGCCGCGGACAGACGCGCCACCATCTGGTCGAGCGGCATGGCGTGGAGCTGCGCGGTCTCGAACGCCCTGCGAAGGTCGACCCGCGGCCAGCCCTCGACCTGAAGCCCGGCCCACGCCGGCACCGCGAGCAGCAGCCCGATCGCTGCCAGTCCGGGCCGCCCCACCGCACCGAACGGGATCGGGTGGATGTCGAGCGCGCGCCCCAGCAGCCAGGCCAACAGCACGAGACCCGTGGGAATGGCCTGCGCGAGGTGCGGGTAGTCCGAGCGATGGGCCGTATGAAGAAGGACCATCTGCGCGAGCACGGCGGTGGTCGCGATCCGCCGGCGCTCGACGACGTCGACACATACCCCCTTGCAGAGTGTGGTCACGAGCGCGACGGCCGGCAGCGCATGGAAGGTGACGAAGAGCAGGAAGGTCGCGTTGCCGCGCTCGTGAAACGGGACACTCGGATCGTGCCGGGGGAACGGCAGCGCCATGCTCGCCGCATGCACCGGCGCGGTGAAGAAGGTGTCGGTGAGGTAACGCTCGACCGCGCCTCGGTGGGCGAGCCAGATCAGCCACGGCGACAAAAACAACATCGCGATCGCGAGGAAGCGTCCGATCTCGACCGCGCGCGCTCTCCCCGAGCCTCCGCCGGTACCAATCGCGACGACGGCGGCCACGGCGGTGAACCCGCCGAAATCGGCCCGGAACAGTCCCATCACCACCACCGCAGCGGCGAGGAGTGCAAGGGACGCGCGCGAGGGCCGGCCGATGTATCGCCACGCCGCGGCCAGGCAGAGCACGGGTCCGAGCACGGTGTAGTACCGCGACATCCACGGCATCAGGAGCAGCGCGATCGCCAGAACGGCGCCAGCGGCGGCGGCGCGCCGGCCGCTCGCCGCGCGGAGGAGGTGGAACAAGAGTGTGTAGGCGACGGTGTATGCGGTGGTGTCGAGCAGCAGCTCGGCGAGCGTGCGCCGGCCGAACAGGACCTGCGCGGCGGCGCTGGGGTAATAGCGCAGCGCTCCGTAGTCCGTGTGCCAGTCGACGAAGGGATGCTCGCCGCGGAGGATCTGGCTCGCGCCGCCGAGCTGATGCGCGCAGTCGATGTCGGCCAGCATCCACATCGGCGCCGGCCAGCGGACGATGCTCCACGCGGCAACGGTGATCGCGATGCTGCACGACCACGCGGTGGCCCCCCACCTTCCCGCTGGCCGCATGCTCGCGAGGTTCTTAATCCAGCAAGCGGACGATTACGAACGGTCGGCGGCGTGAGGCGGCGTCAGCCGAGCCGCAGGCGCATCGGACGGAGCCGGCGGCGCAGCGGGTCGAGAACCATTCCGAGTTCCTCGAGTGTCACCACGCCGAGCAGGCAGGCGTCGCCGCGCTTGCCGAAGATGACCGTGGAGGCGCCTCGGCGCCCTGCAACCTCGAACTCGGCGCTGCCGACGGCGCGCTCGACCTCCGTCCCGTCGGCGAGGTCGAATGTCTCGACACGAGCGGGGCGGATTCCGAGTCGTCGCAGCGTGGTCGCCGGCACGACCGACCAGGAAGCGCCCGAGTCGACGAGCATCTTGACGGCGTCGGAACGGCTCGGGTCGCGCGGGTTGGACACGTCGACCATCAGTTCGGTGGCTCCCATGGGTGAGCGCTTCTTGAGGCGTCGCCATCCCACGGGGATCATCATGGCGCCATCCCTAATGGCGGAACATGCGGGACGCAATCAGTGCTGCATCGCAAGCAGGCCGCCGATTCCAGAGCCGGTACATTTTGTTCCGCCCCCGGCAATCCAATCGAGCGTGTGCGCCGCATGCGCACGAGTGGCGACAGCTCGCGGCGCGCGGTAGTTCGTCGACGCGGGAGGACATGTGCCCACTCTCGCGCTTCACGTCGAGCCGACCCATCCCGGCGACGACGTCGTGTCCGCTCCCGGCCCGCTCATCACGATCTCGAACGAGAGAACGCTCGGCTATCTGCTCCTCCCCGATTCGGTAGACCGCGCACGGGCGTACCCGCTCGTGACCGTGTTCCACGGTGCGGGGCGCCAGGACGAGCTGCTCGTCCGCGCCTATCGCGATGAGCCGACGCGCCGTGATGCGCTCTTCTTCATACCGCGTTCCACCTACCCGACGTGGGACCTGCTCGTCGGGCAGGACAGAGCCGATCTCGATTTTCTCGAGCAGGCATACGGCGAGATCTACCGGCGGGTGCGGGTGGACCACGCGCGGCAGGCGCTCATCGGTTACTCGGACGGTGCGAGCTACGCCTTGGCCGTCGGTCTGTCGAATCCGCGCCTGTTCTCGGCGGTGATGGGCTGGGCGGCGGGCTTCGTGGTTTTCGACAGGGACGCCATTGCGCCTGGCGACCCCCGGCCACCCATCCTCCTCGAGCACGGCACCCACGACACCGTCTTCCCGTTCGAGGACATCGCGCTCCGCAACTGTGCGATCCTCCGCCGGCTCGGCTACGACGTCGAGCTGCGTGTCGACGAGGTCGTCTGCTTGATCGAGGCGACGCAGCCGGCTGACAGCTTCGGCTTCCTCCCGCGGCTCGCCCGCAGCGCGGCCGCGCCGGCGCGCGTGAGGAGATGCTTGGCCTTCTTTCGGAGCGACCTCGCCTTGGCGGGAGGACTGGTCAGCGACTCGTCCAGCAGCTCCGGCGCGCGAGCTAGCTTCTGCTTGATCGCCGCGGGAATGGTATCGGGCCCGCAGGCGGCTCCCTGAACCGCCGCTTCCAGCGAGCAGCGCGGCGTCGGACACGGAACGGTCGTCGTCGTGGTGCCACCCGGCGGCAGGATGGGCGACGTCGTGGACGTCGTGGCGACCGGCGTTCCCTGAATCGAGATGTCCGCACAGTGATGGTAGAAGCACGGCGCGGGGTGGTTCGACATGAACTCCAGGACCTGCAGCGTGCACTTCCGGCAGGTGACGTCGGCGGGAAGCGTGACCGTGAAGGTCTGTGGCCCCGCGAACGGGTCCGTATGCGGCAGGACGTTGTCGGCGAGAATCGGGAACGTGGGAGGATCCTCGATCGCCGCCCTGCCACAGGGGTCGCCGGTGTCCGGGGTCACCGTCGGTTCCGCCGGAAGCTCGCGACGGTCGCTGACTGACAGCGCGACCCGGTAGTGCCCCGGATGGGTGATGACTTCGCCGATCGTCACCGCGATCGTCTGACCCGGGTGAAACGCCGTGACCTTGCCCGTCGGCGTCCCACCGCCTTCGTTGCCGCACGGTCCGAGCTTCTCGGGAAGGCCGACGCTGTCCTGCGACATCCACGAGTCCGGCGCGACCAGGATGAAGTGCCCGTGCGCCAGCGCGGGCGGGAACACGGCCGCCATGCCGACGAGGAACGCAGCACGAAGTCGCCGCCGCGTAGTCCGTATCGCCTCGAAGCCGAGCATGTGACCCTGGCTTATCACTTGGGCGTTGTTGGTGAAGCCTCTCCACTCGTCAAGTGGGAGAGTCCCGAATGGTCCGCAGCGCGAACCGAGGTCGCCGCCGGCTTGACCGGATCGACCGCAGCGTGCGCAACTGCGCCCGTCGAGCGGATGACCCAACTGACCATCGTCGGGGTGCCCGGCTCTCCGTACAGTCGGAAGCTTCGGGCCGTGCTGCGCTACCGGCGCATTCCCCACGCGTGGGTGCTGCCGGGCTCGCCGGAGAGCCGCGGGCTTCCGGAGCCCCGCGTGGCCCTCCTGCCGCGGCTCATCGTGCCGAGCGACGACGGCACCCTCGAGGCCCGGGTCGACTCGACGCCGTTGATCCGCGAGCTCGAGACGCGCTACCGCGACCGCTCCGTCATCCCGCCCGATCCGGCAATGGCGTTCCTCGATGCCCTCCTCGAGGACTACGCCGACGAGTGGCTGACGAAGCCCATGTTTCACTACCGCTGGGCCTTTGCGGCAGACGTCGCGCGCGCGGCCGCGATCCTTCCGCGCTGGTTGCGCCCGGGCATGCCCGAGGCTCAGGCCATCGCGCTCGGAACCGAGTTCGCCGAGCGACAGATCGCGCGCCTCGCCGTCGTCGGCTCGAACGAGACTACCGCCCCGGTCATCGAGGATAGCTACCGGCGGCTCCTCGCCCTGCTCGACGCCCACCTGACGGGCTCACGGTTCGTGATGGGAAGCCGGCCGGGCGCGGCGGATTTCGGGCTCTTCGGGCAGCTGACCCAGCTCACGCTCTTCGACCCGACGCCGGCGGCGATCGCACTCCGGACGGCGCCGCGAGTCGTTGCGTGGGTGGACGTGGTCGAGGACCTCTCCGGCGTCGAGCCGTCCGAGGCGGACTGGCTCTCCCGCGAGGCCGTCCCGGACACAGTCCGCGCGCTGCTGGCGGAGGTCGGGCGCGTGTACGTGCCGTTCCTCCTCGCCAACGCCGCGGCACTCGAACGGGGCGCGGAGCGTGTCGAGTGCACCATCGACGGACGTCCGTGGGTGCAGCGGCCGTTCCCGTATCAACGCAAGTGCGTCCAGTGGCTGCGCGAGGGGCGAGCTGCGCTCGCGCCGGACGATCGGCGGATCGTCGACGCGCTCCTCGCGGGAACCGGCTGCGAGCACCTCTTCGTCGCTTGAAGGAGCCCGCCATGCGACCGAACGTCTATCGCGTTCACGGCATGATGCAGTCGTACTTCACCCGGAAGATGACCGGATATCTCGACTACAAGGGCATCCCATGGGTGTTCCGCCGCTTTCCGGGTGTGAGCCCCGAGTCCATGGCGGCGGGCTTTCCGGGTGGCGTGCCGGCC
>VBKG01000610.1 GCA_005879585.1 Deltaproteobacteria bacterium | reverse complement strand
GGAGAATCGATTCGAGATGCGCGAGCCGGGTCTCCAGCGGCTGGTCCACGAGGAGGTAGGACTCGCGCGCCATCGCCGCCGCGATGTGGGCAGCGGCGGCCGATGTGCCGATCAGCGCCCGCAGCAGGTACGGTGGCGGATTATGATCACGGAGCCATGCCCATCCGGCGCGCGAGAAATCCGGGACGGTGCCGTGCGCGCAGCGCAACGCAGCGGTGCCGTTCTCGTATGCGAGGAGTGGCTGCCACCCGCAGCACGGATAGCGGCTGTCGAGCCCATCGAGGTCGTTCCCTTCGTACACGTGCATCACGACGACATCGACCTGGCCTGACGCCAGCCAGCGTTGCAGGACCGCCAGATACGCGTCCGGCGCCGTGCCGGGGATGGCCGCGTTGATGTGTTCCGCGCCGGGCTCGAGGCGGTCGAGCTCGGCGGTGAACGTCTGGTTGCGCGGCAGGCCGAACCCGAAGGTTATCGAATCGCCGAGGTGAAGGACGCGCCGGGTCGCGCCGGTGCGGGGCGAAAACGTCCGCGGGATGACGATGTCGGGTTGCGTCCCGGCGAAATCGTAGATCCCGCGGTACTCATCCCCGTACGTGATCGCGCAGACGATGTCCTTGCACAGCGTATCCCACGGGCGGCTCGTGACGTCGGTGCGTAGCGCATCCGCCAGGAGCAGATGGATGCCCCCCCCGGTGGGGAACGCCGGTGGCGGCGGCAGGAACAGCCGAGCGAGGAATTCGAGGGCGAGGAGGCTCACCGCGAACGCGCTGGCGAGCACGAGGACGTTCGTTCGATCCGCCAGCGCGCGGTGGCCGCCCCACACGACGCCGACTCCGAACAGGACCGCTTCGACGGCGGAATCCGACAGGCCGACGATGGGATACCGGACCCCGGCGGCGAATGCCGCAGCCGCGGGCAGGACGACGCAGGCGATCGCGGTCAGTGCGCCTTTCAGGCGCCGCCCGCGCAGCCGCCGCACGGCGATGCCGAGCAACGCGCCGAGACCGAGCGGTACGACGACCAGCGCGATACAGGTCAGCAGCACCCCGCCGTCCTACTTCCGCGCGCATTGTCGTGCCAGCATTTGAAATTGACCAACCGCGTCGGCCGCGAGTACCATCCCTCGGTGCTCCCGCGCGATACGGGCATCGACCCGCCACGACGATATGCCGGGGCGAAAACTCGCATTGCGGCGAGATGCGGGCCTGCGATCGTCGCGGAAGCGCTGCCGGACGATGCCGCCGACGAAGTCGCATGGCTGCGCGAGGCGATCGACCGGCTCGCGACGGCTGGTGCGAGCGGCGCACTGTTCGTCTTCATCCGCCAGCCGCCCGATCCGCGGCTGGCCGACGTCCTGCGTGCCGTTACCATCGCGCGGCGCTTGCAACCGAACGTGGTCGCGACGCCGGCGGCGCTTGCGTCCCGCGCCCACGTCGAGCTGCTCGAGCGCGCCGGCGTGCGGGCGATGTACCTGGCGCTGCATGGGGCGACGCCGGCGGCGCACGATGCGGGCACCGGCGAGCCGGGCAGCGGGAAGCTGGAGCGCAGCGAGCTCTTGCTGTGGGATGGCGGTGCCGGCGACCCCGATGCGCCGCGTGTGCCCGCATCGGCCGCGCTGCGTGCGCTGGATGTGGCGGTCACGACCGCGCAGAAGCTCGGCGTCCGTATCCAGACCGTCGGCTTCGAACGCCTGCGTACCGCCGCGGCACCGAACGGCACCGAGCCGTGCACCGCCAGCCCGGCCATGATCGAGCTCTTGCGCGAAGCGATTCCGCTGCCGTCCGCAGGGGGAGGGCTGCTCGCCACCCGTGACGCGGCCATCGCGATCGCCGACGCGGCGCCGACGGGACCGGACCTCGTCCAGCTGGCCTGCGAGCTCGCTGGCGGCGGCCGTCCGTTTGTCGATCTGCCTCCATGTCTCGGCGGGCCGCCGCCCGGCGACGGCGCGCGCCCGCCCAGCGGCGCCGGCGCGAAGGTAGAGGCGTGCCGGCGCTGCCCGATCGACGAGACGTGTGCCGGGGTCCCGCCGCCGCTCCTCGCCATGCCGGGGCTGCGAGAGGCGATCGCCCCACCACCGCACTGGATGCCGATCCCCGACCGCGCGCGGATCGCGGTGGTGTGTCCGAGGG
>VBKG01000031.1 GCA_005879585.1 Deltaproteobacteria bacterium | reverse complement strand
GCGCGAAGATCCTGAATCAGATCGCCGATGGCCTCGAGGCGCGCAGCCAGGAGATCGCCGCGGTCGAGACGCACGACTCGGGCGGCACCATCCGCAAGACCTCGGGCGACATGATGATGGGCGCCGCGCAGCTCCGCTACTTCGCCGAGATGGCGCCGAAGCTGCCGCTGTGGGAGGAGATCCAGGTCCCGCAGTTCCCGGCCCAGTCGAAGAACTACCTGCAGCGCGAGCCGATCGGCGTCTGCGGGCAGATCATCCCGTGGAACTTCCCGCTCATGATGGCGGTGTGGAAGATCGGCCCGGCGCTCTCCGCGGGCAACACGCTCGTGCTGAAGCCCGCGAGCGACACGCCGTGCTCGGCGCTCGAGTTGGCAAAGATCATCGACCAGACGGATCTGCCGAAGGGCGTCGTCAACGTCGTCCACGGCAGCGGCGCCGAGTGCGGCGAGGAGCTCTGCACGAGCCCGCTCGTCGACAAGGTGGCGCTCACCGGCTCGACGGAGGTTGGCCGCCGCGTGCAGCAGCTCGCCTCGGGTACCATCAAGAAGGTCACGCTCGAGCTCGGCGGCAAGTCGGCCAACATCATCCTCGACGACGCCGACCTCGAGATGGCGGTCGACGGCTCACTCTTCGGCTGCTTCTTCCACCAGGGCCAGGCGTGCGAGTCCGGGACGCGGCTCTTCGTGCCCGACAAGCTGCACGACGAGATCGTCGGACGGCTGGTCGAGCGGACGAAGCCACTCACCGTCGGCGACCCGATGGACTTCGCCAGCTGCCAGGGCCCGCTCATCTCCGCGCGCCAGCGGGAGACCGTCCTCGGCTACATCAAGAAGGGCGTGGACGAGGGCGCCAAGGTGGCCATCGGCGGCAAGCGACCCGAGCACCTGTCGAAGGGCTACTACGTCGAGCCGACGATCTTCGTCGACGTGAAGAACAGCATGACGGTCGCGCAGGAGGAGATCTTCGGCCCCGTCCTCTGCGTCATCCGCTACAAGACGATCGACGACGCCATCCGGATGGCGAACGACTCGATCTACGGCCTCGGCGGTGCGGTCTGGTCGCGCGACAAGGAGAAGGCGACCGTCGTCGCCAAGCAGATGCGGACCGGCACCGTGTGGATCAACGAGTACCATCTGCTCTCGGTCGCGGCCCCCTTCGGCGGCTACAAGCAGAGCGGGATCGGGCGCGAGTTCGGGCTCGAGGGCATCCTCGAGTACACCGAGGTGAAGCACGTGCACGTCGACCAGGTGGACAACCGCGCCGGCAAGTTCTGGTACGGCGCGCTGTTCGGCGCCTGAGCGACGCGCGCCATGCGGGTGGGTGCAACCCCGCAGGCCGAGGCGGTCGTCGCCCAGGTGCGCGCGGCGCATCCGGGCGACGACTTCGTCTTCGTTTTCGGCTCGGGGTGCTGCGAGGGGACGGCGCCGCATCTCTTCGCGCGCTATACGCTGACGCCGGTGCAGGAAGAGGTGGGCGCGGTCGGCGGCGTCGGCGTGTTCGCCGACGCACACGTTCGCCGGCTCTACGGCGATCGGACGATCGTGATCGATGCGGAAGAGGATCCGCTCGCCGACGGGTTCTCCGCCGAGATCCCGCTCGGCTGGCGCTTCGTCCTCCGGCTTGCATGATTTCGCGTCGAGGAAGAGAGTAACGCCATGGCGAGTCCGACGCTGACCATCACCGACAACCGGACGGGCAAGCGCTACGACCTCCCGATCGAGCACGACGCGATCCGGGCCACCGACCTCGCGCAGATCCGCGTCGCGCCCGGGGAGCCGGGTCTCGTGAGCTACGATCCCGCCCTTATCAACACGGCCGCCTGCAAGAGCAAGGTCAGCTACATCGACGGCGAGCGCGGCATCCTGCGCTACCGCGGCTACCCGATCGAGGAGCTCGCGGAGAAGAGCAGCTTCCTCGAGACCGCCTACCTGATCGTCAAGGGCGAGCTCCCCACCACGTCGCACTTCAAGATGTGGCAGCGCAACATCACCATGCACACCCTCGTCCACGAGAGCGTGCGACACTTCATCGAGGGCTTCCGCTACGACGCCCACCCCATGGGCATCTTGATCGCCACCGTCGGCGCGCTCTCGACCTTCTATCCCGAGGCCAAGCACGTGACGGACCTGGAGTCGCGGCGGGTACAGACGCGGCGGCTGATCGGCAAGATGCCGACGATCGCCGCCTTCGCCTACCGTCACAGCCGGGGGCTGCCGTACGTCTATCCCGACAACGACCTGTCCTACACGGGCAACTTCCTCTCGATGATGTTCAAGATGACCGAGCTCAAGTACCGGCCCGACCCGGTCCTCGAGCGCGCCCTCGACGTCCTCTTCATCCTGCACGCCGACCACGAGCAGAATTGCTCGACGACCACCATGCGCGTGATCGGCAGCTCGTTGGCCGATCCCTACTCCGCCGTGGCGGGCGCGGCGGCGGCGCTCGGCGGGCCGCGGCACGGCTCGGCCAACGAGGAAGTCGTGCACATGCTGCACGAGATCGGCTCGGCGGAGCGCATCCCCGCCCTCATCAAGCAGGTGAAGGCGGGTGAGCGGCGCCTCATGGGCTTCGGCCACCGCGTCTACAAGAACTACGATCCCCGCGCCCGGATCATCAAGCAGATCGCCCACGAGGTCTTCGAGGTCACCGGCAAGAACCCGCTCATCGACATCGCGCTCGAGCTCGAGCGCATCGCGCTCGAGGACAATTACTTCGTGAGCCGCCGTCTCTACCCGAACGTCGACTTCTACTCGGGCATCATCTACGAGGCGATGGGGCTGCCCGTCGCCATGTTCCCGGTGCTCTTCGCGATCGCGCGCACCGCGGGCTGGATGGCGCAGTGGGCCGAGCTCGTGCTCGACGAGGAGCAGAAGATCACGCGTCCCAAGCAGCTCTACCTCGGCTACGACGAACGCCACTACGTGCCGCTCGACGGGCGGGCCGAGGGCGGGCCGAGAGAGGACGCGGTGCCGCCGGGGCCGCTCTAGGAGGCCGACCCGAGATACATCTCGGGTCGGGACCGGACGCGAGAATGGAACGCTCGGTGACCCGCGCGCGCCGCATGTCGCGGCCGGCGAAAGCCGGCGCGACAGACGAGGTACGCCCGCCCCGCCGCCGCCTTTGTGCGAGCCCTGTCCAGCCCGCCGAAGGCTGGCGGCTTCACCGCTGCGGCGGCATCCGCCGATCGAGCGATGCGCGCCGGGCGCGTACCCCGCATGCCGCGCTGGCTTCGCCAGCCGCGGCACGGCAGTCGCGCGTGGTACTGTCCCTTCACGCTTGCGTCTGGCTCCGACCCGAGACATGAGTCTCGGGTCGCGCTCCCTCGTGCCGCTGCTGCCCCACCTCGGCCACGGCATCGGACTCCGCCCGCCGCATTACCCTCGTGTCCTCGACGGCACCGCGCGCGTCGACTGGTTCGAGGTGATCTCGGAGAACTTCATGATCCGCGGCGGGCGCCCGCTCGACGTGCTCGAGAAGGCGCGCGCGCTGGCACCCGTCGTCCTGCACGGCGTTTCGATGAACCTCGGCGGTACCGACCCGCTGAACGACCGCCACCTGGACGAGCTCGCGCAATTGGCCGACCGCTTCGAGCCGGCCTGGGTCTCGGAGCACCTGTGCTGGGGCGCCTTCGGACGTCACTACGCCCACGACCTGCTGCCGCTGCCGTACACGGACGAGGCGCTGGCCCACGTCGCGGAGCGCGTCCGTCGGGTTCAGGACCGGCTCGGCCGGCGGATCCTGGTCGAGAACGTGTCGAGCTACCTGACCTTCAGCCACTCGACGATGGCCGAGTGGACCTTCCTCGGCGCCGTCGCCGAGACCGCCGACTGCGGCATCCTGCTCGACGTGAACAACATCTACGTGAGCGCCGTGAACCACGGCTTCGCGCCGACCGAATACCTCGCGGGCCTGTCGCGGGATCGTATCGGACAGGTCCACCTCGCCGGTCACAGCGACGCCGGCACGCATCTCGTCGACACCCACGACCACCCGGTGCCGTCGCCCGTGTGGGCGCTCTATCGCGAGGCGGTACGGCGCTTCGGGCCCGTCGCGACGCTCGTCGAGTGGGATGACCGCATCCCGTCGTTCGAGGAGGTCGTCGCCGAGGCGTCGCGGGCCCGTGCGGTCGAGGCGGACGTGCTCGGAGCCTGTCGCCGGCGCGTGCATCTCTGAACGCCCGGCGGACAGATTTCTGACCGCGCCGGCGGTGCGGCGCCGCGATGTCGAGCCCGCACCGTAGGCATTTTCGGCATAGGCGTTGCTGCGTCGTCTGGCGTGGACGACCAACCGCAGGAGATGATCCGCGCCATCCGACAGGCGCTCGGCATGACCCAGGCGGAGTTCGGCCACGCGCTCGGATGGGCGCCGTCGACGATCTCGCGGTGGGAGGCGGGTCGCGGGCAGCCGAACCGTCTTGCCGTGAAGATCATCCTCGCCTTCGCCGAGGAGCGGCGCGTGCGCTATCGGCCACGGCGCGAGCTCGCGCTGCGGCCGCCGGCCATGGCGCTTCCGATACCCGCTCTGCCGATCCCCGCGGCGTCCCGTCCCGCGGTCACCGTCCTGCCTCCGGCCGCGCCTGATGGCGGATGGGCGGTGTCCGCGGCCGCGACGCGGCCGCGCTGGGAGGCGGAGCTGAACTTCCGCATCGCGCTCGATCGGCATGGACTGGGTTCGCAGCCGCGGCCCGGTTGGCGGTGGAAGGCCGGCGTCGCCGCGGCGACCGTCGGCGCGGTGCTCCTGATCGGCATTCCGATGAGCCGCCATCCTGCGGCGCACCCCCGCCGCGAGCGAACGGCGGTGGCGGCGACGGCAGCCGCGCCGGCCGCGACGCCGGTCGCCGACCGCCAGCCCGCCGCGGATACCATCGCGGCGGCGCCCGCGCCGGTCGAGGCCGCTGCGTCCTCCGCGACACTCGAAGGCGTCACCGTCCTCGGCGACGTCCGCCAGGCGATGTTCCGCACGCCGCGCGAGACGATCACGGTCGCCGAAGGGGCGCAGCTCGGCGAGCGGCGCGCGACGCGTATCGGGGCCGAGGGGGTCGAGCTCCGCGGGCCGGACGGCCGCCTTCAGGTGATCGGCATCGGCGGTCGCGTCCCGATCGACTAACCCTACGCGCCCGCCCGCTTACGCGGGCCGTCCATCCACCCGATGTACTTCGCCATCTCTTCCGGGTCGGTCAGCGCCGGACATGCCGCCCACCGGTCGAGCGCATCGTTCCCGTAGAGGACGACGCCGATGTGCTGCGTGGTGTCTGCATCGACCGCGGGATCGGGATCGACGAAGCCGAGGCTCCGGCGGAGCGTCTCGATGTCGTCCGGCGCGCCGGTGAGAAAGAGCCAGCCGGGTCGCACGCCGTGGTCTGCGGCGTAGGCGCGCAGCACCGCCGCCGTGTCCTCCTCGGGCTTCAGCGTGATCGAGTACATGAACACGTCGCGCCCGACACGCGCGCCGAGCGCGCGCTGGACCACCGCGAGGTTCTGGGTCATGCCGGGGCAGATGTTCCGGCATTCGGCGTACATGAAGTTCACCGTCACGATCCGGTGGCGAACGAGGTCGTCGTAGAACCGGACGGTTCTGCCGTCGTGCGTCTGCACGGGAACGTTCGGGATCCGGCCGCGGTGCGCGACGGCGCGCGGTGAGCCCGGGCCGCGCCGAAGCGCGGCGCAGCCGATGAGGGAGACGGCCCCGGCCGACAGGAACGTTCGCCGGTTCATGGCACGATGTCCCAGCGCAGCATCATCGCGTGGTCCTCGTGGACGACGTTGTGGCAATGCATGGGGTACCGTCCGAGAAAATCCCGGAAGCGCAGGAAGATCCGGACCTCCTCGTTCCCCTGCAGGCGGACGACGTCCTTCCTCGACACCTCCTCGGGCGGCGGGGCGGCGCCGTTCCGGGAGAGGATCCGGTGCTCTTCGAAGTGGATGTGGATCGGGTGCTGCCAGTCGCCCGAGTTGTTCTGCAGGACCCAGACCTCGGCCGTCCCGCGCCTCGGCGTGGCGCGGACCTCGTTCACATTGAAGAACTTCCCGTTGATCGCCCACGCCCCGTTCTTCCGCTCGAACCGCCACGTCCGGGTGGCCACCACCTCCCGCATGTCGATCGTCGGAAGCGCGCGCAGCGTCGGCGGAACCCGGCTGGGATCGGGCTCGGAAGGGTTCCGGTCGACGTCGAAGCGCAGCAGCTGCGTCGCGCTCGATTGCGGCAGGATCTTTCCAGTCGGTCCGCGGCCGCTCGTCTGCTCGAGCCGGTTCTCGAGGAACACGCGGTCTCCGATGCGCAAGTGCGAGAAATCGACGACGACGTCGGCGCGCTCGGCGACGCCCAGCCGGACGCTCGTGCGTGGCAGCGGTTGCGGCAGCAGGTTCCCGTCGTTCGAGATCTGCACGAACGGCTGACCGTTGCTGAGGAAGAACTCGTAGAAGCGCGATGGGCCGGTGTTCAGCAGCCGGAAGCGATATTTCCGCCGCGCGACCTTGAAGAACGGTTGGATCGCGCCGTTCACGATGAACTTGTCGCCGAGAATCCCGTCGAGGTTGAAGAAGTCGAAGAAGACCTGTCCGTCGGCATCGAACACCTTGTCGGCGAACATGAGCGGAACGTCGAACTCTCCGCTCGGCAGGCGCAGCGCGCGCGGGTTGGGGTCCGTCTCGTCGCCCGAGTCCACCTCGTCGAAGAGCAGGTAGAAGCCGGCCAGTCCCTTGTAGACGTTCTGCGCCGTGAAATCGAAACGATGGTCGTGGTACCAAAGCGTGTTCATCGTTTCGCGCACGTC
>VBKG01000030.1 GCA_005879585.1 Deltaproteobacteria bacterium | reverse complement strand
CCCCATCTGCACGAGGGTCTCGAACATCTTCAGCTTCCGGGCCGGATCCATCGGGTCGATGAGGGCCTGGTTGCCGTCGCGCAGGTCGACCGAACACCAGCGCGGGGCGCGCTCGATCTGGCGGTTCGGCCACTCCCGGTCGGCGAGTCGGGACCCGAGCGGCCGGAAGGGCACGTACTTGTCGTAGGGCATCTTCTTCGGGATCACGGTCTTCGGTGCCATGGGGCTCTCTCTAGTCGGAGGGCGTTCGGGAGCAAAAGAAAACCTCCTGGCCCGGGGGCGCAGGAGGCGGACAGCGTGCACCGAGAATGCACGCCTCAGGTAAGGAGGAGGGCGTCCAGAGCGGCGGCGAGAACGAAGGAACACATGACCCCACAAGTGTGGCCGACGGCGCCGACTTCGTCAACGTACGCCGGGGTTAACGTCCGGCCGGTGGTCGGTCGCGCGTTCCGGCGGGGTCTAGTGCGTCCCCCGACCTGGAGTCGCAACCCGTCAGCGGGTTCAGTCATCCGGAAGCTTCACTCGCGTGCTCCGCTCCCTCCGCGTCGTGTCCGCAAGCGACGTTCTGGGGCCAGACCAATTCCTTGTGAGCACCCGCGACCGCCTGCAGACTCGGGACCACGATCGCACCGGCGATCACCACCGCGACGATCGGGTCCGCCACCGAGCTTCCAGTGATCAACGTCACCGCCCCAGCGAGCACAGGCCCGAGAGAGACGAACGTGTCTCCGAGGTTGTGAACGTAGGCAAGGCGGATAGCCGGGTCCTCGGCGCTTGGCACACGCAGGACTCGGGCGACGCCCCAATTCGCCGCGGCGGCGGTCAGACCGGCCACGATTGGAATCATGCCTATGATGGCCTGGGGCTGACGAACCCGTTCAAGCGCCTGCCACACAAGGACGACCGTAATCGCCAGGAGGCCGAGGGAGTTCAAGACATTCGCTGCACGAAGCCAGTGGCCCGACAATCCAGATCGCAGCGAGTACGCGACGACCAGCGCGGCGAGGGCGGCTTCGTCGGAGAGGTTGTGAACACCGTCCATGACAAGGCTGAGGCTCTTCGCAGGCATGCCGGCACCGATCTCGACGACGAGAGCGGCGGTGTTGAGTGCCAGAGCATTGACGAGCGGTCGCCGGCGGTGTGCCATTCCCCTGCTCCCTTCAATTCGACGGAGGCGACGGCTCTGTCAGCGGCTCGGTCAACGCCGCAATGGTGACCGCGCCACCGTCGCGAGCCTGGTCCATGACTTGAACGACGAATCCGTACGGTGCCCGGTCGTCGGCATCGAAGAACAGGATGTGATCGGTTCGCGCCGCAAAGACGCGCCGCAACCGCTCTGGCATTTCCTCGAAGCTGACGATGCTTCCGTTCAGCTGGAGGGATCGATCCGCGCCAACCCGCAGCACGAGGGGCGGCGTGGGGTCTTCTAGCAACGCCCGCGCCTCAACCTCCTTCTTCTCTTGCTTCGGTGTGTGAATCCAGAACGTCTTGGCGAGCAGCGGTGTGATGACCATGAAGATGATGAGCAGAACGAGCACCACATTGACCAACGGCGTCACGTTCATCTGGGGGACGATGGCGTTGTCTCCCCGCGTGCCGACGCTCATTGCCATGCGCTAGCCCTCCACTCCGGCCACCGCACCAGGTACCGGCTCTCTGTGCCGGTGCCGCTCCCCGACCATGAGGGCGATGCCCGGGAAGCCCACCTTCTGCGCACGAGCGAAGAGTTCTCTGATCTGCCCGTACAGCAGTCCTTCGTCGCCCCTCAGGATCAACCGACGGACAGGATCGGCGGCGTGTTCATTGCTCAGAAGCTCGATCGCCTCGTCGAGGTCATAGGGCTTGCTGTCGATGTAATATTGACCGCTACGAGTCACGGTCACCTTCAGAGGGTCCGCGGCTCCTTCGCTCTCGGGGTCGGGGTTGAAGACGCCGGGGAGGTCCACTTGTATGTCTTGCTCCAACCGCGGTGCGACAACCATGAAGATGATGAGCAGGACGAGCACGACATCGACGAGGGGGGTGACGTTCATTTCGGGCCGCACGTCGGCGAGGCGGCGGCGACGGGACCTCCTCATCGGGCGGTGACCGCGGGGCGAGCCTGGCCCGGCCCCGCAACGCTCCTCCTGCAAACTTGCCGGAACTTCTCGTGCACTCGGACAGCGCCGACGCCGACGACAACACCCGCTACCGCCCCGAGCAGCGGCCAGGCCACCAGGGGATCGGAGTCCTCGGTGTCAGAAGTGTCGGAGGCATTGCCATAGGAGGGCTTCGTGATCTCACCCGTGGCGCCAACATGGCGCCTCGGCGCCACGACGAGCCCCACTACAGCGCCGAGGAGTTCTCCAAGGATGGCGCTCAGGACGAGACGGGCACCGGCGCGGGAGGAGCGCAGACGGCGGCGTCGGGACACGGTCATCGGTGTATGACCCCGGGACCGATCTCTCCCCAGCGCTCGATGCGGTCCACCAACGCGCCGGCGGCGTTTGTGAGGGTCAGCTCGTCCCGCGCGATGCTCGCTGAGAGATAGTTGAACGCCAGGACCGCGGGGATGGCGACGCCGAGTCCGAGCGCGGTTTCAATGAGCGCTTCCGCGATACCGGCGGAGACCGAGGAGAGACCGCCCGAGCCTGTCGCCGCGATTCCTTGAAACGCCGAGATGATTCCCAGCACGGTCCCGAGGAGCCCGACGAAGGGCGCGACGGAGCCTACGGATGCCAAGATCGGCAGCCCCCGCTTCAGATCGGCAATTAGTTCATCGACCCGCCGGTCGAGATGCCGTCGCGTCCACTCGGCGGGGGTGACGCCAGAGCCCTCATCAGGAGTGGTGAGCGCCTCGCGGTAGGTCGAGAGTCCCGACTCCACCAGCCGTGCGAGGTGTCCCGGCGCGTGTTTGCCGGCTTCCGCGATCACCCGCTCGACCGCCGAGGGTGGTAGATGCTCACCGACTGCGCGAGCGAACCGCTCGGAGGCAGCCCGGGAGCGGCGGAACGCCAGCAACCGCTCAACGAAGACCGTCGATGAGGCGATACCCATGACGAGCAGCACGCCCGCGACCACCAGCGCCGGCGCCGCCATGTGCTGCCAAATCTCGGTCCAATTGAACACGCCGCGCCTCCCCTCCTGTTACCCTGTCAGCCGGAACGTGACCTGGAAGGTCCGGTACACGCTGACCGGTAGCCCCTTGTAGCGAGCGGGCTCGTACCTCCAGCCCTTGACTGCTTCGACGGCGGCGCTGGCGAACGGCTCCTCGCCGCGCACCACTTTGACGTTTGCCACCGTGCCATCAGCGAGCACCACGATCTCAAGCAGCACGGCACCGGTTTTCCCATCCGCCCGTGCCTGCTGCGGGTATGCCGGAATTCGGTTCGTGCTGATCGGCTTCGGCGCGACGGCATCCTCGGGAAGCTGGATTGCTCCTCCAACGATGCCGCCCACCACACCACCGTGGGTGACGCCGCCTTCAAGTCCCGCCGGGTCCCCCTTGCCCTCTTCGCCCACGGCAGCCACGCCCTGGTCTTCGCTCGGATCCGCCTCCCGAGGCGGCTCCTTCGGCATCTGTCGAGGTGCCACCAACTTCTTTGGTTCGGGTGGTTTCTCCAGCCGCCGAACCTTCTGCTCCGGGCGAGGCACCGGTGCGGCTGCTGCCGGCGCCTGCGGCGCCACCTCCGCTGCAGGCGGTGGAGATTCCGGCTTGGCCACTTTCTGGACGAAGGTCACGTCTACCTTCTTCTGTGCCAGTCTGATCACGGTCCTTGGTCCGAGAAGTACAACGAGGCTTCCCACCGCGGCGTAGACCGCGGTGGAGACAAGCAGAGAGGGCCCCCACTGTCGCGACTTCCCTACTTCGGTGCCCCCGAAGACCCCGAAATGCGAAGGCCGCACGCTCATCTGCCGTCGTTCCAGCGCACGCTGCTATCCGTGCGGTTTAAGTCACGACGTGGACGGTTTCGGTACTTTCCCGAGCGGCAGCGGAATGGTCACTCCGAAGAAGAACCCGCGGCGCGGCCCAAACTGAGCGGACTGCACGCCAATGCCCGTACCGTCCCGAATCAAGTAGGTATTGTCTGCCACATTGACAATCGCAGCGCGGAGTCGCACGTCGCCGAGGTGCGGAATGGGGATTCCCTTTTCGAGGCCGAGGTCGGTCTGGATGTAGTACGGAAGATGCTCGCTGTTCACAAATCCGCGACGCAGTCCACTGCCGGCTACGGTCGTCGCACTCAGCTGATATCCCCGATACGTGTACGCGACGCCTCCGCTCGCCGTGTATGTCTGGTCGTGGTCGAGATGGATGAAGTGGCGGCTGATGAACGCCAGCTCGTCCGGCGCGAAGTTGAACTGCGCAGACGCGACCTCTTTCCCCAGGGCCTTCGAGTAGCCGAAGTTGAGATACCCGGCGAATTGCTCGAGCGTCCAAGTGGCCGTTCCTTCGACGCCGAAGACCTGGCCCTTCTTGTAGTTGAAGGGCGATATCACGAGCGCCTGACCGAACTGCCCTTCATCGAGGATGTGACGCGAAGTCTTGTAGTACCCGTCGAGGCCGAGGTTCAGGTGTGACAACACTCCCTGCGTCACGCCGACGTCGAAGTAATGCGACCGGTCGGGGCTGATCGTCGTATTGGCGTTGGAGGAGACGGCGTTCGTCGTGTGCGCGAACTTTGCGATGCTCGTCGTCGAAATGAGTTCCGGCGGCGGCGGCGTGAAGTACCGCGAATAACCCGCGTGCACGAGCGTAACCGGGAACAGCTGGTACGTGACCGCCGCACGGGGGCTCAGCTGCGCCGTCGTCGTGAAGGATTTCACCTGCTCGAGCCGCAGGCCGTAGTTGAGCGTCAGCTTCTTCACCGGCCGCCACTCGTGCTGGACATAAGTCCCGTACTCGAGCTCCGTGACCCGGGTGTTGTCGACGACCCGGAACGGAACGGTACTCGTCTGGCTCCCCATGGCGTCGGCAGGAAAAACGCTCGCCCGGTTCTTGATGGAGGCGGCGTTGCCCTGAAAGTACCCGCCGGCCCGGATGGTGTGTTGGTCCGTCAGGTGATACGCGGCGTCGACCTGCCCGCCATTCGCAAAGCTGCTGCGAACGACGTCGGACGTGACGCCGTTGAAGATGCTGTCGAGATTGTCCTCCGGAGAAAACGTGAGCTTCGAATACCGGCTGAAGCCCGCCAGCTGGTAGTCGAGCTTCGACTTCGTCCCCTGCAGGGCGAGCACGTTGTAGTAGTTCTCTTCGCGCTGCCGATCGCGAACGTCGATCGAGGGGAACGGAGCCGTGTCATTGACCCCCTGCAGCTTGAACGCGTTGGCGACCCCCCTCGACGCGGGGAGCCCGAAGTCTACGACCGATTCGCCAGTCAAGAAGGTGAGGCGGGTATCCGGGTCCAGCAGGTACGACAAGTCCATGAAGGTTCTTCCCTGCTGGGTGTCTCCACCGTCCGGCGTAGGCCCTGGAGTAGGCGGCTCGATGAAGCGGTTACTCCGGTAGTAAGAGCTGGTTCCGTAGTAGCTGAACTTGCCCTGCGAACCGCCGAGCTCCAGCGTTGGCGAGAACGTCCCCCGTTGCCCGCCATAGAGATCAAGGTCGGCAACGGAATCAGTGAAGCCGTTCTTCGTCCGAATATCGATCACGCCGGCAGTCCGCAATCCGTACTCAGCAGGAAGCGCCCCGGTTATCAGGCTGAAGTGGTTCGCAAACCGCGGGGTAAGAACTTGGGCGAATCCGTTGACACCCTCGGGCAACGGGATTCCGTCGAGCCGATACTGGAGATTGGCATGGTCGCCGCGCACATGAAGCTGCCCGAAGGAGTCCTGCGCGACGCCGGGAGCCTGGAGGATCACGTCGTTAAGCGGGGTGTTCTCCCCGCGAGGCAGCTGCTCCACATTCTGCTCGGAGAAACTGTACGTGCTCGCGCCCGTCGTCGTGTACACATCGTTCCGGGCGCGCTCGAGCCGTTTGGCGACAACCAGGATATCCTCGGGCGCCGCCGACTCCATCGTGAGGACGACGCCTGTGTCGCCGCCTTCGGCCACGACCGCTTCGGCCGTCGTCACTTGCAATTCACTCTTCGAGGCGACGACGGTATAGACCCCGGGCGGAACGCCGACAAAAGCAAAATGCCCGTTCGGGTCACTCTGGGTCCGCGCCACAACGCGACCTCCCGGGCCTTCCAGCCGAAGGTGCGCCTCCGCGACCGGGTGCCCGGCGGAATCTTTGACCGTTCCAGTGACACGTCGGGTGACCGCCGCCGGCGTCTCGGCGGCGTGGACGGAGAGAGGGACGGGTGGAAACAGCGCAGCACCGAGCAAAATGAGAAATCCGGGATGCCTTCGCATCGGGAAGCCTCCTCACACAAGTCTGACGAGTACGATGGTCGTTGCGCGTACACCCTGCGGCACGAGGCCGCGGGAGCTCGCTAGACGACCGCTCTGGTACCTGAGGTCAGACCGATGCGGGCGGCCCTCGCCCGTTGGGCGAGGAGATAGCCAGAGAGCTACACGGCGGGGTACCCTGCTCCACCGCGCGGACCACGACGCTCTGCGGACGAACGATGGTCGGTGGGGAGGCGACGGCGAGCGGGGCGTGGAAAGTGGACAGGCAGACGGGGCACGGTCCAGGTTCATCGGCCCGCGCCTGTCCGGTTGCCGACAGGCTTGGTTCAAACTGGTAGCGGTGCGAATGGGCGGCACCGAGGAGCTGAGCGAAGAGGAGCAGGAGGCCGCCCGTGGCGGCCGCGATCCGCTGATACCTTCTTCGCGACCTAAAGGTGCTCACCACCATGCACCGCACATTCCCACTACGGCGTTAACACTGAAGGTAGAGGGAGTCAAACCAGACCAGCCCGCCCGCCTCGATCGCTCGCGCCATATTCTCGGGCGTTCAGTATCTCCTGCGTTCGGCACGAGATGCCAAACAATTGACTAGGGGCAGCAGTCGTCGTCCCGCCAGGCACCGCGCGCCTCCCGAACGAGGAAGTACGTCATCCCGAGCGCCGCCAGCGCAGCCCACCATCAGCCGAACGCGGCGTTGGCGGCCAGGCGATTTGAGGTGAAACAGCCGCTGTCAGGCCGACTTCACGGCGCCG
>VBKG01000029.1 GCA_005879585.1 Deltaproteobacteria bacterium | reverse complement strand
TGTAAGCCCAATCCCACTCCCGACACTGGCGGTGTGTGCGAGATGCCTTAGGCGGATCGGGCGGCGCCCTCAGAACGACTGCCGCGTGCCGAAGAACAATCACCTCCGCCCGATCGCCCACCACGCATACACGCCCATGTCTGTCGCGAGCCTCCGGTAATGCTCCTTGCGCGATACGACGTACACGAGGCCGTAGACCACGCGCCGGACGCCGAGCCCGACGGCTGCGGCCATGCGAAAGACGACGTACTCGAACCGACCGCGATCGCGGCGTACCAGCTCGCACGCCGACGCCAACCAGCGCGGATCGGCGCCGGATCCGCTGCTTCCCTGTCGATGCATCACCTCCACCTGCGGCACGTACCATACCCACCAGGACGCCCGCCCCATCCGCTGACACCACTCCACGTCCTCGCCGTACATGAAGAACCGGGTATCGAGGAAGCCGATCCTCTCGATCGCCTCCCCGCACACCACCATGCACGCGCCGCTTACCCAGTCGACCGGAACGGGTTCCGCCCGGCCAACGAAGCGACGCTGATCGATGAAGAACCCGCGGCACCGGCCGTGCGTGAGTGCCGACACGAACAGGAATTGACAGATTCCTGACCATGCCGTCAGCGCGAATCCCGCGGCACCGGTCTGTAGCCGTCCGTCCGAAAGCCGCAACGCCGGGCCGACCGCCGCCACCCGCGGCTGCTCCGACATGTGCCGAACGAGAGCGAATATCCTCGCCGCGTCCACCACCACATCGCTGTTGACCAACGCGATGTAGCGCGCGTGGTATCTCTCCATTGCCAGGGTGATGCCCTGATTGCAGGCAGCCGCGAACCCCGCGTTCTCGGTGTTCGGGATGAGCGCGACTCCCGGAAATTCTTCCTGCACGAGCTGCACGCTCCCGTCGATCGACCCGTTATCGACAACGATCACACGCAGGCGCTGCGCTTCGCCCTGCGCCGTCAACGTGGCGAGACACTCGCGCAACAACCCCTTCGTGTTCCAGCTCACCACGACGGCACAGACATCGTGCGGCATCGGCACTACGTCACACCGCGGATGCGTATGATCAGGACATACGCCGCGGCCGCTCCTCCGAGCGCAACGGGAAGCGACCGCTCTGCCGCCAGGAAAACGGCCAGGGCGGCGAACGCCGCAATGGTGGTCCTGAGGAGCGCGGTCCCGTACCCGAGGCGCAGCGCGCGCAACGCGATCGCCTGCACCAGCACGGCGAGCGTCCAATCGGAAAGCACCTGCGCGACCGCCAGTCCCGGCGCGCCGTGGGTGGATCCGAGCCAGAGGCCGATCACCACGCGGATGCCGAGCGCGATCCCGTAGCCCAGCATCAAGGCCCGCAACTTCTCCGCCGCAAACAGCAGACACATTGCTTGCCAGTGCAGGAAGATCGCGGTCACGTCGAGGCTCAGACGACCGAGTATCGCAGCGGCGCCGGCGAACTCCGGCGGGTACAAGAGCCTGACGATCAACGTCGAGGAGCAGACCAGCATGGCAGTGAACGCGAGCCCGCCGGGAACCAGCCAACGTATCGAGCTCTCGGCGCGGTCCGACAGCCGGCGCAAGTCCCCGGCGGTCACGTCGCGGACGAACGCCGGAAGAAACACCAGCGCCAGAGCAGCGGCGAGCGATCGGATGCCCGGCAGGACCCGGCCTCCCGCGATGAACAAACCGACATCGTGGGCATCCATGACGACCGGCGCCAGCAGCGGCTCGACGGACCATTGAACCTGCTGTGCGGCATTTGCCGCAGCCCACGAGAGACTCGCCAATGCGACGCGTCTCAACACCGCGCCCGACGGTCGCAGACGGGCGGCGGCGATTCGTGCCCGCAGGAGGGCCGCGGCCGCCATTCCCACCACGCCGGTCCCCACCAGGCTGGCGAGCGGCAGTGCATAGAGCCCGGTGTCCAGGAGGACGAATCCGAGCAGGGCGGCGAACGAAAGAAGGAGCTGCGCGCTGTCCAGCAGCTGCCATTGCATTCTCTCGCGACCGACCTGAAGACCCACCACGGGGCCGAGCGCGGCGCGTAGCATCAGCGCGGTTCCGAGCAGCATCGCCGGTCCGATGAGAGCGGGCGCTCGGCTCACACCCCACAAGATGCCGACGACGACGAGCAGAACCGGCGCCGCGAGCAGGAGGTGCGTCAGCATCGCCGCGACGACGAGTCCGCCGCCTTCCACCTGTCCGCGCGCGGACTCTCGCACCACGTTGGACACGACGGACGCGCTCGCGAAGAGGATCACATTGGTACAGCTCATGATCAGACCCAGCCGCCCAAATGCCACCAGGCCGAGATACCGCGACATCACGTAGGTGACGGCGACACCCTGGACGACGCCGACCGCGACGCTCAGGCACATCCAGAAGGCGTTGCGCGCCACCTTCGCGGTATCGTCGGAGGGGGCCGCCGCCGCGCCTAGCATCTCGCCACGAGCACCGTGTACATGGGCTGTCCCCGCGCGGGACGGACGCCATAACGCTCGTCCAACAGGGACCGATCGAAGTGGGACCCTTGCCACGCCGTCGCGGCGAGCTGCGTACGCCTCGGGCGCATCCGGCTCCAGAGTCGCCACACTCCCGGCAGGGACGCCAACCAGCGTCGGGCCATCTGGCGAAGCACGAATACCGGCAGAAACACGGGCCGCTGCCCGAAGCAGGTCACCGTGCCGAAATATCCGCGCACGAGCGCCACCAGCTCCGCCGCCGTGAATTCGCGCACGTGGAAGGGATTCGGCGGCATCCACCGCGTCACCGTCCGGTTCGGTGTCGACAGGTAGAGCAGTCCCTCCTCGCGCAAGACACGGCGACACTCCGCGAGCAACGCTCGCGCGTCGGTCAGGTGCTCGATCGTCTCGAAGGAAACCACGGCGTCGAACGATGCGTCGCCGAAGGGCAGAGCCTGCGCATCGGCTCGCACGAAGGACAGCCCCGACGGAGCGGGCCTGACGCCGTGGCGCAGCGCGTCCGGGTCCGACTCCGCGCCGACCACGAGCTCCGCCCCATACGCGTGCAGAAATTGCGATCCGAGGCCGGTCCCACTGGCGACGTCCAGCACGCGCAACGTGCGAATCTCGGTGGCCGCGAATGCGTAGCGCGCCGCGGATTCCTGTACGTTGATCAGCGGTGCTCCGGTCGCCGCGCGCTCGGGCGGCATCGTGCCGCTTTCATGCGCCGCCGCTGCACCGGCTCCGCCCATTCGGCGCTACATAGATGAACCCTGGCAGCGGAGAAAGGCGGCGAACGCCCGTGTTGCAGCGCCATTCGTTGACGATCCGCTCCGCCCATCGTATCGACGCGAGCAGCTCGGACCTGATGACGGCGAATCCCTGCGACGTCTGTGCGCCTTCCGATTCTTTCGTGGCCACTCGCGTGGCTGGGTCTGGACGGCCGGATCGTGTGGATCAATCCCGGGGACATCGTGCTCGCGACGGCACGACGCCCGTAGGACTGATCACCGACGTCCCGTCAGGGTTCGACAGAGCGCTTCGTACCGGCTGGTGACCGACTCCCACGTGTAGTGCTGCGCGACGCGCGCGGCGGCGCGGCGCTCGTACTCGGCGCACAACGTGGGATCCCGCAGCACGGCCTGCAAACGAGCGCGGAGGTCGTCGACGTCGTTGATGCGGTAGGAGACGCCCGCTTCGCCGATGACCTCGAGGTTCTCCGGCGTCGCATTGGCGATGACGCAGCGGCCGGCGCCCATTGCCTCGACGAGGGCCGGGTGGGTGCCGCCGACCTCCGTCGCCTGGACGTAGCACGCGGCATGGCTCTGGAGCTCCCGGTACGCCGTCCCGAACTGGAATCCCGTGAACACGACCCGCTCGTCGCCCGCGGCGAGCGCGCGCAGCTCGGCCTTGTACGCGTCGGCATACGGGGCGTCCCCGACGATGACGAGCTTGAGATCGGTCTCGAGACCGCGAAAAGCGCGAATCACCACGTCGGCATTGTTCTCGGGCTCGAGCCGGCTCACGTAGAGTACGTATGCGCGGCGGCGGAGTCCCCAGCGGGCGAGCGTCGCATCGTCGTCCGCGCGCGGCAGGTCGCCACCGTACGGGATGACGACCGGGCGTACCCCGTAGCGCTCGCGGTAATAGGCTGCGATCACTTCCGCGTCGGCCACCACCGCGTGCGCCACCTTCACGGAGCACCACTCGCTGAAGCGATAGTAGGCCTTGCCGAGGCGGTTCCACTTGCGTCGCTGGCGCTCGATGCCGTCGACGTTGATCGCCACCTTGATGGCGAACCAGCGCGGCAGGACACAGAAGATCCCGTTGGCGGCGTTGCACATGAGCGCGACGTCGTACGGGCGTCGCACGCAGTCGAGGCAGGAGAGCGACGCGTGGACGACGGTGTCGAGATACTTGTGGCGTATCGTCGGCAGCAGCCGGATCCGCACGCCCTCGTAGTCCGTGCCGTCGAGGGCAGGGTCGACGTAGTGCGACCGTCCGTACACGGTCACGTGATGGCCGCGTCGCGCCAGGCGGATGCTCAACTCCTGCGCGAACGTCTCGAACCCGCCGTAGCTGGCGGGAATCCCACGGGTGCCGAGGATCGCGATTCTCAGCCGGGGATCCTCAGTAGGCACCCCAGCCCCGGACCACGCTGTTGACGGTCTTGGCCAGCACGACGACGTCCATCCACACCGACCAGTTCCGCACGTAGTACTCGTCGAGCTGGAGACGGCGGTCGAAGCTGAGCTCGTTGCGCCCGCTCACCTGCCAGAGGCCGGTCATCCCGGGCTGCGCTTTCAGGATGGTCTGCGCCAGCGCCCCCATCTGCGCCCGCTCGCCCGGCAGGTACGGGCGCGGGCCAACGAGGCTCATGTCGCCGTGCAGCACGTTGTAGAGCTGCGGCCATTCGTCGGCGCTGAAGCGCCGCAGCACCCGGCCGATGGGCGTCACGCGGGGATCGTCGCTCTTGAGCTTGGCGTAGCGCTCCCACTCGATCTGCGCCGCTGGGCTCTCGTGCAGGTGGGCCTCGAGCCGCCCGGCCGCGTCCGGGTACATGGTGCGGAGCTTGAAGCAGCGGAACCGCCGCCCCCCGCGTCCCAGCCGGTCCTGCACGAAGAAGGCGGGCCCCCCCGAATCGAAGCGCACGGCGACCGCCGCGAGCAGGACGAGCGGAAAGAGCACGACGCCGGCGAGCGTCGCCCCGACCACGTCGAAGGCGCGCTTGATGACCCGGCTCCACGGCTTCGCGAGGTTCCAGCGCATGTGGAGCAGCAGGGTGCCGTCGAGGTCTTGCGTCTCGACGCCGGCCGAGGTGAGGCCGAAGACGTCGGGCACGAGGTAGACGCTCTCCACCGTCCCCTCGAAGCGCGCGACCGCGCGCAGGAGCTCCGGCCGGGCGAGGCGCGGCATCGCGATGATGACGTCACGGACCGCGAGCCCGCGCACGTATTTCGTGATGTCCGCGATCGGCCCCAGCACCGGGACACCGTCGACGTCGTTGCCTTGCTTGCCCGGATCGTCGTCGAGGAAGCCGACCGGCCGATAGCCGAGGATATGGTGACATCGGACCCGCTCGAGGACCTTTCGACCGGTGGCGCCGGCACCGAGGATCAGCGCGCGCCGTTCCCACCAGCCGAGCCGCAACAGGAGCAGCTTCGTTCCCGCCCGTGCCAGAGGGATCACCGCGAGGCTCATGAACCAGACGGACGCGAGCAGGAGCCGGGACACCTCGGTTGCCTTCGTGGCATAGATCAGGAAGATCGCGACGACGGTGGCGAGGCTCGTGCCGCGTGTGGTGTAGCGCACCTCGTCCCAGAAGAGCCGCCGCCGGGTGTAGAGACGCTCCTGCGCGAGGGCGACGCTCCACGGCAGCAGGAAATAGAGGTCGACCAGGTACGCGCGGAACGGGTAGAGCGCGCCGAACGAGGGCGCGAGCGCGGGGAGCACGAACCCGCGCACCATCCACGCCGACGCGACGCACGCGAGGACGGCGAGCCAATCGGTGACGAGCAACGCCACGGTGGGGCCCGCGGTGGCCCAGAGCAAGCGAGGGAGGCGCGCCGGCCGGGCGTCCGGCGGAGGCGTCCGAGCCGGAAACGGCCGCGTGAGATCCACCGCGCGTCGCACGGCCGGATTCTCGCAATTTCCAGCTCGACTTGGCAACGACTACGGGAACGGCAACCCGAGCAGCGGTGATTCTACGGTTGGGTTGGCCGTGGTCCCGCCGTTCCGAAATCGACCTTCGGGACCTTCTGCGCCTCCGCGGGTGCCTCGAAGTACTTCTGCGGCTGGAAGCCGAAGGCGCGCGCGTAGACCACCGCCGGGACGCTCTTGATGTAGGCGTTGTATTCGCGAACCGCGTCGTTGTACCGCATCCGCTCGACGGCGATGCGGTTCTCCGTGCCGGCGAGCTCGTCCGAGAGACGCGCGAACTGCTGGTTGGCCTTCAGGTCCGGATAGCGCTCGGCGAGCGCGAGGAGTCGTCCGAGGGCGCCCGAGAGGTCGTTGGCCGCGTCGATCCGCTGGTCGCGGGAGCCGCCGGCGATCAGGCGTGCGCGCGCGTCGGCGACATGGTCGAAGACCTCGCGCTCGTGCGTGGCGTAGCCCTTGGTCACCTCGACCAGGTTCGGGATCAGGTCGTTGCGTCGCTGGAGCTGGTTCTCCACCTGTGCCCATGCCGCCTCGACGCGCTCCTTCATGGCGACCATCGTGTTGTAGCCGCAGCCGCCGAGCATCGCTGCCAACAGGACTAGAAGCCTCGCCATGGGTTTCCTCCTCACCAGCTTCGGCCGGCGCCGCCGCCGCCGAAGCTGCCGCCGCCGAATCCACCGAAGCCGCCCCCGCCGCCGCCGAAGCCCCCGCCAAAACCGCCGAATGGCCCGGCGGGATAGAAGCCGCCGCGCCGGAAGCGGGCCGGGCCGGTGGACGCCTGGTATAGGAAGAGCGCGACGAATGCCAGGATGACGAGCAGGACGAGCCAGCCCGGCAGCGGCACGGGGGCGGGCGTGCGCCGCGGCGTGCCCGTGAGCACGACGCCGCGCGCCTCGGCGATACGCGACGCGAGCGCGGCGACCCCCTGCCAGACGCCGTCGTCGACGCGCCCCGCGCGGAACGCAGGCACGACCTCACGATCCTCGATCTCGCCGACCAGCCCGTCGGGCAGGATGCCCTCGAGGCCGTAGCCCACCAGGACGCGGAGCTTCCGATCGCGGGTGGCGACGAGGAAGACGACGCCGGTGTCCTCGCGCTTGCGGCCGGGCTTCCACGCGTCCGCGATGCGCATCGCGTAGGTGAAGTCGTCGAGCGGCGCCGTCGTCTCCACGGTCACGACGGCGATCTCGGCACCGGTCTTGTCGCGCAGCTCCTGACTCAGGCGCTCGATCCGTGCGCGGACGTCGGGGCCGATGACGTGGGCGAGGTCGGTCACGTAGCCCTGCGGCACCGGCACCGGCGGCTCGGCGCCGTGCGCGAGCGTGATCACTACCGCGGCGAGCAGCGCGAGGAGACTACGCATCGAGCGCATCGAGCGCCGCGACGACCCGCTCGACTTCGCCGAGGTACGCGCCGAACTCCGCGCGCAGCGCGGCGGCGCCGAGCCGCGTGCCGCCGGCGCGGTGATCGAGCAGCCGCTGCATGACGGGCAGAGGCCCGAGCAGCCGGGCGCCGGCGGCCAGCACCTCGCGGTACCCATGCACGTCATCGCCGCCGCGCAGCCGGACGAGGTGCCGCAGGACCACGAGGAAGCTCTTCAGCGACTCGATCATCAGCTGCTCGAGCGCCGCCGCGCGCGGCGCGGCGTCGAGGAACTGCGCACGCAGCCGGAGGAGCTTCCCGCGTGCCTCGTGCTCGCACTGGCGCCGGAGCGCCGCTCGCTCGACGACCAGCGTGGCGAACGGGTCCGCCCCGGCGAGCACGCGGTGCTGGCGACGGATGTCGTCGAGCTCCATCGGGAAGGCATCGCGCGCCGCCTCGAGATACTCGTGATCGACGATGAGCGGGAGGGCGAAGCGCTTGCCCCGCCAGCGGGCGACGACCGGAACGAGCGCCTCCAGCACGTCGGGCGTGACGCGAGCGACGACGATGGCGACGTTCAGGTCGGAGCGGTTCGCGATCCAGTCCTCGCCTGCCGTGCTGCCATAGAGGGTCAGGGACCGGAGCCGATCGCCGAGCGCGGCCTGGACGTCGCGCGTGAAGGCGGCGATCTGGGCCTCGATCGCCGCATCGGGACGAGGCATGCGGGGTCGTGATACTGACCACGGGGAAGCGCTGCAAGCCGCGGTCTGTTGACGGAGCGCGTGCGCCCGGTTAGGCGCCGCGCGTGGCCTTCGGCCAGCAGAGGCGCGCGGAGGCGCTCGCTTTCTACCCCGCTGTCGGCCTGGTGCTCGGCATGGTCGCGAGCGCCGTCGCCTGGGGGATGGACGGGTGCTGCCCGGCGTTCGCCGG
>VBKG01000028.1 GCA_005879585.1 Deltaproteobacteria bacterium | reverse complement strand
GGCGCCGGGCCCCGCAGCGCAGGGACCGCCTCCCGCAGGCATGCTTCGTAGCGGCGCGCGAGCGCTTCGCGGCGGGCGCGGCGGGACTCGATCCACGCGAGCTGCGGTCGCAGGAGCGCGGCCTGCAGATCGGTGAGGTTCGCCTTGTAGCCCAGCTCGACGATATCCCAGTGACGGTAGGGCGCGCCGTGTCGCTCGGTCGCGGCGTGCGACATCCCGTGGTTGCGCAGCCGGCGCAGCCGCTCCGCCAGGTCGCGCCGCCGCGTCGCGATCGCGCCGCCGTCGCCGCACGTGATGTTCTTGGTGGCGTAGAACGAGAAGACGGCCGCGTCACCGAGGTCGCCGGGCCGGACGCCGTCGCGTTCCATCTCGACTCCGTGTGCCGAGTCCTCGACGATGACGAGGCCGCGATCGTCAGCGATGCGGCGGAGCGCCCGCATGTCGGCGAGCTGCCCGTAGAGGTGCACCGGGAGGATCCCACGCGTGCGCGGGCCGATCGCAGCGCGCACGCAGTCGGGATCGATCAGGCCCGTCGCCGGCTCGACGTCGACGAGGACCGGCGTGGCGCCGGCGAGCAGCACGGCGTGCGCGGTGGACGCAAACGTCAAGGGCGTGGTGATGACCTCGTCGCCGGGGCCGACGTCGAGCGCGCGCAGGGCAACGAGCAGTCCCATGGAGCACGAGCTCGTGCCGACGACAGTGGGCGGCTCGGCGCCGCGGCGGCCGCGGACCAGGAACCCGCCCATCTCGCGCTCGAACGCGGCGACCTCCGGGCCAAGGGTGAGGAAGAGCGAATCGAGCACGCGGCGGAACGAGGCGGCCTCCTCCTCGCCGAGCTGGTGACGGTAGAACTCGACGACGGGCGCGGACGCTTCTCGCCGCGCGGCGGCGGCTCGCGGTTCCGGCGACGGGGGCGCAGAGCGCACGTCCGCCGTCGCGCAGGCGCCGCGCGTCTCGGCGACGGTCGAGCCGGTTCCTCCGGCGGCGAAGACGCGCATCGCGACCCTCATACCGCGCCTCGGGCGGCGCTTCCAAGCGGAAAGAAATCGGCTACCATCCCGGCCCCATGGCTCCGGCCGACGAGAATGGCCGTCCGACGACGGCAGGGTCCGCCGGCGCGCGGCGGCTCGCCATCGTCCTCGCGAACTACAACCAGGCCGCGCACCTCGCTGCCTCCGTCGAACGCCTGCAAGCGACGTGCTCGCTGCTGCGACTGGAGGCGGAGCTCATCCTGGTGGACGACGGCAGCACCGATGAGACGTGGCGGGAGTCGCTCGTGCTGGCGTCGCGCTACCCGAACGTCCGCCTCCATCGGCAGCCCGAGAACCTCGGGCGGGGCGCCGCGGTCGCCGCGGGCGTCCGGATGGCCGAGACGGACCTGGTCGGAACGCTCGACACCGATCTCGAAGTGCCACCCCACTACGTGCTGCCCCTCGTCGAGCGGATCGAGGCCGGGGCCGACCTGGCCATCGCACACCGTCACTACCCGCTGCCGCTCGGGGTTTCCCGCGGGTGGGAGCTGGGACGCTGGATCGCTCACAAGGGCTACCGGCTGCTCACGCGGGCGGCGCTCCAGACGCCGATCGACACCCTGTCGGGGTGCAAGGTCCTCCGTCGCGACCGTCTGATCCCGGTGATCGACTCGATCCGCGACCAGCGCTGGTTCTGGGACACGGAGCTGGTGGTGCGCGCCCGGCGCGCCGGCCTGCACGTCGCGGAGGTGGACGCATTCTGCCCGGGCAAGGTCGAAGGGAGCAGCACCGTCGACGCGGTACGCGAGATGATCGCGCACCTGTACTGGGTGGCGAAGCTGCGGCGCGAGCTGGACCGGGGCGGGCGTGTTCCGTTGAGTAGCCGAGCGCGCCGAGTAGCTGGCCGCTGATGGACGCGTCGCGCGTGTCCGTCGTAGCTGGGACGCCTAGCGCTTCCGCTTGGCGCGCCCCGAGGTTCGTCGCTCACGTTTTTCGGCTTGCGCCGGACGCGACTCGCCGCGGGCTCGCCGCGCCGCAAATACCTCCCGCAACCGCTCTCTCGGTGGACGCCGCTCTTCAGTGTAGCCCTGGATTTGCGCCTCGATTTCGAAGCTCGCCTGCACGTCCTTCAGCAGCTCGTCGACGGCGAGTTGAGCCAGCGCCGTGATCTCCTCACCAAAGCGCTCCCGCAGCCGGTCCTTCGCCGCTTCGCGAAGCAGCTCACGAAACGCCGGTCTCGCGACGGCCTCGGCCTCCGCGTACATGACCTGGGACATCTCGAGTTGCAGAAAGCGTGTGTCCCCGCCTGGGCGACCCTCGCGTGGCCCGCCGCCATCACCGGGGCGCTCACGTTCACGAGCCCGATCGTCGCCACGGCCATCTCGCGGTCCGCCATGATCGCCTCTGCCGTCGCTCTGGTCGTGCATCGAATTCCCTCCCTCGCCTGTCGGAATAGCAGATTGTCGCACGGCCTAGCCAGTACGATTCGCGGTCATTCGGGCTGTCGCTACGCACGAAGCACCGCCGGGATTGCTGGCCGACGCGTGAACGAATCAGCAGCCGGCTGATGCGCGGCCGCTTCTAGCAGAGTGGTTTTCCTGTTTGGGATCGTGTGTACGGGCGGGAGCGTCGTCGTCGCGTGGAAGCTGTGAGCCGGCTTACGGACGGTTCGTCGCCGCGCGCGGCGCCCCGGTTGCCGTGGCGCCGATCAGGCCGAGCAGGCCGCCGTAGCGGTAGTCGATGAGCCGCTTCAGGTGGCGGAGATAGTCGATCCGCACGCGCAGGCCGAGCTTGCTGCGACCGTGAAGTCGCGGCGCGAAGTGGATCGGCACCTCCTGAACCGCGCGGCATCCGCACTTGACGATCAGCTCGAGGGCGATCTTGTAGCCGACCGGGTCGAGCTCCCGGGCGCCAAGGAACGTCGGGCGACGGAGCGCGAAGAATCCGCTCATCGGATCCGAGGCCGCGATGAAGGGCAGGGCGAGCCACCTCGCGATCCAGCTGTTTAGCCGCGGGACGATCCCCCAGCCGGGATGCGTGCTACCGCCCGCGACGTACCGCGACGCGAGGACGAAGTCGACGTCGGGACGGGCCAGTGCAGCGAGCAGGCTCGGGATCGCCTCGGGCGGATGGCTGAGGTCGGCGTCCATCACCACGAGGACGTCGCCCGTGGCCGCGCGGAGGCCGTCGAGCACGGCTTGGGACAGGTCGCGGCGTGCGTGGCGCACCATGACCCGCATCCAGCCCGCCTCGCGGAGGCGCTCGGGCAAGCTCGCGATGCCGTCGTTGCTCGCATCGTCGACGATCAGGAGCTCGAGCGGGAGCGCGTGCGTCGCCGCGACCGCCTTCAGGCGGCCCACCAGGATCGGCACGTTGTCGACCTCCCGGTAGGTCGGGACGATGACGGAGACCGTGGAAGCACCACGAGGCGACGTGCGGTCCGGGCGTTCCATCTGGCTCCCTGGGGCGTCGCGTAACAAGTCTTCGGAGCGGCCGTCAACCGGAAACACGCAGATACCCGCACCCGGGGTCGCGCCGCGGATCGGCCGCTCGCCCTTGAGCTCCGAGCGCCCCAGGTGTTAACCGGTGCGAGCTCTTCCGCACGAGAAGTAAGGCATGGCGGCGGACGTTGCCGCTGCAGGCGCTACGCTGGAGATCGTTCTCGAATCGGCGGCGCTGATCGTCTGTCCCATCGCCGCCGGAGTGACGATCGGCGCGGCTGTGCGGTATGCGACGCGGCGGCGATTGTCCGGCGCCGTGGCGGCCGTGGCATGTCTCACGGTGCCGACGATCGCGGTCGCGGCCGCGGTACTCCTCTACCCGATCATTGGTCTGTGGGACGGCGCGACGGAAGGGTTCTTGTGCGGCATCGGCGTGTTTCTGGCGCTGCACCAGATGTATGCCGACCCGCGTCTGGTGGCGGTGAGCGCCGTGTCGGTCCTGGCGGCGTTGGTGCTGATGGAGCTCGGCGCGCGGACTCTCCTCGGACCGCCGCCGGCGTACTCGATCGGGGACGGTCCCCATTTCCTGCTGGCGAACGTGCTGCGGACCATCGGGCCCGATTCGCCCACCCATCACCTCGGTGCGATCCCGTACGTGCTCGAGCGGCAGGTCATGCGCGGCGACATCGATGCCCAGGACATGGAGGATCGGCCGCCGGCAGCGATGGTCACCAAGGAAATCGTCTGCTCGATCGTGTACGGAGACGCCTACACCGGCGTGATCGATGTGGGCCGGGAGCGCGCTCGGGTGTTTCCGGAGCGGGTGCCGTCACGCCCGGGTACGACTCGCCGCGTGCTGCACATCGGCGATTCGATGGTCTTCGGGGCCAACGTGCCTCGCGACCGGACGTTCACCGCGCGGCTGGACGAGCTCGAGCCGGACGTCCAGCACCTGAACGGCGGCATCTCCGGGACCGCGCCGGACGACTACCTGGTCGTGCTCCGCCGCTGGGTGGAGCGGCAGCCGGTCGACATGGCCGTCATGTATCTGTTTGCAGGC
>VBKG01000027.1 GCA_005879585.1 Deltaproteobacteria bacterium | reverse complement strand
ACGGCGCACGGTCTCGGCGTGCAGTGGCTGCTGTACAACAGCCCGTTGCCGTATCTTCTCCGGGCCATGATCATCGGTCGGTCCGCAGCCGCGGCGTTCGTCGGCAGCGCATTCGAGTCGTGGGTGATGGGTGCCGCCTGGATGCACGGGAACGAGCAGGTGGAGCACCTCGAAACGATTCTGCGCTCGGCGCGCGACGAATTGCGGGAGCAGCACGTCGGGTTCGTGGTCGTCGTCCTTCCCTCTGCTGGCACAATCGAGATCCCGGGCGGCCCGTCCGACTACCTCTCGCGCCACGTTCACGAGATCGCGGCACGACTCGACATTCCCGAGCTGGACGCCACCGACGTGGTCCGCGAGTCGTTGGCGCGCGGCGAGCATCCCATTCAACCCGACCGCAGCCACTTCAGTGAAGAAGGCCACTGGTTGATTGCCCGATGGTTGCACGCGCACCTCAATTGAACCCGCATGGAGACCGGTGCGGCGGTCTGTGGCAGACCCGCGCGCCATTGGTCTATGTGAAGAACGGATGTCGCATCCGTGGTTCGCGCCGCCGCCGGCGCTGATTGCCGACGTCGTGGCCGCCACGGCCAGGGAGGCCGTGCGGGCGATGTCGTTGATCCCGGTGCGGGGGCTCGCCCGATATGCGGAAGCGTGGACCCGGCTCGTCGCGGCATTGCCGGAACTGCTGCGCAGCGATTCCGGCGCGGTCTTCGACGCCGTCAGCCGCGTCGACGTGCTGTCCACGGTGCAGGAGCTGGTCGATCGCGACGTGAACGAGGCGCGGCTCGAGCGCGCCGTGCTCACCCTCTGGATGGCGCTGGCGGGCCATCGGGGACTGACCGCGCCGCTCGCGCTTCCGGGGCCGTTTCGGCAGCGCGTCGTCGATCCGAAGACCGCGCGGTTGATCGAGCTCGGCGACGTGCGCGGCGTCGCGGCGACGGCGCGCGGCCTGGTGGTTCTGGCGCGCAGCGGCCGCACGACGATCGACGCGTTCGCCGTTGCGCCGCTTCCGGTCATCGCCGGCGCGGCGCTGGTCAATGGCGCACTGCGGCCGCCGGATCCGAGTGTCGCGGATCAGGTGCGGCGCGCCGCCGACCTCGTCGCGTCCGCACTGCCCGCGGGCTGGCTGGAGCGCATCACGATCGGCTCCGGCGAGGGCGTACCGCGCGAAGCACGGCTCGGCGTGGAAGCGGGGCCGGCCGAGCTGGTGGCCGCCGCGGTCCGCGGGTTCGTGCGTGCCGCTGCGGCCGTCGACCCGCCACTGCACCCGAGTGGTTTGGTCGTCGCAGGTGAGCGGCGGCTCGACCCAGCCGAGGCGCTGGCGTGGGCGTGCGGGAATGCGGCCGCGCTCCCGTGGCGTGCGGATCGCTCGCGTGCCGCGCACGACCTGGCGCTCGACCTCGACGACATCTGTGCGGTCGCCGAGCCGACCGCAAGCGGGACCGCGCTGCTCGATGTGCTGCGCGCCGTCGCCGGCGATCAACCGGCGAGGCGCCGCGCCTTGCTCGTCAACGTCGATGCCAGCGATTTCGTCTACAGTTTCCAGTTCGGCCGCTCGGTCGAGCGCCGCTGCGCCGAGCGCGGCTGGCGCGTCGACAGGCTGGTCATCGAAACAGGGATCGATCGCGATCTCGCCGCCGAGCTCGGTCATGCGATACCGCCACCGATCGCCGATGGGAGCGAGGCGACGGTCTCCTCCGAGGCCGATCCCGCCGGGATCGCCGCGATCCGCCGGTTTGCGGCGCGGCAGTACGAGGCGGTGATCGCCAACGTTCGGCCCAAGCTGTTCTACGATCTCGTCGAGAGCGGCGTGCTCGCAACCCGCTCGTTGCTCTGGGACCGCCATCTGCACGACGGCTTGGTGGAAGAGCGGGGGCGCCGCGGCATCCCCGCCGCGCGGCTCAGCGCGTTGCCGATCCGTGTGTGGAGTCTCCTTGGTCAAGCAGACACGACGCTTCCCCTGAGGCTCGTGGAGACCGGGCTCGAGCGCGGCGCCGGCCATGCGTGGCCGATGGACCTCGAGTTCTTCCGGTCGGACGTTCATCCGGCACCCAGCCGTATCTTTGCCGGTGGCGACAGCGCGCGGGATTGGGATCTCTTCGTCCGAGCGGTGCGCGATCTGCCACTCGAAGTCCACTTGGTCACCGCCCACCCACCCGCGGACCTCCCACCACACGTTCGGGTCGAAGCGCGGCGGCTGCCGCTGTGGCGGTTCCGCGATGCCATGGCCGGGGCCGCGATCTGCGCCATCCCGCTGGTGCGCGAGATCGCCGCGGGGGTGACCGTCCTGCCGATGGCAATGGCGCTCGGCGTCGCGGTCGTCGCCACGCGTACGGGCTGGATCGAGCAGTACG
>VBKG01000119.1 GCA_005879585.1 Deltaproteobacteria bacterium | reverse complement strand
CGCCGCCACCGGCAGAGGCCCGCGACGATCACGGTCGGCACGGAAGCCCGCGTTGGCGGCGTGCAGCGTCCGCCGGTCGACGTCGGCCCACGCGGTCTCGCCGGTCATCGCGAGGTAATCGGTGCGGACGCCGGCCGGCGCCGGGTCGACGAGGCGGACGGTCTGCGCGACGGGGAGCATCGCCTGGACGTCGACCGGCGCCGGGATGAGCGTCTGATTCAGATAGGCGACGCGCGCGGAGAGCCCGTCCGTGCCGAAGAGCCGCGCCTGCTCGTCCACGACGACGTCGGCGGCGAGCTCGATGCCGAAGCTCCCGACGAGCCGCGCCACCGAGGCCGGCGTTCCCGGATCGCAGAGCACGAGCGCCCGGCCGCCGCCGCGGACGTACCTGTCGAGCGTGTCGGTCTCGGCGCGCGGCAGGTCGCGCGTCGGACCGGCGATGATCACGAGGCCCGCGTCGCCGGGGATCTCCGCGGCTCCCTCGAGCGCGCGCACGCGGAATCCCTCCGCGGCAAGCGCGCGGGCCGCCTCGGACGCGCCGCGCCGCTCGTCGCCGTCGCGGGGGTCGTGCTCGCCGTGGCCGACGACGAAGTAGGTCGCGACGGGCGGCGTGCCGGCGACCTCGAGCAGCGTGGCGGTGAGCGCCTCCTCGTTCACGAGCTCGAGGCGCTCGCGGCGGTCGCCGGCCTCGACCACCGCGGTGTTGTACGAGCTGACCCCGAGACGCTGGGAGAGCCCGGGGCTCCGGTCGAGGTCGAGGAGCCGCACGGCGATCCTCGGCTGCGCCTCACGGTAGAGTGCCAGCAGGTCCGCCATCTCGCGACGGATGACGCCCTCCTGGCTCGAGTAGAAGGCGGTGATGCGCACGTCGTCGTGCAGGCGCGCCAGGACCTCACGGGTATGGGCCGACAGCGTGAAGCGCCGCTCGGGCGTCAGGTCGAGGCGGCGCGGATGCAACGCGGCCAGCGTGACCACGCAGGCGAGGATCGCCACGACGGTTGCGACCTGGACCGCGAGCAGGAGGTACGGCCGTCTCATATCACCCCTCGCCAGGCGCGCGACTCGAGCGCGCGTGCCGCGAGAAAGAGGAAGAGCGTCGTGAAGGCGACGAGGTACACCACGTCGCGGCTGTCGATCACGCCCTGCGCGAACCCGTAGAAATGATCGAACAGCGAGAGCTGGAGGAGGACCGGTGCCACCGTCTCGCCGACGGCCGCCTCGTTCCACGACACGAACCAGCAGAACACCAGCACGCCATAGGTGAGCATCGCGGCCACCACCTGGTTCTCGGTGACGGCGGAGGCGGCCGTCCCGCAGGCGAGAAACGCGGCACCGAGCAGTACGAGTCCGACGTAGCCGGCGAGCACCGGCGCCGGCGCAAAGGGATGGAGCATGTAGAGGACCGCCGGACCGGTCGCCGTCCCGAGGAGGAGCACGAGGTACACGACCAGCGCGGCGACGAACTTGCCGGCGAGCACCTCGCGGTCCCGCACCGGGTAGGTCCAGAGGAGCTCGAGCGTGCCGAGCCGCCGCTCCTCGGCGAGGAGCCGCATGCTCAGCAGTGGCAGGACGAGGAGCGCCACGAGCCGGTAGTCGAGGAACACGAAGCGCCAGAGGCCGGCGGGCAGGCTCGCGCCGCCGAAAAGGACGAAGAACACGAGGTCGCTGTAGAAGAAGTAGCCGGTGAGGAGCACGAAGACGGCGGCGAGCACCCACGCGAGCGGACCGCCGAAGAGGACGCCGAGCTCGCGCCGGCAGATGAGGAAGGTCTTCCTCATCGCCCTTCGGCGGGCGCGACGAGTGCCAGGAACGCCTCCTCGAGCGAGGCCTCGACGGGCGCGAGTCCGAGGAGTCCCCAGCCGTGGGCCGTGACGTCGGCGGCCACGCGCGCGCGCACGTCCGCGCCGGGCTCGGCCTCGACGCGGCAGCGCGCCTGGCCGTTGGAACGCGCCAGCAGGTCGACGTGCCGCACGCCCGGGACCGCCGCGAGCGTAGCCATGAGCGCGTCCGCCGGCGCCGCCGCTTCGACGTCGAGGCACGACGTCCGGCGGAGCCGCGCCGCCAGGTCCGCGGGACGGTCGGCGGCGAGCACGCGGCCGCCGTGCAGGATGACGACGCGATCGCAGAGACCCTCGACCTCGGCGAGCGCGTGGCTCGAGACGAGGATGGCGTGCGCGTCGCCGAGCGTCCGGATGAGACGGCGGGTCTCGACGGAATGCGCCGGGTCGAGGCCGCCCGTCGGCTCGTCGAGAAGAAGGACCGGCGGGTCGCCGATCAGCGCCTGCGCGAGCCCGACCCGCTGGTGGTATCCCTTGGAGAGCTGGCCGATCCGCTCGCCCGCGACCTCGCGAAGTCCGGTGCGCTCCATCGCCGTGCCGGCAGCGGCCGCCCGCTCGCGCGCGCCGGCCACGTCCTTCATGCCGGCGGCGAATTCGAGGAAGGCCGCGACGGTCATCTCGCGGTGCAACGCCGGACGCTCGGGCGCGTACCCGAGCCGGCGCCGCGCCGCGAGCGGCCGCGTGGCGACGTCGAGACCGTCGATGAGCGCGCGCCCGGAGCTCGGCGGGAAGACGCCCGCGAGGAGCCGGATCGTCGTGGTCTTGCCGGCGCCGTTCGGCCCGAGGAAGCCGACGACCTCGCCGCGCTCGACGGTGAAGGACACGCGGTCGACGGCGGTGCGGGCGCCGAACCGTTTGGTCAGGTGCTCGGC
Source organism: Deltaproteobacteria bacterium (assembly GCA_005879585.1). Classification (GTDB taxonomy): domain Bacteria; phylum Desulfobacterota; class Binatia; order DP-6; family DP-6; genus DP-3. Next base: position 6,279 of record VBKG01000119.1, on the reverse strand, counting down.
GACGATCACCCGACGGCCAGGCGGTCGGGGACGCGATCGACCCCGCGCCGTCGCTCGGTGAGGAAGCGAGGGTTCAGGATCTTCACCCAGGCCGGCACGATCACGAGGCCGCCGAACGTGTTGAAGAGCATGAGGAGCGCCAGCAGGAGTCCCATCTCGGCCTGGAACTTGAGCGCCGAGAACCACCAGAAGATCGTGCCCGCCACCATCGTCGTGGCGGTGAAGATGATCGCCTTCCCCGTCGTCGCGGTGGCGTAATCGACCGCGTCCTCGATGTTCCGCCCCTCGTCGAACGCGTCGAGCATGCGGCTGAAGTGGTAGATGCCGTAGTCGACGCCGACACCGGCGCCGGCCGCGGCGATCGGCAGCGAGTTGACGTTCAGGTCGATGCGCCAGATGTACATGAAGGCCTCGCACGCGAGCTGCGAGAGCACGACGGGGATCATCAGGATGAGGGTCGCGACGAGCGAGCCGTACGTGAAGTAGAGACACGCTGCGACCACGGTCATGATGAGCGCCAGGTTCAGCCAGTAGGAGTGCTCGACCGCCTCGTTGACGGCGGCGAGCACGCCGAAGAGACCGCCGGCGAAGAGGAACTGCACGCTCTCGCCGCCGTGCTCGGCGGCCCACGACTTGCCGCTGTTGATCGCGTTCATGATGACGTCGTGCGAGTAGCCGCGGAAGAGCGTGATCACCGTGCCGTAGCGGGCGTCGGCGGAAAGGAAGCGGTCGAGGTCACCGGCCTGCGCGGACTGCGTGAACTGGTAGAACAGCTCGGCGATGTATTTCTGCTTGTCGGGGACGAACGCCCACTTCGGCTCGCCCTCGTGGAAGAGCCGCGAGAGCTGCTTCACGATGTCGATGATGGTGACCGACGCGCCGGCACCCGGCACGGTCTCCATGTGGTCGGCGAACTCCTCCATCGTCGTGAGGGCGCCGACGTCCTTCATGCCGTTTTCCTTGCCGGTGTCGGCGATGACGACGAGCTGGCTCGCGCCGAGGAACTTGTCGTTCAGCTTGGCGTAGGCGACGTTGTACGGATGCTCGGGGAAGAGGAGGGCGGCCCCGGGCGTCATGTCGCCCACCTTGAGGCGCCAGCCCCAGATCGGGCAGAGCGCGTAGAGCGCGATCGAGAGCCCGACGACGGCCCAGCGTCGCCAGCCGGCGCTCGCCGCCACCACCGCGTGGGTGACGCCCTTGTAGATCTGCTCGTGGAACACGTAGAGCGCCACGCAGAGGGCCAGCGCGAAGCCGGTCTTGAGCGGCCCGAGCAGCTCGGTGGCGATGCGTAACGCGACGAGCGCGAACAGGACGCCGGCGGCGATCAGGAGCCCGTGCCCGAGCCAGCGGAGCCACTTCGGGTAGCGCGCGACGTGCATCCCCGGCGGGTTGATGACCGACAGGATGATCGGGTGGAGCGTCACCACGCTCACGAAGATCGAGATCACCCAGAAGCTCGAGAACACGGCGACCTTCTGGATGAGCGGGATGGGCGCGATCGCCACCACCAGGATCGCGAAGCCGTCGGCGAGGATCGAGGCGATCGCCGGCGGGAAGAGGTGGGAATACGACTCGACGATCGCGGCGTGCTTGTCAGCGAGCCGGTGGTACTCCTCGTGGTAGCGGTCCATCGACTGGACGGAGTGGGAGAGCGCGCGCGCCGTCAGGAAGATCGGGATCACGAGGACCAGGGGATCGAGGTTCAGGCCGAGGAGCGGGCCGAACGCGAGCGCCCAGATGCCCGACAGCAGTCCCGAGAACATCGGCACCCAGATGCCGGTCCACGTCCGGAAGTAGTTCCAGAGAAGGAAGGCGAGGGCGGCGACGGTCAGGACGAAGACCTGCGAGACCTGCGGCACGTAGCGCTGGATCGTCGTGTAGAGCCAGGGGAAGCCGGTGATGTAGACGGTGTGGTTCTCGTCCTCCACGTCGTGCTGGAGCTCCATCATGCGGTCGTAGAGGTAGCGGAAGTCGAGCTCCTCCTCCCAGAATCCCGCGTGCACGAGGACGGCCGTGTCGTCCTGCGAGACGTAGAGACCCCGGATGCCCTTCGTGGAATAGACCGCGAACTTGACCCGGTTGGCGTCGTCCTGCGTCTGCGGGACGCCGGGATAGAAGACCTCGCGGATCTGGATGGCCCCGGCGTAGGTGGTGATGCTCTTCATCTTCGGGTGCGCGATCGAGAGCACCTGGTAGGGGACGACGCCCTTGGTCTCGACGATCCGCTTGGTGATCGTGTCGAGCTTCTGCAGCGTCGTCGGGTTGTAGACGTCGCCGTGCTTCGTCTCGAGGATGACGGTCAGGATGTTCGCGCTGCCGAACATCCGCCGGAACGTGTTGTAGATGTTGATGTAGGGGTGGCCCTTCCGCCAGGTGTACTCGTGGCCGAAGAGGCGCACGTGGCTCGGCCCGGGATAGAAATCCAGGAACTGCGGGACCACCTTGATGTAGCGCAGCTCGGCCGCGAAGAAGACCGTCATCAGGGCGACCACCACCGAGACGGCGAGCCGGTTCCGCAGGAGGAAGCGGAGATAGGCCTCGATCCAGCGCTTCGGGATCATAGCGCCCTCGTCGGCCCCCTGCCTTCGAGACGCTGGAGGGTGCCGCCGTCGATCCGGAAGACGAGACCTTCGGCGCCGACCGCGAAGCCCTGGCCGCCGGGTCCCAGCCACACCGACCGGATCCAGTTGGCGGCGAGCTCGATCGGCGTCGGCTCGGCCGTCCACGTGACGCCGCCGTCGGTGCTCTTCAGCACCGTGCCCGCGCTGCCGACGATCCAGCCGTTCTGCCCGCGCACGAAGACGTCGTAGAAGCTCTGCTGGCGGACGGGCGGCGTCTGCATCTGCCAGGTGGCGCCGCCGTCCTCGGTGCGCAGGATGACGGCGTCGATGCCGACCGCCCACCCGTGCCGCGCGTCGGTGAAGTGGATGCCGAAGAGCGTGCTCTCGACCGGCGCGTGCTGCTGGTGGAAGGTCCGCCCGCCGTCGTCGCTCGCCATGATCGTGCCGAACTCGCCCGCCACCCAGAGGTGGTCCGCGTCGCCGTACGACGCCGCGTAGAGGTTCACGTCGCCCGGATCGACGCCCGTGTCGAGCGCGCTCTCCGGCAGCACGACGTCGGGCGGCACCTGCGACACCGTCCAGTGGCGCCCGGCGTCCTCGGTGTGGACCATCGTGCCGTAGTCGCCGACGCCGTGTCCACGGTCGGGGTTGGCGAACGCGAGGCCGAAGAGATGTCGCGACGAGCCGGTCGTGGCCGGGGTCCAGCTCGCGCCGCCGTCCGTCGTCCCGTAGACGATGCCCTCCTTGCCGGCGATCCACGCCGTCCGGGCGTCGAGACAGGCGATCGCGAGGAAGGGGCGTTTGGTGCCGGCGTCCTGGCGCTCCCACGTCGTGCCACCGTCGGAGGTGTGGAAGATGCGCCCGAGCTCGCCCACCATCCAGCCGTCCCGGTCGGTCGGAAAGCAGGCGCCGAAGAGGCTCTGGCGCACTTCGCGCAGCGACACGGGTGCACCGGCTGCGGAGGCGATGGCGGCGACGAAGGCCCCGAGGAGCGCCGCGGCTGCGCGTGGGCGACCTCGTGGAGCGCGCTTCGTGACGTGCGGAACTGCCGCCCGCTCGATCTGAGGGGGATGAGCGAGCATTCACGGCCGGCTTTAGCCGGGGCGGGATCCAGGTGTCAACGACCCCGCGGATCACCGTCCCATCGGGACAGATTGCTGGAGCGGCCCCGCGGTGCCCTTGTCCCGGTTGTAGATGCGGGGCGATTCCTGGTACGGGCTGATCTTCACCCGAAGCCACCCAGCCTCCGCACCGCTCGCGTCGCGCACCGCGGCCCGATACGTGCCGCGCACGTCGAGGCTGGTCTGGGCGTTCCGCGTCAGCACCGGCGGGCCGCCGCCCATCGCGGTACGTTGGAACGTGTCGGTGCGGAGCGAAGGACCATCCGGCGGACGCATCGCTAACCGGATCGCATTGTCATCCCAGCTCGGCTCGATCGTCGCCGTCACGGGCGCGGTGCGCGAGCGGCTCGCGCGCACCTGCACGGTGGCGGGTGCCGTGAGCCACAGGCCGGCGACCGTCTGCCCGTCGCGGGTGAGCACGAACGTCGGAGCGCCGCCTGAGCGGAACCAACCCGGCGCCTCGACGACGCCGCGGTTGCCGTCGGGAAGCCGGTCGACGACGATCCGATCGTGCTCGACGTGCGCGGCGAAGTCGACGACCGGGTCGATCGGCACGACGGGCGGCGACACGAGACGGCATGCCGCGCAGGCGAGGAGGACGAAGAGCGCGTGACGATACATGGACGCCTTCAGTGCAATGCCCGCGCCGCCGGGCGGCGACGCGGGCATGCACCGATCGCTACAGATTGGGGCAGTCTGCGATGCAGAACTGGAAGTTGGTCCGACAGTCGAGCTCCGCCTCGGCGCACACGAACCGGCAGATGTGGAAGTTCGCGTGTCGCCGGCGCGGAAGAGAGACACGTCGCCTCGCGCGACACGCACTTCGAGGCGCAGCTCGTGCCGGCGCTGCCGGCGAAGCACTTGGCAAAGGCGGTCTGGAAGTCGGCGGAGCAGGTCGCCGGTGTGGTCCGGCAGCTCCCGAACTGTTGCCTCGCCTGACGGACACACGCGGCGGTGGCGGCGCTGAACTTGTGCGGTTGCAGCGTCGTCGTCGTGGTGGTCGTCGAGGTGGTCGTAGTCTGCTTGATCGTGGTGCTGGTGGTCTGTGCCACGGCGACCCGCTCGCTCGCAATGAGCAGCAGGCCGCCCGCCACGAGTGCTCTTGCTAGTCCAGCCATCTCCGCTCTCCTCAGAATTTCACGACCGCGTCGAGCTGCACGCGCGACAGCGTCGGATTGGTCATACCCGCCGGCCGGTTGATGAAGTTGGTGAAGGTGCTCCGGGCGCTGATCGTGAGCGGGTTCAGGAGCTGGTAGTCGATGCCGATGCCCGGACCTTCCTGGTTCGTCCCGCCGGTCTGGCCGAAGTCGCTCGCCGTGAATGCCGACAGCGCCGCCTCCTGTCCGAGGTGCTCGTAGTAGCCCACCAGCGACCAGTCGCCCTTGACCTTCGTCTGGCCGAGCCGCACCCCGGCCTGCCATCCGTGCGCGTCGTCGGTCGCCGCGAGCCAGTTGTAGACGTAGTCGAGCCACACGCGCAGCGGCTGCGCCCCGAAGGCGTTCGGCACGGTCGCGGCAAGTACGGCGTTCGATTGATTGAAGCCGCTCTGGAAGCCCGTGATCGCCTGGAACGCGGCGGGCTTGGCGCGGCCCTTGATGGTCGGCGGCTGGATGGTCCGGGTCACCAGTAGGTTCGAGTTCGCGGCCGCGATCGTCGAGTTGAAGCTGCCGTTCGCGACCGGCGCGCCCGACGCCGTGAACGCCGTGGTGTTCCGGCTCTCGGCCTGGGCGATCTGATCGGGATTGAGCCACCAGTACTGGCCCACTCCCGCCTCGAAGCCCACCGTGCCGACGTGGAGCGTCGGGTTCACCTGGCCCCCGAACATCCAGCCGTCCTCCTTGTTCGCGATCTCGTTGAACGTCCACTCGAGGACGTGGAGCTTCACCTGATCGAGGCTGCCGACGGGCTTCTCGAGCAGCTGGAACGTCTGCGCGAATCCCTCGGGCGAGAGGTCCTCATCGAGGAACATCTCATCGGTGCGGAAGATCGGGTTCGGGAACTTCCCGAACGTGAAGCTCGCGACGCCCGGCCGCATGTCGAAGCTCTTTCCGGGGGTGAAGGTGAGGTAGCCCCAGTCGAGGTTGAAGTTCTTGCGGTTGAAGTTGCCGGTCAGGTTCTCGTTGGTGGAGATCGGGTCGTTGATGTTGCCGCTGGCGCCGCGAATGGTGGCCGACAGCTCGTCGCTGAACGCGAAACGGACGCCGAGGCGCGCGCGGATACGCTCGCGGTTGCGTGCGGTGGTGTCCGCGCCGGCCAGGTGGGGCTGGTGGTAGAAGCCCTCGTGACGGAACCGGACGTCGCCGAAGACCGAGGTGCGGCTGATCCAGTCCGGCAGGCTCACGGTCTTCTTGGCGGTCTCGGCGCTCGCGGTCTTGGCCGCTTCCGCCGCCTCGGTCGCCTGCTCGACCTGCTTCTGGGAAGCCTGGCCGATCGCCCTCTGCTGCTTCACCTCGTTCTTGAGCGCCTCGAGCTCTTCCTGGGTGCGGCGGAGCGTCTCTTCGAGCCGCCGGATGCGTTGCTCGGCCGGCGTCTCCGCGCGCGCCGAACACGGCAGCAGGACCGCCGGCACCGCCATCGACAGCAACCACGCTCCGGTA
>VBKG01000118.1 GCA_005879585.1 Deltaproteobacteria bacterium | reverse complement strand
CGTCGCGCAGAACACGCACCGGTTGGCGCACTTGTAGGTGATGTTCATGATGAGCTTGCGCGCCTCGCGGGCCGCCAGCTTCATGTCGAACGCCGCCCGCGCCTTCGCGACGTACCCCGGGGGGCAGCCGGGCGGATCGAAGCAGGGACGATGCTGGAACAGCGCGCCGTCCTTCAGATCCAGACCCTCCGGCGGGACGAGCCCGAGCGCGGCGCACTGGTCGTGCAGCGCCGTGCCGAGGATGGGAGTCGCGAACTGCATCGACGGCCACACGCCGTAGCGATCGTACAGCTCCCACGCCATCTCGAGGGTGGCGGTGACGTGCGCCGGCGTCTCCCAGGGAAAGCCGATGATGTAGTGGCTCATCAACGGCACGTCGAGCTCACGACACCATTCCGCAACGCGCCGGATGGCCTGTAGCGGTTGCCCCTTGCCGATGGGCCCGTCGAGATCGGCCTGTGTCGCGCTCTCGGCCGACATACTGAGCATCCCGATGCGCCCCTTCATGAGCGCGATCGCCTCGCGACTCAGGTGGTCCGCGCGCATGCCGTTCGGGAAGTCGTAGGAGAAGTCCAGCTCGTTCAGCATGCGGAGGAGCGCCTCGAAGTCCGTCCTGACGTTCACCATCTCGTCGAGGACCACGAGCTTTCGTGCGCCGAAGACCGTCCGCAGCAGGTACGCCCAGTGCTTGAGCCGCGCCAGCGGGATCGGCCGGTAGAGCTTTCGCCCGGTGCGTCTCCACCCCGGGTTGCTCGTGCAGAAGATGCACCGGTGCGGGCATCCGATGCTCGTCACGAACGAGCGGGTTCCGGGACCGACGCCGAACGTGTTCTGCCACGCGCCGTCGCCGAAGCAGCGCTCGAGGAAGCGATCGAAGCTGGCGACATCGATGCCGTCGAGGAAGTAGAACGGCTCGAGCGGGTCGCCGCCGCGCCCATTCGCGTCGCGCAGCACGACGCGCGCATCCCCGAGCCTGGCGAGAGACTCCGGGTCGGCGAAGTATCGCTCCCCCGGATACTTCAGGATCGCGTCGAGCTCGGGATACTCGGCGAGAACACGATCCGCGTCGTAATCGGCATAGTGCTGGCCGCCGATGTAGCCATCCGCGAGCAGCAGGACCGAGCGCGGGAACCGTTCGCGCAGGGCAGCGATCAGGTCCCGGGTTTCCGGATGCGCCGCTTCGATGCGCAGGAACACCGGCGCGCCGAGGACCACGACGTCGTACCGGCCGCTCGGCAGCGCGGCGACGAAGTCGTCGTGGTCGACGCCGAGAATCCATCCCCCGCGGGCACGCCGGTGGCGGCCCGAGGCCGGCAACGCGAACGCGTCGTGAACCGAGACGTCCGCGCCCGCCCGCGCCGCCAGCCCCGCACAGGCGAGCAGCCCGTGATTGGCGAAGTACGGGTAGTCGATGAAGTCGTCGTCGAGGACGAGCGGCGGGTTGAGGAAGAGGAACCGCGCCATCGGTCTACAGGGGGCGCTCCATCGCGCGCTCACGTCGCTCGATCGACGGCTGCTCCGTCATCGAGCGCCGGCCGCGCCGCGCCAGCAGCCGCGACAGGAGCTCGGGCGACGGCTCGTGTCCGAGCACCTCCGCGATCACGCCCGTGGGGTCCTCGAAGATCGGCGAGAGCTCGCGCTCGTCGTAGGTCTTCGCCATCGAGTACATACCCGCGCAGATGGGGTCGAAGCGGCAGGCGTCGCAGGCATTTCCCTTCCCGTGCAGGAACTCCTTCTGGTGGATGAATCCCTTGAAGTCGAGGAAGCGGATGCAGCGCTCCTCTTCCTTGATGATCTTGCGCGCTTCCGTCGACGCCCACGCGAAGCGCCGCATGTAGCAGAGCGGGACGCGCTCGGCGCGAAAGCTCCGCCCGGTGCTCACGAGGTAGTCCATCGCCTTCTCCAGCGACACCTGGAACTCGTAGTGCCGCGGGATGCAGTCGGGATTCTCCTCGGCCCGATTGCCGTCGGGGTCCATGTTGTTCCACACGAAGTGGCGGATGAACGGGAAGTTCTCGCAGATCCAGCGGACGTTCTCGTGCAGATGGTCGCAGTTGTAGACGTTGATGACGGTGTTGATGTCGGAGGTGACCCCCATCTCGGGAACGTTCTCGAGACAGCGGACGAGCAGGTCCCACGCTCCGCGATACTGCGTGATGAAGTCGTGGACTTCGCGCCGGTAGCTGTGGAGCGAGACGTGGATGTGGGTCAGGCCGGCGTCGACGCAGCGCTTGAAGAAGTCCTTCTCGGCGAGCTTCTGGCCGTTGGTGATCATGCGGCTGAAGAGCTTCTTCTCGCGCGCGTACGAGAGCGCCGGAAAGAGCAGCTCGGAGATGCTCGGCTCGCCGCCGGTGAGGATCACGCCGTCGTAGCCCATCTCGACGAGCCGATCGATGTTGCGGCGCATCTCGGCCTCGTCGAGGTGCACGCCGGTCGGCGGGTTACTGCAGAACTGGCACTTCTGGTAGCAGTTCCGCGTGAGCTGGAGGTAGCCGAGGTTCGCCATCCTCGCTCGTCACCCCTCGATCGGGGGGCGCGGCCGCGCGGACTCCTGGCGGGCGCGTTCACGCAGCTCGCGCGCGCGTTGCGCGAACTCGATCAACGGCTCGACGGGGGCCGCCTGGGGTGGGGAGAACCCGGGCAAGCTCGGCCCGACGGGCTGCAGCGGCTGGCCGTCGCGGACGCGCGACGGCGGCGTCGGCCGCAGGGCGAGCAGTTGCGCCGCCGCGTTCTCCGCCCACGCGCCTTCGCGGAGCGGCTGCAGCTCCGCGAACCCCTGATCGCGGATGAAATTGATGTGCGCTCCCTCGCAGCGCTCGTTCACGCGGCAATCGCGGCAGCGGAGCGACTTGGCCAGGTACCCGTGTACGACGTGCGTGCGCGCCAGCTCGCGGATGGCGATGCGACCCGTCTCCGGGTCGAAGAGCTTCCGGTCGAGGACCTTGGGCGCCTCGACGAGCTCCGTGCCCGGGGCGAGACACGCGGGCAGACCGCTCGTCCGGACGGGGAGCGCGAGCTCGGCGAAGAAGCGCTTGAGATCGCGCACGTCGTTGGCGACCGCGTCCTTCAGGAACTCGTGGCTCGGCTGGTGCAGGCGGACGACATCGAGGTACGCCCGCACACGCTCTCGCTGCGACAGGAGCCAGGGAGCGGTGCGCTGATTCAGCTCGACCTCGACTTCGACGCCTGGAGGCAGTGGCGTCCCGCTCAGCACGACGTCGAGCTGCGCGGCATCGCAGAGACCGAGCAGGAGCCGGTTCGGCACGCGCGCCCGATCGAGCAGTCGGGATGCGCGCTTCGGGCGGACATAGACGCCGATGTCCGGTTGGACTCCGAGGCGCTCCAGGTCCGGTAGGTCGTCCACCTCGACGCCGATCGACCGGCAGCCGAATGGCAGCTCGCTCGCCGAAGGGGGGGCGACGGATTCGTTCGCCGGGCCGATCCACCAAATGTCCCACGACGCCTGGTTCTGGCGCTCGATCACGCGATCGGTCGTGGTGCAGAACGGCTCGATGAAGCAGTGCTCGCAGCGTTCCTTCTGTCGACATTCGAGCGGAACGGCTTCGTCGAGATAGCGGCGCACCTGGAAGCGACGGCCGTTCACCTCGTCGAGCATCTTGTGCGGATCCTGGATGAGATCCTCGAGGCCCTCGAGGAACTCGACCGGGAAGCGATTCGTCCACACAACGACGTTGGGATGACGGTTCAGGCGAAAGACCTTCTGCAGGCGGGGCAGGTGCTCCACCGGATCGTAGAAGAGCTCGTCGCGGTTCTGGAACGCCGCGCCCTGCGGGATGACGTGCAGGAGATCGAACTCGTGGACGCCCACCGACAGGCACAGCGCGACGATCTGGTCGATGTACGGGACGTTCTGCTTGTTGATGCACACGTCGACGTTGACGATGATGCGTCCGTCGCGAACGGCCCGCATCATCCCCTTCATCAGCTTGTGGAAGGCGCCCGGCGTGCCCGTCAGCCGGTCGTGCAGCTCCGGCGTGTGGCCGTGCAGGCTGAAGGTGATCTCGCCGAGACCGGCCTCGACGGCCGCCACGTAGAACTCGCGCTTGGAGAACATGTAGCCGTTGGTGACCGTCTGGACACGGCTGTAACCGACGTCCCGGGCATAGCGGACGAAGTCGACGAACTTCGGATGAATGGAGCCCTCGCCGCCCGACAGGATGATCTTGTCGGCGTTCAGCTCGTCGCGCCCGCGTTTGATCTCCTGACGGACGTCGGGCTCCAGCAGGTAGACGTTCCTGGGCGTGTCGGTGTCGAGGCAGAAGACGCACCGACTGTTGCACGCCGTGACGAGCCGCACCCAGTGCTTCCGGACGTTGGCCGCGCGCTCGCGGTCCAGCATCCGCTCCGTCAGCTCTGTAGCATCCATCGTTCCGACCTCGCGCCCCGTTGCCATCCGAGCGCCGTTCCGGGGCAACCGATCACGGCACACGTCTCTCCGTCGCGGCAGCCCGCGAAGGCCCCGACCGGGTCGGAGCCGCACGGAACGCCATCGACGCGTCTCCCGAACGCGACGCCCAACTGCGCTCCCGCGGGCTCCGTCGACCCGCCGGTCGTACCGTCGTCCACGCCGACGCCCTCCTGCTCGCACAAGCAGCGCGGCAGCACGGCGAACAGTGCGGACCGCGCGGCGCCCGGCGGCAATTCCCGCGCGCACTCGACGAGCTCGTCCAGCGAGGCGCCGCGCGCGCCCAGACGAAAGCGGGGCGATCCCGGCAGCTCGCCGCGGCTCCAGGCATCGGCGAAGAGACGAACCGAACGCGCATCGTGCACGATCGCGTACGCACCGACCGCGATCGTGCTCTGCTCGCGCAGTCGCTCGACGCCGCGCAGGGTGGCCGCGAAGGAGCCGGGGATCCCGCAGTGGCCGTCGTGGCTCGTCGCATCCGGCCCGTAGAGCGCCACGTCGATGCGGTGGAGCTCCTTCAGCCGGCGCAGGTCGACGTCGGTCCAGCCGGCGACGGCGCTCGCTTCTCCGGCGCACTCGACCCGCGGGAAGAGCCTCACCGCGTCGAAGAGCAGCGCCGCCGCCCCCGGATGGGCGAGGAGCTCGGCCCCGACGAGCCGCAACACGGCTGGCCGATGGCGCGCGGCGTCCACCAGCCGCGCGCGGACGACGCGCGTCGACTCGGGTCCGGCGCTAGGTTGCTCGTCCGCGCACGCGTCGCACCGGACGCGGCGCGGCCCTCGCCACGCGAACAGCATCGTGCCCGACGGGCGTGTGTCCTGCTGCGCGGCAACGGTGTCTTGCACGCGCACCGCGCTCGGCGCCGGGTCAGCGAACTCCTCCCACCCGAAGCGCGACACGTAGTCGGTCGGCGCTCCGGTACAGACCGTCAGGCCGGGACAGCCCGGGCAGCCGGGACCGTCGGCGACGCGGGTATCGACGGCACCGTCCGCCGTCAGCCACCTCTCGCCGTCGGGCCGGGCGAAGAGCCGCCGCAGCCGCGGCGCGACGCAGACGGGGAAGTCGCGGATCACCACCCGCGCCCGTCGCTGGAGCGCGATCGTCGCCGCGCGCTCCAGGTCTTCGGCGAGCAGCGACATGCGCGGCGACAGCGACACGAATTCTGGTGCGCCCACGTCGACGGCGGTGAGCCGCCGGAAGCAGATCGTCCGTACCCCGACGTGCGTGAGCACATCGACCGTCTCGGCCAGATGCGGCATCGTCGGCCGGGTGACGACCACCTCGGCCGCCACCGGCATCGCCGCGTCGACGCACGTGCGGATGGCACGCAGCGCCGTCTTGAGGGCGCCCGTCTGCCCGACCAGCCAGTCGTGCGCGTCCCGGCGCGCAGAGTGGAACGGCACGTTCAGCCGCTGCACGCCGGCGGACCGCAGCCGCTGAACCACCGCCGTGGTGATGCCCGCGCCCGCGGTGCAGAGCCCGAGATGCTCGGACCGCAGCTGCACGAGCTCGTGGAGCAGGGCCAGGAGGTCAGCGCGGCGAAGCGGCTCGCCCCCGCCGAGCAGGAAAGCGCCGGGGTGGCCGGCGACGGCGCGCGCCGCGCGCAGGACGTCGCTCGCGGGCATCTCCCCAGCCGGCGACCCCGCTCGCCACGGCAGCTGGGCCGGGCCACGAACCAGCGAGAGACGGAGGTCGATGGCCCGGATCGACGCTCCCGGGACAGGGCTCCGCCCCCCTTCTTCGCTCGACGGCGTCGGACAGTGGAGACTCGTGTTCACGTTGGCGACGTACGTCCCCGCCGCGGACGGTTAGCACATCGGTCGGCCGATTTGCCAGGGTTTTTCTGACAGGGTGAAATGACGGGCGGAGCGACCCCCTCGAGGAGCCGGCCGTAGGGGGTCGCCGCACCCATCTAGCGATGCCGGCCGGTCCCGGTCGTCCAGCGCTCGAAGATCCCGGTCGTCTCGCGGTCGCTCTCGTTCGCCAGCAGGGCGAAGAGCGTGCGGGCGACGGCCATGTGCTCCTTGCACTCGAAGCAACGCGGGCGCTGCCCGAAGAGGTCCCCCTCGCGGACGTAAGTCGACACGGGGGAGATGCCGCAGAACGGCTTGTTCCAGCAGTCCGCGCACATCGGCTGCGCGTCGAGGAGCGACGCCGCCGCGATCGCCCGCACGGTCGGATGTCG
>VBKG01000117.1 GCA_005879585.1 Deltaproteobacteria bacterium | reverse complement strand
CGTGATCTCGCCGCGAAACACCCGCAGGCGCAGCGCATTGCGTAGCTCGAGCTGGTGCAGCCACGTGTGAGGCAGGGGCAGAGCCTGTCGCTTCATCCGCGCTGCGGCGCGGGCCGTGTGCCCGTCTAGGGCATAGAGCGAACAAAGAAAGCCCGCGTCTGCGTAGGCCCTCACGACTCGCCGCGCGATTCGGAGATCAGGTCGGTGCCCGTAGTCGGCAGCGGCGTCTTCCCGTACATGGCCTTCAAGCGCGTCGCAAAGTCTGGGCGCCTCACTACCGATCGGCGTCTGGGGGCCGAGAGGATGGCCACCGGCTGGTTGCGACGGCGCACTTCCACCGTTTCCCCCTGAGCCACCCACGCGAGGACGGTCGTCGTGGCGTGCCTGAGCTCGCGAATGGTCGCCGTCTTCATGTGTGACACATTAATGTGACACATACGGCTCCGTCAAGCCGCTCGACCCCCCGTCGCCGTCCGGTATGCGCTCCGGCATCCCGAGCGGGTCGCCAAGCTGATCCTCTTCGATGGGGTCGTCTGCGACGCCAAGGATCCCCGCGCCCCCGCCGCCGCGGCGGAGCCGATCATCGACTGGCGGCCCGGACCCCGCGCCGGCCGCAGCAAAGCCGCGGCCGGCTAGCGCCTCCGGGGATCCGTGCGCTGCTCGTCCGCGGTGCTGCTCCGATGCCCGCGGCCCGCACGCCGTCCGCGCCGGAGCAGCGGCTGGCTGAGTTGGCTCGCTCGCTCGGCGCGGTCGTCGTCAGCTACCGCCCCCGCGCCCACGGCACGGGGAGTCACCTCGTCTCCCGGGCCCGGCGCGACGGCGATCGTCACCAGGCGGGTGGTCGGCAGCTCCATCCGCCGCAGCACGAAGAAGGCGAGCGCGGCGGCGGTCAGGTCGAAGGCGATGGCGACTGCGAAAACACCCGCCCAACCGATCTTCGGCAGCGTGAACCTCGCGGCGAAGGGACTCCATGCCCCGGGAACCACCGTGAGGACGATGCCGTACGTGATCAGCGCGCCGGCCACCGCGAGCAGGACACCCCTGGTCTTTCGATCCACCTCCAGGCGAAGCACGGTGGGAGCGAGAAAGAGCGCGAACATCACGAGGACAGCGCCCAGCACGAGCAGAATGTCGGCACGGAAGTCGAACGCCTTGCCCGCGGCCAGTGCGGACCCGATCGGCACCAGGACCGACGCCGTCCCCTTGGCCGTGTAGAGGAACCCATAGTTCGCGGTGGCGTGCGTACGGCCGAAGAAGTCCCCGCAGAGCGCCGGGAACAACGAAAAGATCTCGCCCCACCCGAAGAAGGTGAAGGCGCTGAAGACGACGAAGAGCAACGGGTGATTTGCAAATTGAATGAGGACGAGGATGGCCAGCGCTTCCAAGCCGAACGCCAGCGTCATCGTCCGCTCACGGCCGATGTGGTCGGACACCCACCCCCAGAACGGGCGGCAGAGGCCGTTCACCACGCGGTCCGCCGAGAGCGCAAACTGCAGCGCCGGCAACGTGATCCACAGGAACCGGACGGGAATCTTGTCCACCTTGAAGTCGACGGCCATGGGGTTGAGCTGGGCGACGGCCATCAGGCCGCCGGTCGCGACGAGCGCCATCATCAGGTACATGAGCCAGAACTGCGGCGTGGCCGCCATCTCGGAGGACGTGAAGTCCGCTGACCCCTGGCGCCTCTTCACCTCCTCGCCACGCGCTCCCTTCGCCCAGGCACCCGGCATCCAGCCGGCGGGCGGCGCCTTCAGAAACATCGCCGCCACGACGACGACGGTTCCCTGAATGATCCCCCACTCGATGAACGCAGCCTGATAGCCGGCCGTGTTGATCATGTTGGCGATCGGTGAGACGGTCAGCGCGGAGCCGGCGCCGAAGCCCGCAGCCGTCAGTCCCGCGGCGAGCCCGCGGTGGTCGGGGAACCATTTCAGGGCGCTGCCGATCGCTGTCCCATAGACGACGCCCGCGCCCAGCCCGGCGAGGGCGTAGGACAGATAGAGCGCGGTCAGCGACTCGGCCCGCCCGCTGCCGACCCAGCCGAGTCCCGCCGCGGCGCCCCCGAGCATCACGAGGAGCCGCGGCCCGAACCGGTCCACCAGCCACCCCTCGAAGGGGACCAGCCAGGTCTCGAGGAGAACGAAGATCGTGAACGTGACCTGGATGAGGGCTTGTTCCTGCCCGAGGTGGGCCTGGAGTGGCGGTACGAACAGCGTCCAGCCGTACTGGAAGTTCGCTACCGCCACCATGCTGATCACGCTGGCGACAAGGATGAGCCAGCGGTTGCCAACACGCGGCTCCGACAACGCTACATCCGCAGTCGCTACGGCCATGGCGAACTCCTTTCTCAGAGATCAATGGCCGCGGAATCAGTGGCCGTCGAATCAGTCCCTTACGCGGATATCCTCTCGTCTTCGACGTCTTTGACGAACGGGATCACACCCGGAATCAGCCATCTCTCCCACATCTCGTCCACTTTCTTCTGGAAGTATTCGATATCCTCCTCTCTGAAATGAGCGAAGCGCCCCTGCTTGAGCAGATACTCCCGGACCGGGAGCCGAGGAGACTGCCCCTCCGCGAGCTGCTTCGTCTTGCCGTACAAGGTGACCACGCCGTCTTTCACCTCGTAGAGCGGCCAGATCCCGGTCGCCACCGCCAGCTCGCCCAGCTCGTGGGAGAGGATGGGATCGTAATCCCATCCCTTCGGGCAGGGGTCGAGCGAGTGAATGAACGTCGGCCCACCGATGGACAGCGCCTTGCGCACGCAGTTCATACCCTGGAGGCCGTACGACATGCACATGGTGGCCACGTACCTGCACGTCGGGTGACCAGCCGCCAGCATTCCAGCCATGTTCTTCTTCCATCGATGGTGCATGATGCGCTTCGTCGCACCCGGGGGGCTGAAGGTGGTGTGCGCGCCGTACGGCGTGCTGCCGGACAGCTGAATGTCCGTGTTGGCGTAGGACTCGTTGTCATACATCAGGATGAGCAGGTTGTAGTCGGGATGGGTCAGCGCCGCGGAGATGGCAGACAGCCCCATGTCGGCTCCGCCGCCGTCGCCGCAGAAGGCGATCACATTGATGGGCTCCTTCTTCATCTTGCCCTTGCGCATCTGTGCCTTCAGCCCCGCCGCCGAGCCCATCGCCGCCGAGCCACTGCTTCCCAGCTGGGTGTGCATCCACGGGATGACCCACGACGTGCTGTAGTACGTCGTGTTCGCCACGTACATGCATCCCGTGCTTCCCAGCACGATCGTCCGGGGGCCCGCGGCCTTGGCCATCATCTTCATGACCAGGGCCGACTCGCAGCCCTGACACGTCCGGTGGCCCGACGTGAAGAACTCCTCGAGGGGGAGCTTCTTTACTCCCTTGAACGGATCGAGCTTTACGCCCGGCTGCGTCTCGACGGTTGCGGTTGTGTCCATCTTGGTCCTCGCTCCGGACTCCTACTCGCGAAGTCCGATCCACTGCGTTGGGGGTTGCGGGTGTCCTTCCGCAGCTTCCCGGATGATGTCGCTCATTTTCCTGACATCGGGAACCGTGACCTCGCGCCCGCCCAGCCCGCAGATGAATCCGAGGACGGGGGGCTGGCTGGTGGCCAGATACATGGCCGCGCGAACCTCCGTCGCCAGGACGCCGCCGAGATGAGGCGACCCGAGCGAAAAGTCGCGGTCGATCACCCCCACGGCGGAGAAGCGGCCGAGCGTCCTGGCCAGCTCCTCGGCGGCAAACGGGCGGAACCAACGCACCCGCACGAAGCCGACCTTCTTGCCTTCCCGTCGCATCTGCCGGATGGCCACTTTCACCGGCGTGGAGAGCGTCCCCATGCCCACGAGGACGACATCCGCATCCTCTGTGGCGTATTCCTCGAAGAACGGGTTCCCGTACTTGCGCCCGAAGATCTGCTCGAATTCGGCGTACGCCTCACGGATGACGGCAGTCGAGCGCTCCATACCCGCGGCTGTCTGCCGGCGGATCTCCATCAGCCAGTCCTCGTTCGCCTGGGGCGCGATCGTAATGGGATTGTCGGGGTGGAGGAGGAGATCCCCGCGCTGGTATGGCGGTAGAAACGCGTCGACCTTGTCCTGCGAGGGGATTTTGACCAGGCCCTGCGAGTGCGTCAGGAAGGCGCCGTCGCAGCTGATGGCGCACGGCAGGAACACGCGCCGATCCTCGGCAACTCGATAGGCAATGAGCGCCGTGTCCAGTGCTTCCTGCGCGCTGTCCACCCAGACCAGCTGCCAGCCCAGGTCGCGTACCGCGAGCGCGTCGTTGTGCTCGACCCCGAAGGCTCCCGGATCATCCAGCGCCCGATTGCCGACCATCACCACCATCGGGATGCGCAACGCCGGTGTGACGGTCAGGGCCTCGAAAGCGTACATCCAGCCGACGCCACTGCTCCCGCTGAACACGCGCGCCCCGACCGCCGATGCATGCTTGACGATCTCGAACTGCGAATGCTCGCTCTCGGCCACGATGTACTCGCAGTCGAACTCGCCGTTGGCCACCAGCTTGGCCACATATTGCATCACGGTGTCGTACGGCCGGATCGGATACGCCGTGATCACGTCGACGTCGGCCAGCTTGCAGGCGACCGCGATCGCCTCGCTTCCCGTGATCAGCGCGGTCTTCTCCGTCTCCTCTGCCCGGTGTGCTACCGCCTGCGCCATTTCGACACTCTCCCTTGCCCGATGCTAACCTTCGCGGGCGATCTCCAGCATCTCAGGCGTCTGCTCTTCATACTGTCCGCGGTATCGGAACCCGTGGGATCGCTCCGGCCGATGCTCGATCTTTCCATTCAGCCAGGTCTGGTAGGCGTCCTTGTCCTTCTTCCACATCTCCCACTGACTCGCGTTGTCGTGGAATGCCACCTCGTTCACCATCGTGACGCAATCGGTCACGGGGCACACGGCTTCGCAGACACCACAGCCGCAGCAGGCCTCCATATTGGCGTCGTAGAGGCCGTCAGGAGTCACATCGAAGCAGGAATCGGGACACTGCAGCCAACAGAGCGTACACTTGATGCACGTATCGAAGTTCACGACTGGCCGCATCGTACGGGTCGTGAATTTCTTGAACGTAGGATTCCGCTCCGGCCGGAATCCGCCCGTCTTGTGGTTGTCCATGTCCTGCATGGGCTGTCCCGGACGTATGCAGGGAATGGCAATCCCTTCGCGCATTTCCCACCACTTGGGGAGCTCGAACTGGTACGGCTTTTCGGGATTCCCCTGGTCGGGACGAACGGTCGTCGTCGTGGTCCGCTCGTAGGCGCGAGCGGCTGACGTGGCCTTCAGCGGATCTCGCCACTCCGCGAGAATGACCTTCTGCACCGCCTCGAGGCCCACCAGGTCCGGTAGCAGTTTGGCGACGGCGCCGAGGATGCGAACGTCGGTGTGGTCGTCCTTGTACACCCACAGGCCCGAGAAGCTGGGCGTCCCCTTCACGATGGCCAGGCGGTAGGGGTATTCCTTGCGGTGGCACATGGCGATGAGGGCGTCGGGTTGCTCGCGCGACGTGACAATCAGCGCGCCACCCGGTTTCAATAGACGATTGATCGGCTGCAAGCCGTACCAGGCCCACGACTCCACACCCTTGCAGAGCGTGTCGTCGACGGCGATCGAGATATCCACCTCGGTGGGTTCGTACTTGGCCATCCCCTCTTCGAGGGTCACGTCGTCCGTACCCACGATCGCGAAGTTCTTGGCGGGTATCCCGTTACGCTCGGGGCTGTCGCCGTAGCGCCCAAAGGAGATTCCCGGCTTACCTTCCGCGTGCGCCGCCAGGACGATCCCCCGACTGATGTTCTTCGCCAGCGTCTTCTGGAATATGCCCCGGTAGACGATCTCCACTGCAAAGAGCCGACCCATGGTGGAACCTCCGCTCTCACGCCATCTTCTTCCGGATGATCTCCTCGATCTGTTCGAGGTGGCGCCGCATGGCGGCCTCGGCGGCGGCCGCATCGCGTCGCTCGATGGCCCTCAGGATTCGCCGGTGGCCGGCGAAGGACCGTTGTAACCGCCCACCCACCTGCAACGAACGCTCGCGCGTCTTACGCAGCAAGCCCATCAGGACGTCCAGGACCTTCATGATGACGCTGTTCCTGGCGGCGCGGGCGATGTTGTAGTGGAACTCCGAGTCCTCCTCGATGGCCAGCTCGCCGCGGCGTACCTTCTCTCCCTGGCGTCGGAGGATGTCCGCGAGGTGGACGATGTCGTCGGCGGAGGCGTTCGTGGCCGCTCGGCCGGCGAGCGGCGGCTCGAGCATCTTGCGTACGTCGAGCAGCTCGGCCACGAGCTGCCGCTTGCGCACCAGCATGCTGGCTATGGGACTGACTAGGGAGTCCGCCGACAGGTCGCGCACGATGGTGCCTTCGCCGTGCCGCGCCTCCACCAGGCCCAGCAGCTCTAGTTTCCGGATGCCGTCCCGGAGTGAGCTCCGGCTGACCCGGAACATCTCGGCCAGCTCGCGTTCCGAGGGAAGCTTGTCGCCGGGCTTGAGCGAACCTTCGCTGATGAGGCGCTCGATCTGCCGGGCGACGCCTTCGTAGACCTTGACCTTCCGAACCGCCTGGAATGCCGCTTTGGCGTTGGCCACGAGGCGGGCTCCCTCCGACCAGTCACTCGGTCATACGGTCATCAGACCACCGGGCGATCTAGACATATCCGCCCGCTTTTCCGCTTGTCAAGGCCGTGTTTCGCTCTTCGGTCGCGGCAAGGGCGCGATCCCGCACCGAACGCTCCACGGGCTCGTCCCTAGGTTCCACGGCGCGGACCCAGGAACGCCCCCGGCGCCGCCGGACGCGTGGGGGACCACGGATTCCTTCCGTTGCGGCCGACGCCACCGCTAGCGGCTGGGGATCGCGCGGGTATGCGCACCGAGTGCTGCGAGTGCTTCGGCCGACGCACGCACGGAGCAACCGCTCGATTTCGGCTTGGCTCAGCACCTCC
>VBKG01000608.1 GCA_005879585.1 Deltaproteobacteria bacterium | reverse complement strand
GATGGGCTCGCGATACTTCGCGTGCGGGTTGAGCGCCGCGTGACGCCGCATCGTCACCGCGATCTCGGCGAGCTGTGCGCTCGTCGTCCCGTACTCGTGCATGTGTCGCTGGGCGACCATGGCGTACGAGCCGACGATGGTCGGCCCGAAGGGCGCCTCGAACTGATCGGGCGGCTCGCCCACCAGGGTGCCGGCGGTGCCGATCGCGAAGCGTTCCGAGGCCGCGGTCGAGCCGTAGGTCACGAGCGCGACCTTGCAGAGCCCCGCGGCGATCGCCGCCGCCGCGTGGATGCAGTGCGAGACGAAGGAGGAGCCGCCGATCGACGTCGAGTCCACGTGGTCCGGCCGGAGGTCGAGGTGATGGCAGAGCGAGAGGAGACCGATCGGCCCGACGCCGCTCGTGAAGAACCCGTCGACGTCGCGGACGGTGAGCCCGGCGTCGGCCAGTGCGCCGCGCGCGCTCTCGGCGTGGATCTGGAACGCCGTCATGTGCGGCGCGAACCGCGTCGGATGCTCCCACGCACCGACGATCGCGGTCTTCCCCCAGACGGTCATGGCAGCGCCGCCGCGAAGTCGGCGACCAGCCGGTTGAAGCGGTCGGCCTGCTCGAGGGGCGCCTGATGGCCAGCCGCTGGAATCACCTCGAGGCGCGCGTTGCGGATGCCGCGTGCAAGCTCCTCGACGAGGGCGACCGGCGTCACCTGGTCGTCGGCGCCGGCGATCACGAGGGTCGGCGTGCGAATGCGGTCGAGCAGCGGACCGCCGTCGAACCCCCGGCACGCGAGGATGTCGGTGTAGCGGACCCGCGGATCGGTCTTGACCTGCTCCGTCCACGCCTCGCGCATGAGCTCCATGCCGGTCGCGGGAGAGAAGGTCTCCGTGGTGAACTGCTGGGGGAGCCGGCCACGCACGACGTCGTGGAGGACGGCGAGGTTCTCGTCCCGGATGGGGAAGCGCGCCGCGGCGCAGGCGAGGACGAGACCCTCGAGGAGCTCGGGGCGCCGGGCGGCAATCGTCATCGCGATCGCGGCGCCCATGCTGCGGCCGACGAGGATGAACGGGCGCAGGCGGAGCGCCGCCGCGAATCGCACGACGAAGTCGGCGTACGCGTCGGTCGTGGCCAGGCCCTCGACGCCGCTGGAGCGCCCGTGGCCGGGAAGATCGAGCGCGACGACGCTGTGGTCGAGAGCTGCGGCGTCGACTTGTCGCCGCCACATACCGGCGTTGCTGCCCGCGGCGTGGAGGAGGATGAACAGGCGGCCGCGGTCGAAGGCGGGGGCGACGTCGGGCAGCGTCGTCGGGCCGCTGTGGAGGTAATGGACGGCGACGTCGTCGACGGTGACGTACTTGGCGGGCACGGGCGGTGTCTAGGACGCGGGCGAGGACGGTGTCAATTCTGCGGACGAAGGTGGTTCGCGGTCCAGACGCCTTCACCTCCACAGTGTGCGGGCCGGCCGCCGATCGGCCTTTCACGGCACGACAGTGGGGCGTCCAGGTTGCTGCCGCGGCGGTTGCGCCCGCCAAGTACGCGGATGGTGTTAGAAATCATGGGGACTTGACAACGCTGGCGTATTCGCCTAATATTCGCCCATGCTGGCCGAGATCGTGCCCCCCGAGATACTCACGCCGCCCGACGCCTACAGCCGGGGCTTTCACCGTCATAACGGCGCCCTCGTCATCGACGGCTGGCTGCGGCGCCTGGCGGGACAGGACGCGCGTTGCCGGATGGTCCTCGGCCGGCTCGGCCGTGCCTTCCTTCACGTCCGCGGCCAGCAAGGGCTCGGCTTCGCGCGGCTCGGCGACTATGCCCGGGAGCGGCTCGGCATGTCCGCGCGCGAGCTGCAGAGCCTCGCGAGGGTCAGTGCGCGGCTCGAGGGTCTGCCCGAGATCCGCCGCGCCTACGAAAATGGCGAGGTCTCCTGGGCGCAGGTCCGACTGCTCATCGGCGTCGCGACACCGGACACGGAGGGCGGGTGGCTGGCCCTCGCGCGGGGCTGCCCCGAGTGTGGCGCGATACCGTCGAGCTCGCGCGCCGCATGGCCGGGACGGAGCTGACCGTCGGACAGGCGGCCGAGGCGATCGCGGCCGAAGGCCTCTCGGGGCGGCCGGCAGCTCCCGACCCGTGGCCGGCCCTCTGGCGCCCGGCCGCCGAGCCGACGGACCCCGACGAGACCCACGCCGCCTTCCCACCCGCCCTCGACTGGGCCGCCGTCCGTGAGGCCATTCCCATGGATGTGGAGAGACTCGCCGACGGCTGCGAGACCGCCGACCCCTTCGTCCTCGACGCCCGCCTGCGACGCGTCGTCGGGGCGCGCCAGCGGATCGACTGGCAGATGGGCCGGCTTCTCCGCGTCTTCCTCGATCGACGCCTGTGTCGTTTGATGGGCTTTCGCTCGGCCGCCCACTACGCCACCGAGCGCCTCGGCTGCTCGGCGCGGAAGGTCGGCGCGCTCGTCACCCTCGAGCGGAAGAGCTGGCAGGCGCCCGCGCTCGGGGACGCCTACCGTGCCGGGGAAGTCTCGTGGGTGCGCGCGCTCGCCGTGCTGCCCGTCGTCGGCGAGCAGACGGCCGCGGCCTGGGTCGCGCGGGCGCAGGAGGTGACCGTGCGCCGGCTCGTCGACGAGGTCGAGTGGGCCCTCGCGGGCCGCCTGCCGTGCGAGCCGGTGCCGCCGCCCCCGGCGGGCGCGTCGCTCGCTGGGCCCGAGCGGCAAATGGGTGCGCACGGCGAGGACGAGTGGCCGGAGGCGGGGCTCGCGTTCACCGCACCGGCGTCGGTCGTGGCGCTCTTCCAAACGGCGATCCTCGCCTTTCGCGGTCCCGGGCAGGCGCACTGGCAAGGCCTCGAAGCGCTGCTCGATCACGTGACGACGGAATGGGCGGGGCAACCGCGACACCGCGATCCCGTGTTCGCCCGCGACGGCTGGCGGTGTGCGGTGCCCGGGTGCACATCGCGGAGAAACCTGCACGACCATCATCTCCTGTTCCGCTCGCGCGGCGGCGACAACGGCCGCGAGAACCGGATCACGGTCTGCGCGGCACATCACCTGCACGGCATCCACGCCGGGCGGGTGCGCGCGTGGGGCGTGGCGCCGGACGACGTCACGTGGGAGCTAGGCGTGCGCCAGGGCCGCGAACCGCTGCTGCGGCTACGAGGTGACCGCTACGTCAGCCCTGCGGCGTGAGCGAGCCACGCGCGATCACGTCGCGGTAGAAGTATGCGGCCGGCCGTGGCCGGCGCGCGAGCGTGCCGGGCTCGAGGCCAATGAGGCCAAAGTGGCGCGCCCACCCCTCCGCCCACTCGAAGTTGTCCATGAGCGACCAGTAGAAGTATCCGCGCACGTCGGCGCCCGCGGCGATGGCGTCGGCGACCTGCTCGAGGTGCGCGCGCAGGTATCGCGTGCGGGCCTCCTCGTCGAGCGTCGCATGGCCGTTCTCGGTGACGTAGAGCGGCTTGCCGCTCGCTGCGAGCCGGCGGAGCAAACCGCCGAGGCTTGGCGGATGGACCTCCCAACCCATCTCGTCGACGAACTCCGGCCGCGCGCCCGGCCGGCGGAGACTCTCGAGGCCGGACGGCGCACCGCCGCGCATCAGGATGCGCATGTAGTAGTTGAGGCCGAGGACGTCGAAGCTGCCGCCCAGTCCCGCCACCTCCTCGTCCGTACCGCACGGCGGCTGCACCCGACCGGTGGTGATGCCGTCCAGGTACCAGCGGTTCAGGAAGTAGTCCTGCTGCTCCGTCTCGGCCCGATCCTCGGCGCTCTCCGGGTCGAGCGGCTCGAACCACATCATGTTGAGCACGGGTCCGACCGGTACCGCGCCCGGCAGGACGGCGCGGAGTGCCCGGTACATCGCGCCGTGCGACAGGAGCGTGTGCCGCGCGACGCCGAGCGCACGGCCGATGTCGCGGACGCCC
>VBKG01000607.1 GCA_005879585.1 Deltaproteobacteria bacterium | reverse complement strand
AGATCGATCGTCCGCAGCTTGCCCTCCGGGCCGTAGCGCAGCGTGAAGTTCTGCTCCCGGAGCAGGCGCGCGAGCGCGTCGACGAGCGGCACTCGCTCGAAGTCCAGGCTCACGTCTCGTGGCTGGCGCACGTGACCCAGGATCTCGGCGCCGCTCTGCCGGCCGATCTCTCGTACGACGTCCGCAAGAGCCACCCGCTCGACGTGCGCCGTGACCCGGTCATCATCGTAGGCGACGACGCACGTGGGCTCCCCTGCGGCGAGCGGCCCGGCCGAGAGCGCGAGCGCAGCGACCAGGAGCACACCGCAGCCGGCTGTACGGGACACCACGCCGAAGTTTACGACGCCGCGTCGCGCGCCGGCAAACACGTCCTGCCCGAGCACCGTCATGGAGCCAATTGCGCCACCAGGGTTCCCCGGGCGGCACGCTCCGCCGCTCGGTAGAAGTACTCCGCCAGGACCCCCGGCGCGTCCGGGACACCCCTGAACCCGGGAATGCTGCACATGTCCACGACGTACGCCTTGCCTTCGCTTTCGACGATGTCGACACCGTACAGGTCGATGCCGAACGCCCGACCGCAGCGGAGCGCGATATCGCGCAGCTCCGGCGGGAGCGCGAAGGGCTCCCCGAGTCTCTCTGCGTCGGTCCGGCAGGGGAAGACCTTCTTGACCCCGAACAGCCGCCCACCGATCGCGTAGATCTTGCGATCGCGGCCCCGAGGCGCGTGGTAGCGCTGGGCGAACACGGGCGCGTGGCGGTCGTACGGCACCTCCGCCAGGTCCGCCGCGCTGCGGACGATCCGGACGCCGTGGCCCCCTCCTCCCTGGTGCGGCTTCAGAACGAGCGGCCCCGAGTCCAGCAGCGGCGCCAGCTCCTCGGCCCGGGCCGCCGCGTACGTGGCGGGTGTGCGGACGCCCGCGTCCCGCAGAACTCGGAAGGTGACGATCCTGTCGCGCAGGGCCGCGGAGGCCGGATACGGATTCACCACGGCGGCGCCCAGCTGATGCAGCGCTCCCGCCAGGCTGAAGGCGAGGCCGCTCGTCTTCCGGAGCACGTACAGGTCGTGCTCCACTCGGACGTGCGACACGTCCACGGGACCGTCCGTGGGGTGGACGATGTCGACGTCCGCACCCGCCTCGGCGAGCGCTCGCATGGCGAGGCACATGGAGTTCCTGCCGTGGACGGACGTGCGCGGCAGCAGGAATCCGATGCGCAACCTCTTCATGACAGCGCCTCGCTCAGGATCCGGCTCAGGACCTCGCTCGCGTCGAAGTAGGCCACTGCGATCTCCCGGGCGGCGCGGCACTGCCGCTCGTAATCGCTGTTGATGCCGGTATGCTGGACGACCACCGGCTTCCCGCTCGCCAGATAGCAGACCGTCCGATCGCTGACCCAGGCGTTTTGCAGCCCGACGAAGAACGGCTTCGCGCAGCTCCACTCGCCCCGCGAGCCCTGGATGTAGGCCTGGTAGCGCGCGGGGCTGCTCGCGACCTCGCGGGCATCGGCCACCCGCCAGCGGTGGCGCTCGAGGAGGCGCCGGTCCTCGACGTCGCCGTCCGCGAGCAGGAGCGCGAGCTCGAGTGGCTGGCCAGTCATCTCGGGGAGCGTCGCATACTGGAGAAAGGACACCCGTTTGTTGTTGTCGGAACAGACCTCTTTCCCGCCTTCGATCACCTTGACCCACTTGCCGGACCACCATCCGGCGATGGTGCTGAACACTACGCAGCGCGGGTCGTGGACGTAGGGCCACAGCTCGAGACACACGGGCGGGTGGATGTGCACCCACTCGAGTCCACAGTCGGGAAACGGCGCGGCGGCCGTCCCGACGGTCTCGCCGATGGTGAAGTAGACATCGTGCGGAGGGACGCGGAGCTGTCCGGTGCTGATCCAGAGCTGGGTCAGCCCCGGATCGATGTCCACGAGCGCGGTGCGGCGCGCGCAGGCGAGCAGGCGCGGGTCGATCGCGTAGTGGAAGTTCAGCACCAGGTCCGCGCGCCGCAGCACGGCCTCGGCCTCGTGCCTGTTCACGCCGACGTACTCGATCGCCCCGTCCTCTTTGTCGCTCAGCGTGTAGAGCAGGACCCGACCCGCCAGCCCGAATCGCTCCATGTGCTCGAAGAACGTCGTCATGGCGCACGAGTCCCGGTCGGGATCCTTGCCGGGGCGGAACTGCTCGAGCCAGTAGACTTCGCACCCCAGCCGAGAGAGCCCCTGGACGTATTGCATGTACACCCAGAAGTGTCCGCCTCCCGCGGGGAAGTTCGCGACGTCGAAGGGCGAGACGACGATCGTGGCCATCAGCCGGGGAGTGCCGGCTCCAGGGCGTCGAACCAGCGCTCGACCTCGGCGAGCTGTTCCCAGCCCCAGGCGGCGTTCTGCTGGAGGATCGCCGCGGCGGGCCAGATGACGCGATTGGCGTAGCGCGCGTATTCGGCGGTCTCGAACGAGCGGTTCAGCTCCCGATCCGGCGGCAGGCGCCCGCCGGCGCGAGCGACGCGCCGCCGGTACGCCTCCAGGATCCACGGGCGTTCGCGCTTCGGGAACCGGTAGAGGAAC
>VBKG01000116.1 GCA_005879585.1 Deltaproteobacteria bacterium | reverse complement strand
GCCGCGCCATCGCGGGCGCGCTGGGAGCGATCGTGACCATCCTCCTTGCGGTCGCCGTCGGCGTACCGCTCGCCTGCCACCGCGTGCCCCCGTGGTCGTTCGCGGGCTTCTCGATGACGCTCTGCCCGTGTGTCTCCCCGTGTCCGTGCCGCTCGGGCCGCCGTCCCACGCCGGCCGCAGGAGCTCGTGCCCGTGCTCGACATGCTCACCAACAAGATCGCGTATGCCGACAACCTCGTCTACCGCTACAGCGGCCCGGACCTCCCGCGTCGGCTCGACTACAGCGGTCGCCAGGCCAACATGAAGACCTTCGAGGTCGCCAAAGACGATTACGATGGGGAGCGGCTCCTGGCGCAGGACGCGCGCGCGATGCGCGGCGGGTGGACGCCGCGTCAACGTGCGATCGTCGCGGCCATGAGAGAGTCGGGCGAGCTGCTGCCGACGCCGTTCGCATATTAGTTGAGCCCCCGAGCCCGTGCGGTGCTCGCGCCTGTCGCCGCAGCCACCCGCTACGGTGCGCGCGTCTTTGGCCGTTCCGCGTCTAGGTCGATGAGACCATGGCGCCGCCAGCCAACAGCGGCGAGCCACGTCCGCGCACCGACGACCGGTGGCGGGCCCGGCGGGCTCGCCACCGCCTCACGCCAGCCATTGAACCACGGCGCCGACGAGCAGGGATCCAGGCCGCGCTCTCCCGCGCAATCCTTCCGACGATTTAGAAGGACATAAACCAGCGCAATGCGCACGGCCCGCGGCGACGTCAGGGGCCGGGCATGATATCGGTCCGAGCATACGGGACCGCGCCGCCCCAATGCGCGGTTCACCGCGCGCGCCAAACGGACGGCCAGGCCGCGGAGGCCCCGGGTGAGCGCGGCACGGTCTTCGGCCTCCACGATCAGATGCAGGTGGTCGTCCTGGATGCTGAAGTGCACGACGCGAAAGCCGTCGTGCGACGAAGCGGCTAGGACGCGGCGGACGCTCGGAAAGACTCGTGCGGCGCGCAGGCAACGGATGGTCGGGCCCGTGCGAAGAGTAACGTGCAGGGGGTAACTCGCATGGTGCGGAGGGCGGGCCACGTGCGGGACACCGCGACGGCGTCCCGCGGTGGGCTTGCGGCCCGCCCCGGCGCGCCGTCCGCCCCAGGTACGCGGAGAAGGGAGTGCGAGTTGCTGCAAGCGGTGCGCCATCTTGAATAGGCGGACTTCATACCACGCTAGATAGCGTCTGTCAAGAGCCGCGGGGCTGAGGCGATGCCGCTGCACCTCGAGCGGCCGATCCAACCATCGTGCTCCGTCCGACGGTCTGTCAGCGTTCCCCGGACGGCGTTGGAGGGCCATGCCGCGAACGCTTGGACGAGTGTGCGGATGTACACCGCGCGAGGCACGTCGACGGGCCAGCGCACCAGGCGATTCTGAATGCCGATGGCCCGGCTGCTGCGCGCGCTATGCTTCGCGCGTGACCGCGCGGGGCCGCCACCAGACATAGAACGGCACGCCGCTCGCGATCACCGCGAGGCTGCCCCAGGTATACGCGGGTTTGGTGATCAGCAGATCGACGACCAAGACACCGACGAGCACGAGGTAGACCGTCTGCAGCCACGGGTAGCCGACGCCGCGGGGCTGCTCACTCGTGCGGCGTGCGAGGACGAAGAGACCGCTGACGGTGAAGAGGTAGAACACGAGCTCGGCGATGATCACGTAGTCGAGGAGGTCGCCATAGCGTCCCGACAGGGCGAGCACGCAGGCCCACGCGCCTTGCAGCCAGAGTGCGACCCCCGGCACGTGCCGCGCGTTCAGGCGGGCGGCCGGCGCGAAGAAGAGACCGTCGCGGGCCATCGCCCACGCGACCCGTGCGCCGGCGAGCACGAGCCCGTTGACGCAGCCGAACGTCGAGATCATGACCGCGACGGCCATGACGACGGCGCCCACGCGGCCGCCTACCACGGCCTCCATGACCGCCGTGCCGACGCGGTCGGCGGTCGCGTTCTGGATGCCGCGGGCGAAGACGTCGGTGCCTTCCGGGCTGCCGCGTAGCGGCAGCGCGTTCAGGTACGCGACGTTGGTCGCGAGATACAGCAGGCAGACCAGTACCGTTCCCGCCACGAGCGCGCGTGGGACGGTCCGCGGCGCGTCGCGCACCTCGCCGGCCGCGAAGGTGACGTTCGCCCAGGCGTCGGCCGCGAAGAGCGCTCCGACCATGGCGGCCCCGAGCTCAGACAGGGATCCCGCCAGGCCCTGCGGGGTCGCGAACAGCGAGGTTTGGAAGTTGGCAGCGCGCGCCGCGGGGCTGCTGAAGCCGAGGCCGAGCACGACCACGGCGGCGAGCGCGCCCACCTTGGCGATCGTGAACACGGTCTGGACGCGGCGGCCTTCCTCGAGGCCGCGGGCGTTGAGCGCGGTGAGCGTGACCACGACGACGACGGCGCAGGCCTGAACCGGGCTCACGCCGAGCGGCCCGCGCGCCGGCGTGAGGACATCCCACAGCGTTCCGGCGAAGGTGGCGAACGCGACGGCGACGGCCGCGATCGTGCCCGTCTGGATGACGAGCACGAGCGTCCACCCGTAGAGGAAGCCGCAGACCGGCCCGTAGAGCTCCGCCAGATACACGTACTGTCCCCCCGCGCGCGGCATGGCGGCGGCGAGCCGCCCGTAGCTCGCGGCGCCCGCCACCGTGAGCGCGCCGGCGATCGTCCAGACGAGCAGGAGCCAGCCGGGCGCCGGCAGGCGTCGCGCGATGTCGGCCGAGACGATGAAGATGCCGGAGCCGATCATCGAGCCCGCGACGAGCGCCGTCGCGTCGACGAAGCCGAGTCGCGCCTCGAGGCGGTTCGTCATGTGTGGCTGGCCTCTCTGCGGTGAAGCTGGTAGAGGGCCCCGCGATGCTCGGTCAGCTGCTCGACGCAGCCACCAGCTTCATCGTGGCGGCGATCTCGACGGGGGGTTACGCCGGCATCGTGCTGCTGATGGCGATCGAGAGCGCCTGCATCCCGCTGCCCTCGGAGATCATCATGCCGTTCGCCGGCTACCTCGTGTACCGCGGCGACCTCGGGCTCACCGGCGTGGCGGTCGCGGGCGCGCTCGGCTGCGTGCTCGGCTCGCTCGCCGCGTATGCGATCGGGGCCCGGGGCGGGCGGCCGGCGATCGAGCGCTGGGGCCGGTGGGTGCTCCTCTCGCCGCGCGAGGTGGCGCTCGCCGACCGCTGGTTCGCCCGCTGGGGACGGCAGACGGTCTTCTGGGCGCGGCTCCTGCCTGTCGTCCGCACCTTCATCGCGCTGCCGGCCGGCGTGGCGCGCATGGAGCTCTGGCCCTTCGTCTGGCTCACGTTCGCGGGCTCGCTGCCCTGGTGCTGGGCACTCGCGTACGCGGGGCTCCGGCTGGCGGAGAACTGGCACCTCGTCCGCGAGAAGCTGCACGGCCTCGACGTCGCGGTCGCAGCGCTCGTCGCGGTGGCACTCGCCTGGGCGGTCTGGCACCGCGTCCGCGCGCTCCGCCACCAGCAATCGGTGTAGCACCGGCGGTGCGCGGGAGCGACTCGTGGTTTGACCCCTACGACGGAACACGTTAAAAATTGCGAGGTTCGCGGCCCCGAGCGGCCCGCGAGGGCTGCACGGCATCCCGCGTCGCGAACGGCTCGCCGGTAGCTCGAAAAAGGATCTCCGATGGCGACGATGATCACGAGCGAATGCATCAACTGCGGCGCCTGCGAGCCGGAGTGCCCGAACACCGCCATCTACCAGGGCGGCGTCGAATGGCAGGCGCCCGACGGCGCGGTGCATCCGGCGCTGTCGAACGACATCTTCTACATCGTCCCCGAGAAGTGCACCGAGTGCGTCGGCTTCCACGACCACGAGGCCTGTGCCGCCGTCTGTCCGGTCGACTGTTGCGTGCCGAACCCCGACATCCCGGAGACTCACGAGGTCCTTCTCGACCGCGCGCGGGTGCTGCACCCCGAGCTGACGATCGGCGACGATGCCCCGTCGCGCTTCAAGAAGGATGGCGCTGCGCCGGTCGAGGGCGACGGGAAGGCGGCGGCTGCACCGGCAGCGGCTCCATCTGCCGCGGCCGCCCCCAAGGCAACGCCCGCCGCCGCGGCGAAGCCCTCTGCTGCGGCTCCGGCACGCGGTCGGGTCGAGAAGGCGATCGCGCCGCCGCCGAAGGCGCGCCCGACGCCGTCGTTCGCCGGTGAGCTTCCCGTCGAGTACGACCAGCTCGTGGCGGACCTCGGCACCCCGCGCCGCCGTCTCCGGTCGCGCGTCACCCTCGTGCCGCTCTCGCTCCTCGCCGCCGGTCAGGGCTTCCTCGGCGCGCTCTCCCCGGCCATGAAGCAGCGCATCGACGCCTCGGTGTCGGACCGCCGCTTCTTCGATCCGCAGCTCGCGACGGCGGCCAACGTCTTCCTGAACCTCGTCATCTATCCCGTCGCCTGCGTGGTCGCGGCGATCGCCCTTCGGCACGTGAGCCTGTTCACGGCGGTCCCGCATCACTGGATCGCGCTCGGCTTGACGATCGCGGTCGGCGAGGCGGCGTGGCGTCTGCGCGAGAGCTTCTTCGGGGCCGCACCGCTCAGCGAGGTGCCGCTGCGCGGCGCGCTCTACGGTCCACTTCTCTGGCCACTCGGCCGCTTCGTCATCGCGGCGCTCGGCGCACGCGGCGCGGCCAGCTCCGTCGGCTTCGACGGCTTCTACGCCGGTCGCGATCACTACGACGAGAAGCTCGAGCGGGAGCGCCGCTACGGCTCGGTGTACCGGCTCGAAGAGCGGGACGACGCGTACATCCTGCACGTCGAGTTTCCGCGCGTGCTGCCCCCGTCTTCGCTCGCGGACGACCTCGGTCTGTCGCGCGAGATGCCGGACTACGACTACGAGCTGGCGCTGCGCGACGGTACCTTCGAGGTTCACGGCCGCGTCACCGATCCGCGCGTCCGGAAGCTCACGGCCGTGGCCCCGGCGTTTCCATCCGAGTTCACGACGCGCGTGGCGCTCCGCCAGCCGGTCCAGGGCTTCCGCCACCGCTACCGCGACAAGATGCTCGAAGTCATCCTGCCGAAGGCGACGGCGGCCTAGAGGCGTCGGCCGTGAGGGTGAGTGCGGTCCTCGGCTGTGGGCGCTTCCTGCCGCCGCGGGTCGTGCCGAGCGAGGCGCTCGCGGGCGAGCTCGGGATCGCGGGTGCGGTGATGACGGAGATGTCGGGCGTCCACCAACGACACTATGCCGAGCCCGGCATCGGCCCGTCGGACCTCGGACGGGAAGCGGCGCTCGCCGCGCTCGGCGCCGCCGGGCTCGGGCCGCGCGACGTCGACCTGATCATCTTCGCCACCATGACGCCGGACATCGCCTTTCCGGGCTCGGCGTGCTTTCTCCAGGACAAGCTCGGCTGCAACACCGTCGGCGCGCTCGATCTTCGCGCGCAGTGTGCGGGCTTCCTGTTCGCGCTCTCGGCCGGCGACCGGTTCGTACGCGCCGGGCGCGCCGGACGCGTGCTCGTCGTCGGCGCCGAGGTGTATTCGACGGCGCTCGACCATTCGCCTCGCGGTGCCGCCGTGACCCCGTACTTCGGCGACGGCGCCGGCGCCGTCGTTCTCGGGCCCGCCGCGACGCCCGGGGTGCTCGCGACCGTGCTGCACGGCGATCCTGCGGCGTACGAGCGCTTCTGGTGCGAGTTCCCCGCGAGCCGCCACTACCCCGCCCGCATGGAGCTCGAGCACTTCCACGCCGGCCGCCATTTCTACACGCTCGACGCCGGAGCGCTGCATCCCCAGGCCGAGCGTGCCCTCGCCGATGTGACGCGCGAGGCGCTCGACCGCGCCGGCATCGCGGCCGACGCCGTGCGCCTCTTCGTCGCGCATTACTTCGACCATCGCGTCGCGCGCCGTGCGCTCGAGGCGCTCGGCATCTCCGGAGAACGTGTCGTCGCGACCGCCGAGGGCGCGGGCCACATCGGCGCGGCCGGCATCCCGGTCGCGCTCGCGGACGCCGTCGCCGCGGGGCGCGCGCGGCGCGGCGACGTCGTGTGCTGCGCGGCGTTCGGGGCGGGTCTCTCGTGGGCGGCCATGGTCCTCCGGCTGTGAGGGAACGATGAGCGAAGCGATGAACTCGCGGATCCTGGGGCTCGGTCACTACGTGCCGGAGCGCGTGGTGACCAACGCGGAGATGACGCGCCTCATGGACACGAGCGACGAGTGGATCCGCCAGCGGACTGGCATCGAGGAGCGCCACTTCATCAGTGCCGACACCGGCCCCTCCGACCTCGCGCTGCCGGCGGCCGAGGACGCCCTCCGCGCCGCGGGCGTCAAGGCCTCGGAGCTCGACCTGATCATGCTTGCGACGCTGTCGCCCGACATCGATTTCCCGTCGAGCGCCGCGCTCCTCCAGCGGCGGCTCGGGGTGTCCGGCATGCCGGCCATGGACGTCCGGAACCAGTGCTCGGGCTTCCTCTACATGCTCGCGACCGCCGACGCCTTCATTCGCTCCGGCGGAGCGCGCTACGTGCTCATCGCCGGCGCCGAGGTGCATTCCACGGGGCTCGACCTGACCACGGTCGGACGCGAGGTCGCGGTCATCTTCGGCGACGGGGCCGGCGCGGCGGTCCTCGGCCCGGAGCCGGACACGCGTCGCGGCATCCTCTCCACCCACCTCCACAGCGAGGGCAAGTACGCGGAGAAGCTGATGGTGGAGGTGCCGAACAGCCGCTCGCGCCCGCGCGTGACGCCGGAGATGCTGAGCGGCCCGGGCAGCCGCCTCTGGCCGCGCATGGAGGGGCGGTACGTCTTCAAACACGCCGTCACGCGCTTTCCGGAGGTGATCCACGAGGCGCTCGCGGCCAACGGCTGCACGGTGGGCGACCTCGATCTGCTGATCCCGCATCAGGCGAACCTGCGCATCAGCCAGCTGGTCGCGATGGGGCTCGAGCTTCCCGAGGAGAAGGTCTT
Source organism: Deltaproteobacteria bacterium (assembly GCA_005879585.1). Taxonomy (GTDB): domain Bacteria; phylum Desulfobacterota; class Binatia; order DP-6; family DP-6; genus DP-3. The sequence goes on along the minus strand of VBKG01000116.1, from coordinate 961 downwards.
CAACAACATCCAGCGCTACGGGAACACCACCGCGGCCTCCATCCCGATCGCCCTGCACGAGGCGCAGCTCGCCGGACGCGTCCGGCCGGGATCGCTCGTCTGTCTGGCCGCGTTCGGCGCAGGCTTCACCTGGGCGTCGGCGCTCGTTCGCTGGTGACGGGGGCGCGGTGGCGGTCCGCGAGCAGCTCTGGCCGGTCACGCTGCGCGACATGCGGCGCGACGATCTTCCCGCCGTGCTCGACATCGAGCGCCGCTCCTTCAGCCAGCCGTGGTCGCGCGCGTTCTTCGAGAAGGAGCTCGCCACGCCCTTCGCGCGCCTCATCGTCGCCGTCGAGGCAGGGTGGGCCGGGCCGACGGTCGTCGGCTATACCTGTCGCTGGCGCGTGACCGACGAGGTGCACGTCCTGAACGTCGCGGTGCATCCCGACCGGCGCGGGCGCGGCTTCGGGCGCCTTCTTCTCGAAGGCACCCTCGGCGAAGCGAGGAGCTCGCGGGCGCGGATCGTCTATCTCGAGGTCCGCGCCGGCAACGTCGTCGCCCGGCGGCTCTACCGGAGCGTCGGCTTTCGCGAGCTCGGGGTCCGGCGCGGCTACTACGGTCCGGGGCAGGACGCCATCGTGATGGAGCTCCGTCTGGGCCATTGGTGAGCGCGGCCGCGGACGTCGATCTCGCGGTATCGATCGGCGCCGTGCGCCTGCCGACGCCCGTGATCGCGGCGGCCGGCACGTTCGGCTACGGGACGGAATTCGCGGGTCTCGTCGACCTCGCCGCGATCGGGGCGATCGGCGTGAAGGGGCTGTCGCTCGCACCTGCGCGCGGCAAGCCGCCGCCGCGGCTGCTCGAGAGCCCCGGCGGGATGCTGAACGCGATCGGACTCCAGAACATCGGCGTCGAGGCGTTCCTGCGCGAGAGGCTCCCGGCGCTGCACGCCGCCGGGGCGCGCGTCGTCGCCAACTTCTGG
>VBKG01000115.1 GCA_005879585.1 Deltaproteobacteria bacterium | reverse complement strand
TACGACGATCTTCATTCCGAACCTCCTAGAGGAGGACGAGGTGGAGGGCGAGCCGCCGAGGCACGGCGCGGACGATCTTTTCGAGGAAGCGCACGAAGTCCGCGCCGCAGTGCGGCCGCGTTACGGAGCCCAACACCTTGCCGGTCGCCACGTCGAAGGCGGCGTAGAGGCTGGCGGTGCCGTGGCGGGTGTAATCGTGGGTCCGGCGCGCGATTTGGCCGGGGCGCAAGGGCAGCATCGGCTGCGTCCGGTCGAGCGCCTGCATCTGCGTCTTCTCGCGAGCACGCCGTCAAGGCCGAGCGCTGATCGCGTCGAAGACCAGCGTGAGCGCATAGTTGATCGCGGTGTCGCGGTCGCGATCGTCGGTGCCAAGGCCCCAGTCGCGCAACGCGCCGAGGATGGAGCGCAGGACGAAGAGCGCGAGCGCATCGCTCGGGATGTCGCGCCGGACCTCTCCGCGGGCCTGCGCGAGCTCCACCAGCGGCTCGATCAACTTGTGCGGCGCCTCGACGGGTAGACCTTCCCAGCTGGTCCCCATCTCGAGGAGCGCGCGGCCGGTGACTTCGCGCCCCCATTTCTTCCCGCGCACGACCTCATCGAGGATGGCGTTCAAAGCGTCGCGGAAGGTCTTGCGGCCGATCAGGTCCGGCAGCATCTCGCGGATGCGCAGCAGCCGTCGGAGGCCGTACTCGAGCAGCAGGTCCTCCCTGCGGTGGAAGTACAGGTAGAACGTCCCCTTCGCCACCCCGGCGGCCGCGCAGATCGCGTCGACCGTCGTGCTGTCGACGCCGTGCTCGAGGAAGAGCCGGTTGGCCGCCTCGCGAATGGCGTCGCGCGTGCGCTCGCTTCCGTGCGGTAGGGCCTCCCGGCCGCCATGCGGTGCCCTCGTCGAGCCGGGGCGGATGGCGGGTATTTTATGAACTTTAGTCAGAATAGTTAAGTTCCTGTGACAATGGGGGTTTCCCTTCGTAGGGCCTGGTCACTAGCGGGGTGGTATTGACGTTAGTCAGCAGCCCGCTTACTCCTCGGCCGAACCCCATGCAAACCGGCGTCACGCGTCCCCCTACTACTGTCGTGTTCCCGGGCCAAGGGTCGCAGCGCCCAGGCATGGGACGCGACTTCGACGGGCGCTTCGACGCGAGCCGGCGGGTCTACGACGAGGCATCGGAGGCACTGGCGCTCGACATGCGTCGTCTCTGCTTCGCCCCGGACAGCCGGCTCGCGCTCACCGAGTACGTGCAGCCGGCTATCCTCGCCACCGAGATCGCGATGCTCCGTGGGCTGGCGGAGGCGTTCGGGATGACCGCTCAGCGCTTTGGCGGCCACAGCCTCGGCGAGTACACGGGCCTGGTGGCCGCGGGCGTCATCCCGCTCGGCGACGCGGTCCGCATCGTCCGCGAGCGCGGCCGTCTCATGCAGGAAGCGGTTCCCGTCGGACGGGGAAGGATGGTGGCGGTCATCGGCCAGAGTCTGGACGGCAGTGTCATCGAGCGAGCCCTCGAGGGGCTCACCGTCACCGTCGCGAACGACAACTCCCCCGACCAGGTGGTGCTCTCCGGCCTCGGCGACGACGTCCGTGCCGCCGAGCGCCGCCTCGCCGAAGGTGCGGCCGGCGCATTCCTGCGGCTCGTCCCGCTCGATGTGAGCGCGCCGTTCCACTCGCCCCTCATGGCGCCGATCGAGCCGGCTTTCGCCGCGGTGCTCGCCAGCGCGCGCTGGGACACCACCAACGCGCCGCGTGTGACCTCGAACCTGACCGGAGGGTTCCACGACAGGGACTTGGCAGCGCTTCGCCGGCGGCTCGTCCGACAGATCAGCGGCACCGTTCGCTGGCGCAACAACATGCTCGCCCTCACCGACCGACCGACGCGCGTCCTCGAGATCGGGCCCGGCCGTCCGCTGCGGGGATTCTTCAAGGCGATCGGCGTCTCGGTCGAGTCGATCACCGACGTCCGCTCCGCCGAGCGCGTGCTCGCCGCGGAGGGCACGGCAGCATGAGCGCGAGGTTTCCGTCGCATTACTGGGCCGTGGTCCTCGGTGGGTCGAGCGGTTTCGGGCTCGCCACCGCCCAGAAGCTCGCCGAGCACGGCATGAACTGCTTCGTGGTGCACCGAGACCGGCGCGGAGCGATGGTGCGGATCGAGCCCGATTTTGCGCGGATCCGCGAACAGGGCGTCTCGCTCGTGTCCATGAACGTCGACGCACTCGATCCAGCTGTGCGCGAGGAGTGCCTCGCCCGCCTGGCCGTCGCCCTCGGACCGGACGGCCGGGTCCGCGTCCTGCTCCACTCGATCGCCCTCGGCAACCTGAAGCTGCTGCTGCCGGAGCGGGCGCGTGAGCGGCCGACGCTGGCGGCACTGGCAGCGGCTCTCGGCGTCGACGCGGCCGACCTCGCCGCCGCAGCGAACCGCCTCTTTGGCGAGGGGTTCGACCCCCTGGCTCCACTGACCGACTCACCCGCGTACCCGTCGAGCGCCTTCCTCGACGAGGAGGACTTCGCGCGCACGATCCACGCCATGGGAACGAGCCTGCTCACCTGGGCGCGAGCCTTGCTCGACCGCGGGCTGTTCGCGGATGATGCTCGTGTCTTCGGGCTCACGAGCGAAGGCAACACGGTCGCCTGGAAGGGCTACGCGGCCGTGGGGGCGGCGAAGGTGGTGCTCGAGTCGATCGCCCGCGCCATGGCGGTCGAACTCGCCCCGTACGGCGTGCGCTCGAACATCATCCAGGCGGGCGTCACCGACACGCCGGCGCTCCGCGCCATCCCCGGCCACGACCAGCTGGCGGCGCAGGCGCGGCTGCGCAACCCGTTCCGCCGCCTCACCACGCCCCGCGACGTGGCCAACGTGATCTACCTCCTCTCCACCGACGAGGCGGCGTGGGTGAACGGCGCGCTCGTCCGCGTGGACGGTGGCGAACACGTCGCGGGAGCCGTCGCGTGACCTTCTTCCTGCACGGCCTCGGGCACTTCCATCCCGAGAACGAGGTCACGAACGCCTTCCTCGAGACGCTGGACATCGGGACGACGGAGGCGTGGATCGTGGAGCGGGTCGGCATCCGCTCGCGCCGCACGACGCTGCCGCTCGACTACATCCGGACAACGCACAACCGCGACCCGCGGGCCGCGCAGGAGGCGACGCTCTACACACACGCGGAGGCTGGACGGCGCGCGGCGGAGATGGCGCTCGAACGGGCGGGGATGCGCGCCGCAGACGTCGGCATGGTCATCGCCGGCTCGTCCGTGATGGATACCGCGACACCGGCCGAGGCCTGCAACATCGCGCGCGCACTCGGCATCGAGGCCCCGGCGCTCGACGTGAACTCGGCCTGCACGAGCTTCTTCGCCCACCTCCACCTCGTCTCGCTCATGCGACCCGAGGCGCTCCCGCCCTTCGTGCTGCTCGTCGTGTCGGAGGCGGTCACGCGCGCGGTCGACTACACCGATCGCGGCTCCGCCGTGCTGTGGGGCGACGGGAGCGTCGCGGCGGTCGTGTCGACCCGGGTGCCGGGTCGCGCGCGCATCCTGGCTACCACCCTGGCGTCGAGCCCCGAGGGTGCCGACCACGTCGTGGTGCCGCGGACCGGCCACTTCCGCCAGGACGGACGCGTCGTGCAGATGTTCGCCATCAGGAAGACGGCGCAGCTCCTGGCGGAGCTCCAGGGCGCGCACGAGCACGACGGCCGCCATTTCCACTTCGTCGGTCACCAGGCGAACCTGCGCATGCTCGAGGCGGTCTGCCGGCAGTGCGATATCCCGGATGACCGCCATCACGCGAACGTCGAGTGGTACGGCAACACCGCCGGCGCCGGCGCGCCCTCGGTCCTCTCGATGCGCTGGGACGACTGGACGCCGGGCGACGATGTCGCCGTCGTGGGGGTGGGCGCGGGGCTCACCTGGGCCAGCTATCTGCTGCGCTTCGAGGGCGGATATCGATGACGTATGCCGAGTTCCAGGGGCGGAGGAGCTTCGCCAAGCCGGAGCTGCTCGCGTTCGCGCACGGCCGGCTGATCGACGACCCGCTGGCGGGCTTCGAGGCGCGCCTGCCGCTGCCCCCGCTCCTCATGGTCGACCGCATCGTCGACATCGGGCGCGACGGCGCACGCGGCCGCGTCGTCGCCGAGCGGGACGTGCACCTCGACGACTGGTTCTTTCAGTGCCACTTCGTCGGCGATCCGGTCCAGCCGGGCTGCCTCGGCGTGGACGCCGTGTGGCAGCTCCTGGGCTTCTTCTGCGCCTGGCGCGGCGGTCTCGGCGTCGGTCGCGCGCTCGGGTGCGGCGAGATCGCATTCGAGGGGCAGATCCGCCCGCACGACCGGACGGTGCGCTACGAGCTCGACGTCCGGCGGTGCACCACGTTCCCCGACGCTGGCGCGACCCTCGCCATCGGTGACGCCACCGTGCTGGTCGACGGCGTGCCGATCTACACCCTCAAGGGCGCGCGCGCGGGCCTGTTCCGCGACCTCACCTACGCCGACTACCCGGCGCTGTCGGCTCGCGGTCTCGGGGGGCGGCACATTTGAGCGACGCGCGCGTCGCGCTCGTGACGGGCGGCGGGACGGGAATCGGTGCGGCCTGCTGCCGGGCCCTCGCGGCCGACGGCTTCCGCGTCGTGGTCCACTACCGCGGTAGCGAGGCGGCAGCTCAGGCGGTGGCCCGGGAGCTCGAGGGCGCCTTCACCGTGCGCGCCGACCTCGCCGAGCCCGCCGACGTGGAGGCGCTAGTCGGCGCGATCAAGGATCTCGCCGGCCGGCTTGACGTGCTGGTCAACAACGCTGGCCGGAACCGCCACGCCCCGACGGCGACGATGACACTCGACGACTACGACGCCGTCTCCACGCTCGCACGGGGGACGTGGTACCTCACGAAGCTCGTCCTGCGGCGCTTCATGCTCCGGCAGGGCAGCGGACGCATCATCAACATCACGAGCGTCGTCGGCCACACCGGCAACCAGGGACAGGCGCCGTATACGATGGCCAAGGCGGGCCTCGACGCGCTCACCAAGTCGCTGGCTCTGGAGCTCGCCGGACGGTCGATCCTCGTCAACTCGGTGGCGCCGGGGTTCATCGCGACCGACATGACGGCGACGCTCCCGGAGGCGGCGCGCGACGACATCCTGTCGCGCGTGCCGCTCGGCCGGATGGGAACGCCGGAAGAGGTGGCGGACGTGGTCGCCTTCCTCGCCACGCACGCCAGCTACGTGCACGGTACGGTCGTTCACGTGAATGGAGGCCTCTACGGCGGGTGATGCGATGACTCCCGCCGCGGTGCTCGACGCGATGCCCCACCGGCCGCCGTTCCGCTTCATCGATGAGATCCTCGAGCTGGACGAGGATCACATCGTCGCCGCGTACCGTTTTTCCGCCGACGCGGACTTCTACCGCGGCCACTTCCCCGGCAACCCGATCACCCCAGGGGTGCTGCTCCTCGAGGCGATGGCGCAGGCGGGCGTGGTGGCGCACGGCATCTACCTGCTCGGCCGGGCCGCCGCCGACGGCCCACCGCTGCTCACGCTGTTCACCGACGCGACCGTCGAGTTCACCGGCGTGGTGCGGCCCGGACAGCGCGTGCTGATCCGCGGACGGAAGCTCGTCTTCCGCCGGCGCCTCCTGCGGTCGGCAGTCGACATGACGCTCGAGGACGGCGCCGTCGTCTGCTCCGGGACGCTCTCGGGCATGGGAGTGCCGGCGTGAGACGGCGCGTGGTCGTGACGGGCATCGGCGTCGTCGCGCCGAACGGCGTCGGCGTCGCGGCGTTCGAGCGGGCGCTCCGGGAGGGACGATCCGGGGTGCGCGCGATCGCGAAGCTCGCGGAGCTGGGCTTCGGATGCCAGGTGGCCGGCGTCCCTGACGGCGCGGACGAGCGCGCGGGTGCCGCCTTCGCCGCGGACGAGCTCGTGGCCATGAACTCGAACCACCGCTTCGCGGGTCTGGCCGCCGTGGAAGCCTGGGAGGACGCCGGGCTGCGGCGTCCCCCGCGCGAGGATGGCGCGGTCGACTGGGCCACGGGCGCCGTCCTCGGCACGGGGATCGGCGGCATGGACACGATCGGCGAGCGCGTGGTGCCGTTCACCGACGGCGGCAAGCTTCGCCGGCTCGGCAGCACGGCGGTCGAGCAGGTGATGGCGAGCGGCATCTCCGCGCGCGTCGCGGGCCTGCTCGCGCTGGGAAACCAGGTCACCACCAACTCGAGCGCGTGCAGCACCGGCACCGAGGCGATCGTCGAGGGCCTGGAGCGCATCCGCAGCGGCCGCGCCGAGCGCATGCTGTGTGGGGGATCGGAGGGCGCGAGCCACTACACCTGGGCGGGGTTCGACGCGATGCGCGTCCTCACGCGCGCGTCGAACGACGCCCCCGAGCGCGCCTCGCGGCCGATGAGCGCCTCGGCCGCCGGTTTCGTGCCCGCGGCGGGCGCCGGCGTGCTCCTGCTCGAGAGCCTCGAGAGCGCGCTCGAACGTGGTGCGCCGATCCGCGCCGAGGTGCTCGGCGGGGCGGTGAACTGTGGCGGGCAGCGTGCGGGCGGCAGCATGACCGCGCCCAATCCCGACGGGGTTCACCGCTGTGTGCGCGCTGCCCTCGACGACGCAGGCATCCCGCCGCGGAAGGTCGATGCGATCAACGGCCACTTGACCGCCACCGGCGCCGATCCGCGGGAGGTGCAGGCGTGGGCCACGGCGCTCGAGCGATCGCCGGCGACGTTTCCGCCGATCACCGCCACGAAGTCGCTCATCGGGCACGCGCTCGGCGCCGCGGGCGGGATCGAGTGCGTCGCGAGCGTGCTCATGGTGCAGGGCGGGTTCCTGCACCCGACGGTCAACTGCGAGGACGTGCATCCCGAGATCGCACCGTTCGCGGCGGCGATTCCGCGGCGGCTTCGGCCGATGCCCGACTTGCGCATGCTCATCAAGGCGGGCTTCGGCTTCGGCGATGTCAACGCCTGCGTGGTTCTCGGGAAGTGGACGCCCTGACGGAAGGAGAGGAAGCATGAGCGAGACGGATGTGATGAGCAAGGTGGTGGGCATTCTCAGCCCCTACGCGAAGAACAGCGAGGCCCTGGCGCACGTCGCGCCGACCACGCACATTCTCGATGA
>VBKG01000114.1 GCA_005879585.1 Deltaproteobacteria bacterium | reverse complement strand
GGCCGTTCTTCGACCGGCGCCGTATGGCGGCGATCACGACCGGCGACGTCCGGCGATACGTCGTCCGTCGGCAGGACGAGGGGGCGAAGAACGCCACCATCAATCGCGAGCTGTCGGTCCTGAAGCGCGCGTTCATGCTCGCCGTCGCGGCGGGAACACTGCCGTCGCGGCCGCACATCGCCCTGCTCCGCGAGAACAACGTGCGACGCGGCTTCTTCGAGCGGGATGAATTCGAGGCGGTCCGCCGCCGGCTCCCGCCAGATCTCGCCGACCTCGTGACCTTCCTCTACACGACGGGCTGGCGCTGGCGGTCCGAGGCCGCGCGCCTCCGCTGGACGAACGTCACGTTCGACGTCGGTGAGGTCCGGCTCGATCCCGGCACGACGAAGACCGGCGAGGGCCGCGTGTTCCCGTTCACGGCCGAGCTGCGCGCGCTCTTCGAACGGCGCCGGGCGGTGACGCGCGACCGCGAACGCGAGCTCGGACGACCGGTCGCGTACGTCTTCACGCGCCCGGACGGCGAGCCCATCCGGAGCTTCAACAAGGCGTGGGCGACGGCATGCCGCGCCGCCGGCGTGCCAGGGCGCGTGCTCCACGACTTTCGCCGGACCGCCGTTCGCAACCTCGTCCGCGCCGGCGTTCCCGAGCGCGTCGCGATGCAGCTGGTCGGCTGGAAGTCCCGGCAGATGCTCGACCGGTACCACATCGTCAACACGAGCGATCTTCTCGAGGCGGTGCGGAGGCTCGATGCCGGGCGTGCCCCGTAGGTCGTCAGGGTCTCAGGCGCTCGACCTCGTACCGCGCGAACACACGGTCGGCGGTCAGCACCGCCACCCCCTCGACCATCGCCTGCGCGACGATCATGCGGTCGAACGGGTCACGGTGGTGGCGAGGAAGCGTGCCGACGCGAAGCGCGTGAGCCGCGGAGATGGGCAAGGCATCGGTTTGCGTCGTCTCCAGGCGAGACGGAACGAAGTCGAGCGGCGACACCGGGAGCGATATCTTGCCGAGCTGGTGCTTGATGGCGAGCTCCCAGATGCTCGCGACCGACAGGAGCCGCACCGTTTCGGCGTCACGCAGCAGCTCCTGCGTGTGCTTCGAGAGCCGTTCTGGCGATGCGCTCATCCACAACCAGCATTGCGTGTCGATGAGCACTCTCACTTCTTGCGGGTCCGTCCCTCGAATGCTGCGACGACTTCTTCGGGAAGGGGGGCGTCGAAGTCGTCGGGAACGGTGAACTTCCCCTTGTCGGCTCCGAGCACCGGCGCCGGTCGGGCTCGCGTGATCGGTATCAGCCTCGCGACGGGCTTCCCGGCCCGCGCGATCAGTATCTCGTCGCCCCGCGCGACGCGACGCAGGAGCCGCGAAAAATGCGTCTTCGCTTCGTGGACGTTGACGGTCTTCACGGGTGTACGGTGGACTAACTAGTGGACCAAGTCAACCGTTCTGTGCACGGCCCGGATCGTCCCGTCGCGGACCGTCGACCACTGTCGACTGCTCACCCGCGGCAGAGGCGCCGCGGGTAGCAGTTGTAGACGTCGGTCCCGAACGGGACGAGGCCCGCCTGCCCGGCAAACCCGATGTGGCCGAGCCGGAACAGATCCTCGATGCTCCGCAGCAGCGAGTAGTGGTTGTACGGCGTGTCGTTCGTCGACCCCGGCCGGATGTACTTCGAGATCAGCACCGCCCCGACGCGACCGCCGCCCGGCCCGAAGATCCCGGGCGCCGCCGTGTTGGGATCCGTCGGCTCGTTGCAGCACGCTGAGCTGTCGGCCCCGCTGCCGGAGATCTCGCCCTCGTCGAAGGCGACGATCAGGAGACCGTCGCGCCGGAAGGCGCGCGAGGCGAGGATGATCGGCACCCACTCCTGCAGGAAGGCGTCCGCGGACACGAGGCCGCCCGGCCGGCCGTCGACGCACGGCGCGTCGTGCCCGTCGTCGCACAGATTCGGGGTGATGAAGGCGTAGTTCGGCGTCGTCCGCATCCGCTGGAGGTCCGTCGCCAGCTGGGTCAGCGGGACGACGTTCGTGTCGCAGATCGGCGAATCGATGATCGAGTGGAAGTAGACGAACGGGTTGTGACGGGTGGCGTACTGGTCCCCGACCCTCGCGCTCTGCGTGTGGTCCTGGCCGTTGAGCGCCGGGTGGCGGCACGTCGCCGGGTCGCTCGGGCTGTTGCCCATGTCCTGCATGTAGCCCTTCCAGGTCCGGCGGATGGTTCCGAGCTGATCGGCGATGGTGGGCACGAAGGTCGGGTAGACGCAGCCCTGGCCGACCGCCTGGCCGTCGGCGTCGAGCGACGGCGCGCCGGCGAAGTCGGTGTAGAACTGGCAGTCGCTCTGCGTCTGGGAGTTCGGCGCCTGGCCGCTCACGAGCGCGACGTAGTTGTCGAGGCTCACGTGGCCCGTCGCGTAGTACTGCCGCAGCAGCTGCCCTTGCTGCGTGAGCTGCTGAGACAGGTAGGGCGCAGCCGACCCGGACCCGAATGTCTCGTCGTAGCCCTTGTTCTCGAGGATGATGATGAAAACGTGACGGATCCGCGGCAGCGGGTTCAACACGGCGGAGCTCGCGGAAGGCCAGGCGGCGAGCAAGGCGACGACGAACGCAACAATCCTCATGCGCCGCACATTCGGAAGAGATCGAGCCGGGGTCAACACGCCAGTGCGTTAAAACCACGACAGATGACAGGGGAGAATACGACGGGTAAATCTCGTCCATGCGCCTCGAGCTCATCCCCTGGCCGGGCCCCGACGCCCCGACCGCGTCCACGCTCCGGGAGCGCCTCGAGCACGACGGCTTCTCGGTCTTCCAGTGGACCGACGACCCCCGCGCGCACTACTCGCCGCACTCGCATGACCACGACGAGAGCATCTGGGTCGTCTCCGGCGAGATCACCTTCGGCGCCGGCGATCGCCAGCTCCGCCTCCGTCCCGGTGACCGCCTCATGCTGCCCCAGGGCACCGTCCACACCGCCGACGCCGGTCCGGACGGCGCCACGTACCTGATCGGCGAGCGCTAGAAAGCCGCGGCACGCGCGTTGCTCCCAGGGGATGGGCGGGCGACGCGCACCACGACGGCTGGCGTCCAGGCGTCGGGCGACTGACCCGGGGTCAGCGCTTTGACCCGTCTCCTCGTCCTCGCGCTCCTCGCGACGACGGCAATGGCCGCGCCGCTCACGCTGCTCGACCCGACGCCGGCGGACGACGACTTCTTCGGCTCCGCCCTGACGTTCGCCGGTGGCCAGCTGCTCGTGGGCGCGCGCTTCGACGACACCGCGGCCGACGATGCCGGCGCCGCCTACCTCCTCGACCCGGTGACCGGCGCGCTCGTGGCGACCCTCGAAGCGCCGTCGGCTGCCGCGAGCGACCAGCTCGGCTCCGCCGTGGCGGCGCTCGGCGGCGACCTCTTCATCGGCGCGCCCCACTTCAACGACAGCGGCGCCGCGCACGCGGGGACGGTCTTCGTCTTCCGCGGCGGCACCGTCAGCGTTCTCTCCAAGCCCACTCCGACCTTCGACGACCTGTTCGGCTTCGCGCTCGCGGCCGCGGGGAATACCGTGATCGTCGGCGCGCCCTTCGACGGTAGCGGCGCGCCCGGTGCCGGTGCGGCCTACCTCTTCGACGCGGCGACCGGCGTCCTCGCGCACACGCTCCCCAACCCGACGCCCCAGGACTACGACCTCTTCGGCAATGCCGTCGCCGCGGCCGGCGGGATCGTCGTCGTCGGCGCGCCGTTCGACGACACGACGAAGCCGAACGCCGGCTCGGCCTACGTCTTCGACGCCGCCACGGGCGCGCTCCGCCACACCCTCCAGGCCCCGCATCCGCGCGAGGGCGACCTCTTCGGCTCCGCCGTGGCGGCGAGCGACACGACGATCGTCGTCGGCGCGCCGTTCGACGACACGGTCGCGGCCAATGCCGGTGCCGTCCACCTCTTCGACGCCGCCACGGGCGCGCTCCTCCACACGCTCTTGAACCCGGCGTCCGACGTCGACTCCCGCTTCGGCTCCGCCGTGGCGATCGCCGGCGGCACCGTCCTGGTCGGCGCCCCGTTCGACGACACGGACGCCGCCGACGCCGGCATCGCCTATCTCTTCGACGTCGCCTCGGGCACGCTGCTCACGACGTTCGCGAATCCCACCCCGTCGCCAGGCGACCAGTTCGGGGCGTCGCTCGCGATGGCCGGCAACGTCGTCGCCATCGGCTCGTGGCTCGACGACACGGCCGCGCCCGGCGGCGGCGCGGTGTACGTCTTCGGCAACGACGCGTCGCCCCCGGGGTCGACGACCACCACCACGTTGCCGCCGACGACCACGACCGTCACGACCACCTCCTCGACGGTGAGCACGACGGCGACGTCGACCACGTCGACCGCCACGACCACCTCCGCCACGACCAGCAGCAGCGCGCCCGCCGGGACCACGACCACCACCACCACGAGCACCGCGACCACCCTCGTGCCGCCCGTCGTGGCGTGCGCCACGGCGTGCGACGACCACGATCCGTGCACGCTCGACGCGTGCGCCGAGGCCGGCTGCATCCACACGCCCGAGATCGGCTTCGACGCCGTCGTCTGCCGGCTCGACACGCTCGACACGGTTCTTCACGGCCTCCCGCACCTCGCCCTCGGCGGCCGTCGCACGGCGCTGGCGCTGCAGCGTCAGGTGGCGCGGGCGCGGCGTCTCGTCGACGCGGCGCGCACGGGCCGGCGTGCCGCTCGGAAGCTCCTGCGCGCGGAGCGTGCGCTGGCGCGCTTCGCGGTCACGGTCCGTCGCTCGATGCTGTCCGGGAGGATCGCCCGCGTGGCGGCGGGCAACGTGCTGGCGCTCGCCGCCGACGCGACGCAGCAGCTGCCGGCACTGCGGGCCGCCGTCCGATAGGCACTACGAACGAACCGTCGCAGCCGTCCCCGTCGTCTTGGTCCTTCCATTCGCACCAAGACGTGGCAGCGCGTCGATCCGGGCGGGCACGCCGCATGCACGGTACATCCGGTAGATGGACGCGCAACCGTATCACGTCGGCCGTCTCGCCGAGTTCGAGACGACCGACGCGGAACCGTGGCATCTGGTCCTCCGCGAGCGCGCGAGTGGCGAGCGCGCGCTGCTCTGCGCCGTGCTCGCGGACGCGGTCCGCTGCCTCACCCGGACGATCGGCGGCCAGCCGAAGGACCAGGCCCGGCTCGCGATCCAGGCCCGTCGCTGGGTGATGAAGCGCGGCGAGGACTGGCCGTACTCGTTCGAGAACGTCTGTGCCGCGCTCGGACTCCACGCGAGGCTCGTTCGTCGCCGCCTGCTTTCCCTCGCCCGGGAGTTCGAGTGCGGCCGCTGAGCGCGCTCCGCTTGCACGCACCGCGTCGCGACCGCTACGCTGACGCATGGTCATCCGGCCCGGCGTCTCGGCGTTCATCCGCTGCGCCGAGGGCGTCCTTTTGCAGAAGCGCGACGACAACGGGCTCTGGGGACTCCCGGGCGGCAGTGTCGAGCCCGGCGAGTCGATCACGGAGGCCGTCGTCCGTGAGGTCCGCGAGGAGACCGGTCTCGACGTCGAGCCCGTCCGGCTGATCGGCGTTTACTCGTCGCCCGCGCACCATCAGATCGTCACCTATGCGGACGGCAACGTCATCCATTACATCAGCTCGTCGTTCGAATGTCGCATCACCGGAGGCGAAATCGCCTGCGGGCCCGAGTCGCTCGCGTGCGAGTGGTTCCTCCCCGACCGGCTCCCGCCCGGCCTCATGCCGATGGCCCGCGTCCGGATCACGGACGCCCTCGCGGGCGAGGTGCGCGCCTTCATCCGATAGTGCTGCCCGCGCTGCTCCTCGCTTCCCGCTTCTTCGTCATGGGCGACGGCACATTGTCGCTCGTGAACGCCCACACCGACGACCGGGCGACCGTCCACTATCGGCGGAAGGACGGCTCCTACGCCGCGGACGAGCTCGCGCGCCTTCGCCACGTCGTCCGCTCGCAGGGCGATGCGCGCGAGATCGACGTCTCGCTCCGCCTCGTCGAGGTCCTCAGCTGGCTCGAGCACACCGCCGGCGGCAAGCCCCTCGTCGTGCTCTCCGGTTACCGGAGCCCCGACTACAACCAGGGCCTCAAGGCGCAGGGCAAGGCGGTGGCGGGCGGCTCGCTCCACACCGAGGGCCTCGCGACGGACCTCGCGTTCCCGCGCGACCAGCTGCCGCGCCTCTGGCACCGCGTGCGCGACCTCGACTGCTGCGGCGCGGGCTACTATGCCAAGGAAGGCTTCCTCCACGTCGACGTCGGACGGCCGCGCTTCTGGGAGGCGACGACGTCGCGTGTCGACGAGAATCTGTCGGCGGGGAACGCCCGGATGTTCGCGCGCACGGAGTTCGACCGGTATGCGACGGGGGAGGGGATGGCGGTGACGCTCCACGCGATCACCGTGCCGCCCGTGCTGATCCGCCGCGAGGCGACGCTTGCGGGGGAGAGACTGCGGGTCGATGCCGAGCTGCCCGAGCATGACGGCTGCTACGAGGTCGGCGCGTCGGGTGCGCGGCTGCGGGTGAGCGGCGCTCCTCGTGTGCACCGTGCGCCCGTCGTGCTGTCGACGTGCGAGCCGCGCGCCGAGCGCACGCCCGAGACCGTCGAGACGAACCCGATCGAGGTCTACGGCACCGACACGGCGTTGGAGGGCCGCGAGGGCACTCCGGCGCGCGCCGCGGGCACGCGGGAGTAGCCGCCGCCCGGCGCCGTCCACGACGTGCTGTCCGGCGCGAGCGTCGCGACGGTCTGATAGGTCCCCGCTGCCCCCGTCGCCGAGCGCTCGACGAGGTAGGCGTCCTCGACGGCGCTCCGGTCCTCCCAGGCGAGAACGTTCCCGGCGCCGAACGACTCCCCACCGCGACGTCCACCAGGCCGTCGCCGACGTACGCATTGAACGTCGCGCGCGCTGTCTAATTTCCTTCGGTGGCTTCGATCGTGATCCTCTCGATCCCCGTGACGGCCGGCGTCCAATAGAAGAGGCCGCCGGCGCCGTCGAGGTCGAACTCCGGCGGGGCGGTCACCTTGCGGAAGCTCCACGTGGAGCAGTAGCGGTTCAGGCGCGCCGTATAGTCGACGGGGAAGCCGACGTGGACATGCAGGTGCGGGATCGGCTGGAACGCGAGCGGTGTCGAGCAGTCGGATGCGGCGGGGCGCGGGCGAGGACAAGGGCGGCCAGGAGGGCGCGCACGTGCGATGCCTATCGCGCATGCATGCGTCGTGACAAGGACAATTTCTTTCAGAGGGATTGACAAGCGCGGTGTGTTCGCCTAATCTTCGCCTCGATGTTGGTGCCGGCTGAGATTCTCGAGCCTCCGGAATACCGCCACCTGCATCGCGCCGACTGCGCGCAGGTCCTCGACGGCTACCTCCGGCGGCTTGCCCGCCAGGATACGGCCTGCCGCCGGGTCCTCGGCCGTCTCGCGGATGCTTTTCTCTGGCGTGACGGCCATCACAAGCTCGGCTTCGCGAAGCTGGGTGACTACGCCCGCGAGCGTCTGGGCATCTCCGGGCGCGAGTTCCAGGAGCTGGCCCACGTCGCGCGACGGCTCGCCGAGCTGCCCGCCATCGCCGCCGCCTTCGACGAAGGCGCGGTCTCGTGGACGCAGGTCCGTCTGCTCGTCGGCGTCGCCACGCCGGAGACGCAGCT
>VBKG01000302.1 GCA_005879585.1 Deltaproteobacteria bacterium | reverse complement strand
CTTGGCAGAGAAGAATGACTCCTGCGGCGCGCCGCGCGTGAAGCTTCTGCGGATCACAGCCGAGCCACCAGCTGTCTGCGTTCGGGCTATCACTGCTTCCCGGAAGCGCCACCCACTCGCCTTTCGGGCTCACCGCCCAGACACGGTCTCGAAGTCTGAGACTGACACCCTGACGCGTGGCGTGATCGATGAACTGCTGCCGGATACCGGCCCATTCGGCCTGCGAGGTCTTCATATCTCTGTCCTCTACATTACATCACATCTCATGACAATGCGGGCCCTTCGGCCGCATGATCGCAGCAGTCCCGGAACATCCGGGTCACTCGACGTTCTGCACCTGCTCGCGGAGCTTCTCGAGCTCGCTCTTGGCGGCGAGCACCAGGTCCGTGATCGTGAGGTCGCCCGCCTTGGCGCCCGTCGTGTTGAGCTCGCGGTGGACCTCCTGCACGAGGAAGTCGATCCGCTTGCCGACGGGCCCCTGCTCGCCGAGCGCGCTCGCCAGCGCGGCGAGGTGGCTCTCGAGCCGGACGATCTCCTCGGTGACGTCGCCGCGCTCGGCGAGCATCGCGACCTCGTGCGCGATCCGGTTCGCGTCGAGCTCCTTGCCGCCGACGAGCCGCACGAGCCGCTCCTCGACCTGGCGACGGAGGGAGGCGAGCGCCTCCGGCAGGCGGCGGCGGATGCGAGCCGTCAGCGCGCGCATCTGGGTGGCGCGCCGGCGCATGTCGCGCTCGAGGTGGGCGCCCTCGCGGCGGCGCTCGCCGTCGAAGGCACGGAGCGCCGTGCCGAGCGCCCGCTGCAGCGCCGTCCGCTCCCGTCGGAGGTCGGGGGTTTCCTCGGTTACCTCGAACAGACCCGGCAGCCGCAGCACGTCGCCGAGCGACGGCCCGCCCGTCAGCCGCAGCGTCTGCACGAGCTCGCGCACGGCGCCGACGTACGCCCGCGCGAGTCCGGGCTGCATCGCCACGCGATACCGGCGCTCCGCCGCGATCGGCGCGCGCAGCACCGTCACCTCGACCCGTCCGCGCTGCGCCGTCTTCCGCACGCGATCGCGGATCTCCGTCTCCCATGCCGCGTACTCGCGCGGCACCGCCACCTTGACGTCGAGGAAGCGCTGGTTGAGGCCGCGTATCTCGACCGTCACGCGCGCGCCGCGTGCCTCGGCCGCGCCGGCGCCGTAGCCCGTCATGCTCCGCATGCTCACCGCCGGACGTCGCGCGCGAGCTCGTCGGCGCTGACCGTCGCCGTCCCGATCTTTCCCACCACCACGCCCGCCGCGTGGTTGGCGAGCACCGTCGCCTCCTCGAGCGTCCCGCCGGCGCCGAGCGCCAGCGCGCAGGCGGCGAGCACGGTGTCGCCGGCGCCGGTGACGTCGAACACCTCGCGGGCGGCGGTGCGGAACTCCTCGACGACGACACCCTGCGGCCCGCGCTTGAAGAGCGCCATCCCCTCCTCGCCGCGCGAGATGAGCACCGCGCCCGCCTCCCACCGCTCGAGGAGCCGCGCGCCGGCCTCGCGCAAGGTCGCCGCATCGTGGATGTCGACGCCGGAGGCGGCGGCCGCCTCCTCGCGGTTGGGCTTCACGAGCGACGCGCGCCGGTAATGGGCGAAATTGGCCTGCTTCGGGTCGAGGACCCAGGTGAACGGCCGGTGGCCGCAGGCCTCCGCGAGCGCGCCGAGGAGGTCCGCGCCGACCGCTCCCTTCCCGTAGTCGGACACGACGAGCACGTCGTACCGCGCGTGCTGGCGCAGCACGAAGTCCCGGACGCGCCGCGCGCCCGCGCCGTCGGGCCCGGTCCCGGACTCGCGATCGAGCCGCACCACCTGCTGATGATGCGCGATGATGCGCGTCTTCTGGGTCGTCGGCCCCGCGCGCGAGACGACGACTCCGGCCGTGTCCGCGCCGCGCGCGCGCAGCGCCGCAATGAGCCGGTCGCCGGCGGGATCCCGCCCGACGATGCCGCACACCGCCGAGCGGCCGCCGAGCGCCGCGATGTTACTCACTACGTTGCCCGCGCCGCCCGGCCGCGCGTCCTCGTTGGCCACCTGGACGACGGGCACCGGCGCCTCGGGCGAGATGCGCCGCACGGTGCCCCAGATGAACTGGTCGAGCATCAGGTCGCCGACGACGAGCGCACGGACGCGTCCGAACTGCCGGATGAGGTCGACGAGCCGTCGCGGGCCGACGCGTTTCACGGCTCCCCCCGATAACAGGCGAGGGTACCTTCCGCCATCTGTGCGCTCGTGTAACGGGCGAGCACGCGGGCCCGGCCGGCGTCTCCGAGGCGCGCGCGCAGCGCGCGGTCGCCGGCGAGCCGCGCGAGCGCCGTCGCGAGCGCGGCCGGGTCGCCGGGCGGGACGAGAAGCCCGGTCTCCTCGTGGACCACGACCTCGGCGAGGCCGCCCACGCGGCTCGCCGCCAGGGGACGCGAGGCCGCCATCGCCTCGAGGGCCGCGACGCCGAGCCCCTCGCGCAGCGACGGCAGAACGACGACGTCCGCCGCCGCGAGGCACGCGGCGACGTCGCGTCGAAAGCCGGCAAAGCACACGGCGCCCCCGAGCGGCGCCGCCGCTTCGGCCAGCGCTCCCGCCTCGCTCCCGTCCCCACAGAACACGTACCGCAGGCCGAGCGCGGCGGGCGACAGCCGGCGCGCGGCGTCGAGCAGTACCGCGTGCCCCTTCCGCCGCTCGAGCGCGCCGACCACGAGCACCAGCACCGCATCGTCGCCGACCTCCCACTCGCGGCGAAGCGCGGCCCGCGCGCCCGCCGGCGCGACGCCGGCCGCGGGCTCGATGCCGCTCGGCACCACCCGGATGCGGTCGCGCCGGACGCCCACCCGGACGAGCGCCTCGCGCACGCCTTCCGAGATCGCGACGACCGCGTCGACCGCCCGGTTGTAGAGAAAGCGGACGTATGGGCCGCCCGCGGGCACGTAGTCCATGCGCCGCGTGACGACGAGCCGTACGCCCGCGCGCCGGCACAGCGGGGCCAACGCGTGGGCGCGCGCCGTGTGGAAGTGCACGACTTCCGCATCGCCGAGCGCGCGTCGCAGGCGGAGTGCCGCGCCGATGTCGACGTGGTTCGCGACGGCCAGCGGGATCACTGGCACGCCCGCGGCGGTGGCGGCACGCGCGAGTGGCCCGTCCGGGTGAGCGGCGACCCGCGACGCGTGCCCGCGGCGCCCGAGCTCCCCGAGCAGCGCCATGACCTGGACCTCGCCCCCACCCCAGCCCCGCTCGGGATCGACGTGCAGGACGCGCACGGCTACGGCTCCCTGAGCCGCATCAGCACCGCCAGCGCCGTCCACATCGCGATCGCCACCTCGTTGTCGCCGAAGTTGTACTGGGTGATGCCGCCGACCAGGAAGCCGACGATGCCCGCCCAGGCGCCCGCCGCCGTGGCCCGCACCGTCGCATCCGGCGCGTCGGCGATCGCGGTCCATCCACGGCGGAGCGCGACGGCGAAGAGGAGCGCGAACGCCGCGAGGCCCGTGAGCCCCGCCTCGGCGGCGATCTGCAGGTAGTCACTGTGCGCGTGCGAGCGCCGGTCCGCCAGCGGATGGGTCGTGTAGTACGGCAGCGCCGCTGCCTGGTAGCGTCCGAAGCCAAGGCCGAGCACCGGGTGCGCGTGGATGATGTCGAGATTGGCCTCGTAGATCGCGACCCGCCCGACGTTCGGACCGCCGAGCCCGAACATCTGCGCCGCCTCGTGCCGGAGGTCGCGCGAGACGGCGAAGCCGAGGAGCGCCGCGGCTGCGAGACCGGCGACCGCGAACGCGGCCGGCCGGCCGCGCGCGATGAGGGCGAGGACCGCGACGACGGCGACCGTCGCGAGCCATACGCCGCGGGCGGTCGAAAAGGCGATCGCGAGCACGAGCAAGGCGGCGGCACCGAGGGCAGCGACGGCGCCACCGATCGCCAGCGCCGTGGCCCACGCCAGCGGGAACAGCATCGTGTGGGCGAACGTCAGGTAGTTCCGAAAGAAACCCACGATCGCATAGCCCGCGCCGCCTGCTTCGCGGGGGTGCACGAGGAGGGGCCGGCCGAGCGCCGCGCGGTACCAGTCGGCGCCGGTGGCGTGCTGGAGCAGCCCGTACGCCGCGGCGGTCGCCCCGGCGCCGACGAGGACGTACACGAAGCGGATCGTCTGACGCCGATCGCGGAGCCACCAGAAGACGACGAAGTACGTCAGCACCACCCAGAGGCGCGCCCAGCCGGTCGCCTCGCGGAGGTGCCCGCTGACGACCGTCGACAGGGCGAGCGTCGCGTAGAACAGCCCGAGCACACCGTCGAGCGGCGTCGCCCGCACGGGCGACTGCCTGCGCGCCGCGGTGAACAACGTCAGCGCGCCGAGCGCCAGCACCGCCCCCTCCATGGCGGTCGTGGAGAGCGGGATGGCGGCGGCGAGCAGGAAAAGAAGCGCGTCGGCCACGCGCCGCGCGGCCACCTCAGATGCCTCGTCGGGTGAGCATCACCTTCACGGTCTCGGACAGGATCTTGAGGTCGAGCCACAGCGAGCGGTTATAGATGTAGGCGAGGTCGTACTTGAGCTTGGTGGGCGCCGAGGTGTGGTACTCGCCGTTCACCTGCGCGTAGCCGGTGAGTCCCGGCCGCACCTTCAGGCGCTCGCGATAGCCCTGGATCGTGCCCTGATAACGGGCGACGAACTCGGGCCGCTCGGGCCGGGGTCCGACGAAGCTCATGTCGCCGGCGAGCACGTTCCAGAGCTGCGGCAGCTCGTCGATCCGGAGCGCCCGCAGATAGCGGCCGAGCCACGTGACGCGCGGATCATTCTCGGCGGCGAGCACCGGGCCGGTCGTGTGCTCCGCCTTGGCGTGCATCGTCCGGAACTTGACCATGGTGAACGGCCCGCCGTCCTTGCCGACCCGGGTCTGGGTGTACAGCACGCGTCCGCGCGACGTGAGGCGGATCGCGAGCGCCACGACCAGCATGACCGGCAGCGTCGCGACGAGCAGCACGAGCGCCAGGAGGACGTCGAACAGCCGCTTGGCCGCGCTCGCGCCGCCCGCCGCGGGCTCCCGGATCATCTCGATCAGCGGGATGTCGTGCAGGCGGAGATGCTCGGGACGGGCGATCAGGATCTCGTACGGCGACGGGACCACGCAGACGCGCGCGCGCGGTCCCTGCAGACGGCTCAGCGAATCGAGCAACCGGTCCTGCCAGGAGTGCTCGGACGCGATGATGACCTCGTCCACGTTATGGCGCTCGCAGAGCGCGGGCAGCTCCTCGCGCCCCCCGAGCAGCGGTACGTCGCCCAGCGCGGCCGGTCCGGAGCCGTCGCCCGACACCGCGCCGACGATGTCCATGCCGAGCCAGTGCTGCACGCGGATCGTGTCGATCACCTCGGCAGCGGTCGCGTTGGTGCCGACGACGAGCACGCGCCGTCGCGGATAGGCCCCCATCAACGAGCGGCTCCCGAGCCGCCAGGCGAAGAGCAGCGCCGCGTTCACCCCCGCGAAGACGACGAAGATCGAGCGCGGAAACAGCAGGTCCTGCCGGAAGAAGTAGACCGCGATCAGCACGAGCGCCTGCAGCGCCGCGGCGGCGCCGATGGCGCCGGCCTGCGCGCGCGGATTGGTGAGCGCGCGCGGCTCGTAGAGGCCGAGGAAGTAGAGGACGCCGAGCTGTGCGCCGAGCAGCGCGATCCAGTGATGGTGGACCTCGGCGAAGCGCAGCGCCGGGAGGTAGCCCTGCGTCAGCGGAAAGGGCACTGCGGCGCGCAGCAAGAACGCGAGCAGATACGCCAGGCACGCGGCCAGGAGGTCCCCCTGGACGAGCAATGCCCAGCGGAGGCGCCATCCTCTCTCGCGCCGATACACCGACCGCGACATAGCAAAAGCCCGCCGCCGTTCAAGCCGATCGCTGCATCGCGTCGACGGCGTCCCGCCACGCCGCCGCGACACCCTCGGCCGAGTCCTCCCAGCGGTAGCGCCGCTCGACGAGTGCGCGTGCCGCCCGCGCGAGCGCTCGCGCCCGCGCCGCATTCGCGAGCAGGTCGAGCGCCGCGGCGGCGAGCCCCGCGGCGTCCTCCGCCACCAGCAGGTGCTCCCCGGGCTGGGCGTCCAGCGCCGCCGCGGCGCGCGGTGTCGTCACGACCGGCGTCCCGGCAGCCATCGCCTCGAGCACCTTGTTCTGCAGCCCCGATCCCGCGCGGACGGGGACGACGGCGACCGTCGCGGCGGCGAGCTCCGGCGCCATCGCGGGCACGGCAACGGCGAGCGACACGCCCGGCAGCGCGGCGAGCGCCCGCACCGCGCGCGCCGGCCGCGCGCCCACGAGGCGCAGCTCGGCCGCCGGCACGACGGCGCGGACACGCGGGAAGATGTCCCGGGCGAGCCAGCGCGCGGCGTCGACGTTCGGGAAATAGCCGAGGTTCCCGGCAAACACGATCCGCCCCGGCAACCGGCCGTCCTCGCGATACGGGAAAGCGACCGTGTCGACGCCGTTCGGCACCACGGTCACCCGCGCCTCGCCGAGCGCCGCGCGCTCCGCCTCGGAGACGACGAGGACGCGGGCCGCGCCCGCGGCGACCCGCGGCTCGAACTGCGCGAGCCGCCGGGCTTCCCATGCGGCGGCCGCCCCGAGCGGGCCACGGTCGCTCGCCGCCCGGCGCGCGAAGTTCGCGGAGAGGGCATCGATCAGGTCGACCACCGCCGGCACGCCCGCCGGCAGGTAGGACGCCGCGCGGACGAGCTGCGCATGCACGACGTCGAAGCCGCCGCGGGCGACGAGCCGGGTGACGGCGGTCGCCGCTCGCCGGCGCGCATAGAGCAGGACCTGCAGCGGACGCCCGTCGCCGACGAGCACGCGGGCGAGCGCCGGCACCGCGCCGAGCATTCCGAGGGTCACGACGACCAGGTGCACCCCGAGCGCCTCGACTTCCGCGCGGAGTCCCGCGGGCGGCGGCCGGGTCAGCAGCGCGCAGCACGTGATGTCGTGCGCCGGGGCAAGTAGGCGGAGGTGATGGTAGGCGCGGACCTGGTCCCCACGCCAGGGCGGGACCGGCAGGCGCGTCGCGAGGAAGAGGACCCTCACGCAGGATCCCACCGTTTCGTCGTCGCGGCCTGGCGCCAGATGCCGGCGGTCGCGCCGCGCCGGTAGCGCCACCACGCGACGACGTGCGCCAGGCTGCGCATCCCGAGATAGGCCGCCAGCCGGACGGCGTCGGCCGCGTCGAGGCTCGTGAGCGCGGCCCGGGTCCGCGGCTGCGGCGCGCCGCGTCCGGCGAGCGCGGGATACTCGCGGGCGAGCTGTACCTTCCCCATCTCGATGCGGACGCGCTGGCGGCAGAAGTCGGCGAGCGTCGCGGGGAGCCGGACGGCGACGCGCGCTTCCGGCACGCGGACGACGCGCTCGCGCCCGACGATCAGCTCGAGCCATCGCTCGGGCTCGATCAGGTCCTCCGGCATGGCGGCGGGCAGGGTGTCGAGGCGCGCAGCGTAGAGCTGCGCCGAGAGGTTCGGAAAGTCGACGCCGTAGGGTGCGGCCATGATGCGCTCGAACGCCCGCGGCCGCGGCGCGCAGGTGGTCTTCCCCGAGGCGAGCACCGCACCCGGCGCCGCGGCCAGCGCGGCGAGCAGGAGCCGGAAGGCGTCGGGAGCGAACGACACGTCGGCGTCGAAGAAGATGGCGACGGGCGCGCGCGCGTGGCACCGGAGCACGTTCCAGGCGAGCGGCTTTCCCGCGCGCGTCGTGAGGAGCGCCACGACGGCGAGCGGCGGCCGCGCGGGCGGCAGCGCCGCGGGTCGGACGCCGTCCGCCGTCACCTCGGCGAACGACGCCGCCGTCTCGCGCGCGAAGGCGCGGAGGTCGCGGAGCGCCGCCGACGCCAGCGGGTCCGGGCCGTTGATGCAGACGAGCAGCTCGACGGACGCGCCCTCCCCTGCCGCCGCCAGCGCCGCCCGCGCGGCGCCGAGGGTGCGCGCCAGCGCCGGCTCGTCGGTCCGGCACGGCACCGCGAGGGTCAGGCTCGGGCCGTCACGCATCGGCCGCGAGCGGGTCGAAGGCGACGCACGCGCGCACGACGCGCGCATACGACGCGGCGGCGCCGCGCCGGCCGATCGCCGCCGCGAGCGCCGCCTTGAGACCGAACTTGCACGCCCCGACGGCGCGGAAGAGGCGCAGGTCGCGGGGCGCACGCCGCGCGGCGTAGAAGCGCATCTCGCCCTTCACGACCTCGGCCTCGCGGCCGACCCCGAACCGCTGCGCTGCACTCACGTTCGTCCCGTGGACGGCGCGCGCCGCGGGCACGTGGATGGTGCGCGACCCGAGGCGCGCGGCCCGGTAGCAGAGGTCCAGATCCTCGCCGTAGAGGAAGTAGCGCGAATCGAAGCCGCCGAGCTGCCGGAAGAGGTCTCGGCGCACCGCCATGAACGTGCCGTACACCCAGTCCACGCGGTAGGGCATCCGCCGGAGCCGGGCCGGGAGCCGGCCGGGGGTCGTGTCGAGCACGAGGTGCTGCACCGGAGCGAACCGGCCGGCCCCGGGCTGCCAGGCGCCGGCCTCGTCGACCAGCCCGCCGCCGGCGATGCCCGCGCCCGGCACGCGCTCGAGGGTGTCGACGAGCGCCTGGACCGCGCCCGGCAGCACGCGGGCGTCGGGATTGAGGAAGCAGAGCACCTCGCCGCGCGCGGCCGCGGCCCCGCGGTTGGCGCCGCCGGCGAAGCCGAGGTTCAGGCCCGTCTCCACCACCCGCGCCCATGGATGACGAACGCGGGCCCGCGCCGTGCTGCCGTCCGTCGCGTCGTTGTCGACCAGCACGACGTCCCGGCCGGCGAGCCCGTCGGCGGCGACGCTCTCGAGGCAGCCGTCGAGCGCGGCGCCGGCATTCCAGTTGACGACGACGATCGACACCGTCACGACGAGGCGCGGGCGCGCGGGCGCCCGCCGGCGCCTTTAGCAGATGCGGTCGCGGCGTGCACCTGAAGCTCCCAGACCTTCGCCGCGCGGAGGAACGCGTAGAACGCGCCGGTGCCCGCCGTGAAGAGTCCCGGGAATCCCTCGAGCGCGCCGCCCGCCAGGACGTACGCCCGCAGGAAGCGCCAGAAGGGCTCGACGAGGAACCTGCCGGCGCCGATCCGCCGGCCGCTGCGCTCCGCGGCCGCGACCGTCGTGAGATGGTTGACGCTCCGCAGGTGGTCGGAGATGTCGCGGTACGTATAGTGAAGGATCGGCGCCTCCAGCCAGCGCACGGTGCCGCTGACGAGGGCCCGTTCGTGCGGGTCTGTCCCGCCCCAGCGCGTCGTCGTCCGCCGCACGAGCCGCACCACGCGGCGCGGATACCAGCCGCCGCGGTACCACCAGCGGCCGAGGTACCCGACCAGGCGAGGGATCGCGAAGCCGCCGACCCCGGGTGGCACGTCGGCCAGCGCCGCGCGGATCTCGCTCACGAGCTCCGGTGACACCCGTTCGTCGGCGTCGAGGTTCAGCACCCAGTCGCCGGTCGTGGCCTCGAGCGCGAACTGCTTCTGCGCCCGATGTCCCGGCCAGGCGTGCGACAGCACGCGATCGGTGAAGCGGCGGGCGACGGCGACCGTCCGGTCCGCGGAACCCCCGTCGACCACCACAATCTCGTCGCACCACGCGACGCTCGCGAGGCAGCCCTCGATCATCGCCTCCTCGTCCTGCGCGATCACGGTGCAGGACACGCGCGGCTGCGGACCGGTCGCGACGGCGCGGCGCCCCGCGTCCTTTCGCGCCGCCGCCCGGCCGACCGCGCGTGCCCATGCGCGGCGCTCGTCCCGCCCGGCGGCGTCGCCGAGGTAGGCGGCGAGAAAGCGCAGACGGTCGCTCGCGGACGCCTGCGGCCCGAGGGTCCGCGCGAGCTGCATCAGGTTCTTCACGCGCCGGCGGCGTCCGAGACGCCGCACGATCCGCACCCGCTCGAGGTCGAGGAGCACGCAGCGCATCGTCTCCGCCGGCCCCTCGACGAGCACGTTCACGTCCTTCAGGTCGTTGTGGTACACGCCGGCGGCGTGCAGGCGGCGGAAGAGGTCGCCGAGGGCATGGGCGACGGCGCGGCGGCCGGGGCCCCGCCGCGAAGCCGGCTCCTGGAGGATCATCTGCCAGAACCGGTCGGCCGTCACCGCACCCGCGACCTCGCGGGTGATGAAGAAGCTCTTCCGGAGGAGCCCGCCACGGCGCACGTCGATGGCCGCAAGCGGCTCGGGCGTCGCGAAGCCCCGCGCCCCGAGTGCAGCGGCGGCCTGCCAGGCGGCGGCCGCCGGCGAGCTGCGCCACAGGCTCGCGAGCGCGACGCGCCAGGCGAAGACGTTGTAGCGCTTCACGTAGATGCGACCTGCAGGCGTGGAGACGGCGCCGACCGTGACCTTCGGCTGCAGCTTCAGCACGTCGCAGTCCGGACGCGTCAGCAGCCGATCGGGATCGCCGCCGGGTGCGACATCGGCGAGCCGGACGCCGGGCCCGAGCCGGGCACGAATCCCGCCGCGCAAGAGGCGCGGCGCCGCGTCGGGCGGCCGCTCAGCGCTCACGCGCGACCTCGGCGAGGAAGCGCTCGACGCGCTCGATGTGCGCCGCCCATGGCAGGCGCTCGGCGAGGCGGCGCGCGGCGGCGCCGAGACTCGGTCCGTCGGGACCGAGCGCCCGCGCGACCGCCCGGCGGATCGCCTCGAGGTCTTCCGGATCGTCGACCACCAGGCTGTCGAGCGCACCGTCGAGCAGCTCCGCGGCGCCCGCTCGCCGGCTCGTGACGACGGGGACCCCCGCCGCGCACGCCTCGAGGACGACGTTGCCGAAGGCCTCCTGCCGCGACGGCACGCACACCACGTCGGCGGCGGCGAAGAACGCCTCGACGTCGGCACGCGGACCGGTCACCATCACGCGTCCGCGGAGCGCCTCGGCCTCGCGGCGGTAGGCGCCGAGGCGCTCGTCGTCACCGACGAGCACGAGGACGGTGTCCGGCAGAGGGTCCCTCCGCCAGAGCCCGAGGAGAAGGTCGAATCCCTTCCGCCGGAACCCGCTCCCGACGGCGACGCAGAGGCGAGCGCCGTTGGTGATGCCGAGCTCGTGCCGGACGCGCGGGCCGAGCGCCGTGCGCGCGGCGGGGTCGAAGCGCTCGAGATCGACGCCGTTGTAGATGACCGCAATCCGCTCGCGCGGGACGCCGTAGTCGCGCGTGACCTCGTCCCGGACCCGTTCGGATACCGCGAGCACGCGCCGGTGGCCGCCCGCGCTGAACTGCCGGCGCTCGAGCCAGAGGATCGCGCGGTGATACGGACCGAGCGACCCGCGGCGGAGGCCCGCCGCCCGCATGCGCGCGAGGTACGCGCGATGCGTCCCGCCGCCGACGCGCACCACGTCCTGCCGCGGCGTGCGCCCGAAGCCCACCACCACGTCCCAGCGCTCGCGCGCCACGAGCCGCGGCGCCGCGAACGCGAATGACAGGAGCCGGGCGAGCCGGCCGGCGCGCACGACGGGCACGCGCCGCACCGTCACGCCCGGAACGTCCGCACGGGCGCGAGCGCAGAAGACGTGCACGTCGTGGCCGCGTGCGGCGAGGCCGCTCGCAAGCCGGCGGAGGTCACCCTCGGTGCCGCCGCCCGCGAGCCGACGGTGCATGAGGGCGACGCGCATCAGGCCTCCCGCCCGCGGAGCCACAGCGTCCGGAGACGATAGCGAAGATCGTGTGGACGCAATGCCTGCGCGCGGGCGAGCGCACCGCGCGCGCCTTCGACGTCGCCAGCCGCGAGCCGGATGGTCGCGAGCCGGCCGTAGCGGCGCGCCTGGCGGCGTGCGAACGCGCTCGGGCCGACCACCCGCAGGACTTCGGGATGCTCGTGCACGAGCTTCTCCGCGAGTCGGATCGACTCCTCGCGCACCTTCGTCCGATCGCGGGCGACCCCGTCGGGGTGCACGTGGTACGTGAACGCGACACGGTCGAGAAAGACCGCCCGGAAGCGCACCGTGAGGCGCAGGACCAGATCGAGGTCGTCGAGGATGTCGAACGTCCGGTCGAGTGGTCCCGTCGCCTCCACGCTCCGTCGCGTGAAACACATGCCCTGGAGCTGGCCGAGGTTCCAGCGAAACACCTCGGCGACACCAACCGGCCGGGACGCGAGAACCCGCGCCACGTGCGGCGGGATCCACGGTCGGTCGGCGGGCAGCATGCGGCCGTTCTGGATCACCGCGTCGACGTCGGGATGCGCCTGGAGATATGCCACCGGCGCCCCCAGCCGCCCCGGCAGCGCCAGGTCGTCGGAGTCGTGGAAGGCGATGAACCGGCCCCGCGCAGCCGCCACGCCACGATTGCGCGCCGCCGCGATGCCGGCGTGCGGGCCGGCGATCCCACGCACTCGCGGATCGGGATGCGCGCCGAGGAGGCGCGCCGTGTCGTCGGTCGAGCCGTCGTCGACCACGACCACCTCGAGGTCGACGCCGGTCTCCGCGAGCAGGCTCGCGAGGCTCGCGCCGAGCACGTGCGCGCGGTTGAAGGTCGGGACGACGACGGAGACGTCCGGCACGGCGCTCACGGCTGTCCCCCCACTGCGTCGTCGAACGCCGCGAAGACGCCGTCGGCGAAGCCGGCGAGCGGGAACCGCGTCACCAGCCGCTCGCGGGCCGCAGCACCGAGCCGCGCGCGCCGCGCGGGGTCCCGCAGCAGGGCGACCAGCGCGCGACCGAGCGCCGGCGCGTCGTCGGGCGGCACGAGGACGCCGCTCTCGCCGTCGACCAGCATTTCGGGGATCCCGCCGACGGCCGCGGCGACGATCGGCCGCGCGAGCGCCATGGCCTCGAGGAGCGCCAGCGGGAACGGGTCGCGCCGGGCGGGATGCACGAGCACGTCGAGGCCGCGCACCACCGGGAACGGGTTCGGGAGGAAGCCGCTCACGGTCACGGCATCGCGGAGCCCGAGCGCGGCGACGCGACGATCGACGCGCGCGGCGTAGGCGGCATCCGGAAAGGCGCCCACAAGGAGCGCCCGCACCTCGGGCACCGCGGCACGCACGTCCGCCAGCGCCTCGACGAGCAGGGCGGGATTCTTCCGCTCGTCGAGGTTGCCGACCATACCGATCGTCGGCACGCCGTTCGGGGCGAACGCCGGCGCGACGGGTGCCGCGGCCTCGCGCTCGAGCCGCGCGACGTCCATCCCGTTGTAGACGACGCGCGCGCGCGTCCCGGGCTGGAACTCGCCGAGCGCCGCGCGCGCGAGCGCCAGCGAGTCGGCCGACGGGGCGATCAGATGGCGCGCATGGCCGAGGAGGTGCTTCCGGTACGACGCGCCGTCCGCGTAGCTCGAGTAGACGTGCACCACCTGCGGGATGCGGCGCAGCCGCCCGGCGAGCAGGCAGGGCGGAAAGCTCGAGAGCGTCGCGGAGTAGAAGACGTCCGCGCCGCGGGCGCGCCGCGCGAGCCGCAGCGCCGCGAGGCCGAGCCGCACGCGCGCTGGCCAGCGGCGCCAGCCGCGGAGAGCGCCGAGGTACGTGACCCGCTCGGCCGGCAGCCCGACCGCGGCGACCAGTGGGTCCGGGGCCGCGAGCACGTAGTCGAGCGTCCAGCCGTGCGCCGCCGCCGCCTGATCGAGGAGCCCGAGCGCGCGCAGCATCCCCGCGTGCGCCGGGTGCGCCAGCGTCACGACCGCGCGCCTCACGCGCTCCGCCTCCCCGTGCCGGCGCGGTCGAACGGCCCGCCGCTCCGCATGAGCTCGCGGAAGCCGTTCTGTCGCGCCGTCGCCTCCGGGATGCGGTCGATGGCGCAGCGCCGCGCGGTCGTCTTCGCCACGAGCCAGCGCGCGAGCCGCCGCCAGCGCCGCCGCGACAGGCGGCGCCCTCGCGCATAGGCGTCGAGCACGCGGGCGCGGTCGGTGAGCGTGAGGCCCGGAACGACGAAGCGGCCGAGCTGCACGAGATTCCGCCGCGCGCCGACGGCGACGAGGAGCCGGCTCCGCCGCGTGCGGTCGTTGTCGAGGAAGACCAGGCGATCGCCCGACACCCGCACGTTCGGCGGCACGAGGTCGCCGTGCACGAAGCCCGCGGCATGGAGGCGCGCCACCTCCGCACCGAGGAGCCGGAGGAGCCGCCTCTTGGCCTGCCGCGCCGCCGGTTCCCGGCGGTCGCCGAGCCGGCCGATGGCCTCGGCGAGATCCTCGCCGCCGACGTCGCGGCTCACGAGCACGCCGGCCGCGCCTCGCCGGGCGACGAGCACCGTCTCCGGGGCCCCGAATCCCGCGGCCACGAGCATCCGGCTCGCACGGAAGGCCTGCCGCGCCCGCCAGCCCGCGGGCGCCGGGTACAGCTTCACGAACAGGCGCTCGCCGGCGGCGGTGACCGGCAAGGTCCGCGCGTGACGCGAGGCTCGCCCCGCGCCGTCGACCATCCGCGCGACCGCGGCGACGTCGAGCTCGAGGGCCGGCCGGGCGACGCCGCGCCAGCCGTCGCGTTCCCAGCGGGCGTACGCCGTCACCGCCCACCCCCGTTCGCGCCGAACGCGGCGGCTGCCGCCGCGAGGACCGGCTCCGGGGGGATCTGCCGCATGCAGACGCGGTCGATCGGACAGTCGCGGAGAAAGCACGGCGCGCACGGCGCCGTTCCGGTCACCGCGAGTCCCTCGGAGCCGTAGGGCACGGAGCGCTCGACGCTGGTCGGCCCCCAGAGGGAGACCACCGGCGTGCCGACCGCGGCGGCGAGGTGGAGCGCGCCCGAGTCGGGGCCGAAGACGAGCCGCATCCGTGTCAGGACGGCGAGGAGCTGGCGGAGCGAGGTGCGGCCGGCGAGATCTCGGGCACCGGGCGCCGCGCGGCGGACGAGCGTCGCGAACGGCGCATCGGCCGCGGCACCGAGGAGCACCGCGCTCGCCCCGCGCGCACCGAGTGCCTCGATCACCGCCGCGGTCCGCTCGGGGACCCAGCGCCGGCTCGGACACGACGAGCCGATCGCGGCTCCCACGCGGGGCGCCGCGAGCCCGGCGAGCAGCGCGTCGGCGTCCGCCACCTCGGCGGGGGTCGGCGCGAGCCCGAATTCGACCGGCGCGGGTGGCAGCCCGAGGAGATCGGCGAAGGCGAGGAACTGGAGGAGCTTCGAGCGGCGCGGACCCTGCGGCGGGAGCCGGCGGTTGGCCGCGAGCCAGCCCCCCTCGCGACCGTCGGCCCGGTCGAAGCCGAGACGCTGCGGCGCGCCCGACAGCCGCGCGAAGAGCGCGGTCTTCGCGCTCCGTCCGAGGTCGAGCGCCACGTCGTAACGGCTCGCACGCAGGCGCGCGAGAAGCGGCCGGACCGCGCGCAGACCGGCGCGCCGCTCGAACACGAGGACGTCGTCGAGCCAGGGATGACCTGCGAGCAGCGGCGCCGCCGCCGGCTCGACGAGCCAGGTGATGCGCGCATCGGGGCGGCCGCGCCGGATGCGCCCGAGCAGCGGCAGCGCGCGCACGACGTCGCCGATGGCGCCCGTGAGGACGATCAGCAGGCGCACGGTTCCCCGCCGCGCGCGCCGTAGGCGGCACGGAACGCGCGCGCGTCCTCGGGTCCGGCCAGCGCGCCGTGCGGGTCGAGCTTGGCGAGCGAGCGGGCGAGGCGCCGGAGGTTCCGCCGCCGCGCCGCGAGACCGAGCGGTCCCGTCGAGAGGCGCGCGCGGTCGAAGTCGACCAGCGCCGCCGCCGTGCCCGTCGGACCCGGGTGGACGAGGATGTTCGTCAGGTTCAGATCGGCGTGGGAGATGCCGGCCGCGTGGAGCGTCGCAACGGCGGCGCCCGCGGTGGCCGCCACCGCCTGGCGCGCGGCGCTCGTCCGGGCGGCGCGCAACGCTTCGACCAGCGTCGCGGCGCCGGCGAGCTCGGCCGTCACGAGCGCACCCCGGTACGCGAGCCGCCCGTCGACCCGGGCCGCGAGCACCTCCACCGCCGCGACGCCGCGGCGCCGCGCCTCGGCGGTGATCGCGAGCTCGCGCAGCGGCCGCGGCCGGACGCCGAGATACGTCTCGCGCACGGCGCGCGCCAGGAGGCCGCCGCGCCGGTAGAGGCGGACGACCGCCCGGACACCGCCCGGCAGCTCCACGCGGTACGCGCCGCCCCGACCCGCGGCCAGCCGCTCCGCGCCCGGCGGCAGGGCGAACGAGGGCGCCAGCAGCCACGCGCCGAGCAGCGGGACGAGGTCGTCGCGGACGGCCGCACGGACGCGTGGCGCGATGAGCAGCGTGTAGCCCGCGGGCAACCTCACGCGTACGCCTCGACGCCGCGCTCCCAGAGCTTCGCCTGCACGACGAAGGCGCGGTATCCGGCGAGCACCGCCGCCACCCAGCGCCCCCAGCCGAGCGGCCCGCCGCGCGCCACGAGCAGCGGCGCGGCCGCCACCACCGGCGCCAGCGCGAGTCTGCCGAGACGCGGCCGCACGCCGAGTGCGTGGAGCAGCGCCGCCAGCGCCGTGGCGTCGGCGTCGAGCGTCTCGACCGCGTCTTCCAGCGAATCGCTCGCCTCGACGACGAGGCGTGCCGGCAGGCGCGGCGCGCGGACGCCGGCCCCGGCGAGAGCGAAGGAACCGCCCGGCCCGCCACGGAGGCGGGCGGCGTCGCGGCGAACGAGACGGATGGTCCCGCCGGGCAGCGCGAGCGGGCCGGCGCCGAATGCCACGGTGCGGCCGATTCGGTGCGCCGCCACGCCCGATGCGGTCGCCGCACGCACGGCCGCCGCCAGGTCCGGTGAGGCCATCTCGTCCTCGTGAAGGAGCAGGAGCCACACGGCGCGCGTCGCGCCGGCGAGCGCGAGCGGGCTTGCGACCCGGCGGACGCCCGGCGGCAACGTCGCGGCGTCGATCCGGCCCGCCGCATCGACCACGATGCGCTCGGCCGCCCAGGCGACGCTGCCGAGCGCGCGCGCCAGACGGCCGCCGCCGCGGAGGCCGAGCACCACCGCCCCCACGTCGCCGCCGGCGTTCATGCGCGGACGCGCGCGGCGAGCGCACGGCGGGCGGCGGCGAGCACCGCCGCGGGTTCGACGAGGTGCATGCAATCCTCGGTGCCGCGCGGACAGCGCTGCCCGCCGTGCCGCGCGCACGGCCGGCAGGCGAGTTCGGCGCCGATCACCGTGTGCCCGGCGCCCCACGGCCCGTAACCGAGTGCCGGCGTCGTCGCGCAGAAAACCGCCACCACGGGAATGCCGCGCGCGCAGGCGACGTGCATCGGCGCGCTGTCGTTGGCGATCAGGAGCGAGAGCCGATCGATGACGGCTACCAGGGTCGCGACATCGGTGCGACCGGCGAGCGCGAGCGCCCGGCCACCGCTGGCTGCCTGGATCGCTTCGACGAGCGGTGCATCGGCGCTGCTCCCGAGGAGCACGCAGCGCGCGCCTTCGGCGTCGAGCGCCGCGGCAACCGCCGCGAAGCCGGTGGGCGTCCAGCGCTTGGTGGCCCACACCGAGCCCGGCGCGATGCCGACGAGCGGCTCGGGTCCGGTCGGGAGCAGCGCGGCGGCCCGCGCCGCCGCGCCTGGATCGACGGCGAGGTGCAGGCGCGGCGCCGCCGGGAGCGGCGCGCCAAACGGCTCGAGCAACGCGAGGTTCCGCTCGACGTCGTGCCGGCGCCGGTCGCGCGGTACCCGCGTGTGATAGAGGAGCGCGCCGCGGCTCTCGCGGAACCCGACGCGACGCGGGATGCGCGCTGCCGTGAGCAGCAGCGCCGTGCGCAGCGAGCGGTGGGGCGACACCGCGAGGTCGAACCGCTCGCGGCGGAGCCGCCGGGCCACGCGGGCGAGCCCGCGCAGCCCGCGGTCCCGGCCGCGCTTGTCGTCGATGAGCACGTCGTCGACGGCGGGATGGCCGGCCAGCAGCGGTGCCGCCTCCGGACGCACGAGCACCGCCAGGCGTCGGGGCCGGAGGGACGTGCGCAGCTCCGCGAGGAGCGGGGTGGTCAGGACCACGTCGCCTAGGAAGCTCGTCTGCGCGACGAGGAGCGCCGGCCCTGCCCGGCCGGACACGGGCTCACTCGAGGCGCTCGGCTTCATCGATCAGCATGATCGGGATGTCGTCCTGGATGCGATAGCGTAGCTTGCACGCCCCGCACACGAGCGCGTCCTGCGGCTCGGTCAGGACCAGCTCGCCCTTGCACTGCGGGCAGGCGAGGATCTCGAGCAGCTCCTTGCTGATGGCCATGGGCCGTCGTCCTCCTTGGCCTCGACGTGTAGCGTCAATCGGCGCGCAAGTACACTTGTCTCCGTCCGGGGCAGCCGAGGCTTCGCTGACGCCGCGTCGATGAAAACGGTTCAGGACGGGGCTCGGCTCTCACTTCTGGAGCAGCGTCTCCGCCGCCTTCGCGAACTCCTTGCCGGCCTCCGAATCCTCCCCGAGATCGGGCAGCGCAAACGGCACCTCGACGCCCTTCCGACAGGCCGGTCGCCCACTCATCGCCCCCATCCACCGGCTCAAGTGCTCCAGCCCGTCCACCCGCACCCCCGACCATTTGTACGTCCGCACCCACGCCCAGTTCGCGATGTCGGCGATGGAGTAGTCCCCCGCCAGCCACTCGTGCTCCGCGAGCTGCGCGTCGAGCACCTCGAACAGGCGCCGGCATTCGTTCTGATACCGGTCGATCGCGGGCTGGATCTTTTCCGGGAAGTACCGGTAGAAGACGTTCGCCTGCCCCATCATCGGCCCGATGCCGCCCATCTGGAACATGAGCCACTGAATCACCCGCGACCGCCCCTTCCGGTCCGTCGGCACCAGGCGCCCTGCCTTCTCCGCGAGGTAGATCATGATCGCGCCCGACTCGAAGACGGCGAAGTCGCCCTCGTCGCGGTCGACGATCGTCGGGATGCGGCCGTTCGGGTTGAGCTTCACGTAATCGGGCTTCTTCTGGTCGCCAGCCAGGAGATTGATGATGTGGACCTCGTAGGGGATCGCGAGCTCCTCGAGCGTGATGGAGACCTTGTGGCCGTTGGGCGTGGGCGCCGTGTAAAGGTCGATCATCGGGACGTTGCTCCGCGACGTCACGGATGAGTGGCGGTCGCCGCATGCGGCCCCGGGCCGACGACGCGCGCGAGACCGATCCCGTGCATGCAGTGTGGGCCGCCCCAGTGCTCGACGACCTGGCCATCCCGGAGCCGCAGGATCGCCGTGCCGTTGATGGTGACGCGCGCGCCGGACGGCGGCACGTCGTAGTACGCGCCGCCCGAGTGCGTCCCCGTGAGCGTCCAGTGCGACACGACGAGGTCGTCGACTTCGAGGAGAACGTCCACCCGGAACTCCATGTCGGGGAACGCCGTCTTCGCCATCTGCCAGAACTTGTGCTCCTGGGGCCGGATGTCGGTCCCGACTGCGTTCGGGCTCACGCGCGCGGTCGCATGGCTCATGAAGTCCGGCGCGAAGTACTCGTACACCGCCTCATAATCGCCCGCGGCCATCCGGGCGCTGTATTCCCCGAGGCGGGCGAGGTTGCTGCCGTGCGACGAACCGACGGAGTCTCGGGTCTGGTGCGTGCGGACGATCATGGTGCGGCGGAGACTAGCCGAGCGGCGGTGCGGAAGACAATGCGCCGCTCGCTCCACATCTCGGCTCAATGCGCGTGCGACCGTGGTGCGTCGCTCAGACGAGTCGCAGTCCCGGGAACGACTGGCGGTAAAATCCCCGGTCCCGCGTGAGGAGGTGCACGCCCGCCGCTACGGCATGGGCCCCGATCATGAAGTCGAGGAGGATGCGGTTGCGGCGGCCGCCCTGCCGCCGGTATCGCTTGAACGCCTTCCCGGCCAGGTAGACGGCCTCGCGCGGGTACGGGACCAGCTCGATCTCGACGTCCGCCAACGCCGACCAGAGTCCTGCCGCGGTGTCAAACACGGCCGCGACCTCGGCCGCGATCACGTCGTTCACCACCACCGGACCCGCTCGCAAGGCGGTCGCAAGTCGCCGCTCCGACTCGTCCCCGTGCTCAGCGCCGGCCAGCAGTACGTCGAGCAGCACGCTCGTGTCGACGAGCGTCATCCCCTGCCGCGGGTGTACGCCAGATACTCGTCGACGGTTCGCCCCGCGGGGAGCCGCTTCACCCGCCCACGAATGCGGCTGGCGACGGAGCCCGCAGGCTGGCGCTTGACGAGAACGAGCTTCCCCCGCTCGGCGATGAACTGGACCTCGGTGTCCCGGGTGATACCGAAGCGCTCGCGCAGCGCCTTCGGCACGGTGACCTGTCCCTTGATGGTGACCCGCATGACGGCGTTGGTATTACCATCGAGCTGAGAGTATTACCAGCCAGCCTGGCGTGCCCACCGCTTCAAGGAAGTCCCAGCTCCGGAGCCATATGCAGGCGGTACCACCCCGAGCCTCGACACGGTCCGCCGCATCGCCGAGCGTTGGACCTCGAGCCTCGGACGGCGAAAGTCTACGCGCGTAGACGACCAGCTCTGGTCAGCTGCCCGGGACGATCTTGTAGATCTCCCCGTCGTAGTCCGCGATGTAGAGCTCGCCGCGCGCATCCTCGCCGAAGCTGCTGACGTTGTTGATCGCGAGCGCGCCGGCTGGATCCAGATCGACAGTGTGGTTCTGGAGGTTCTGCGCGTTGCCGCCGCTCACCCCCATGAACGAGCGGATGAACGCCGTGTAGAAGTCGGCGTAGAAGTACCGCCCGTGCAGATCGGGCATGGCACAGCCGCGGTACACGAAGCCGCCCGTGACGGCCTGACCCTTCTCCGGCTGGAATGTGCTGCACGCGGCCTCCGAGTGCGCGCTGTTGCAGTACTCGAGAACCGGGAGCGTTCGCCCAGCCGTCAGGCACCCGCTCGACGGCTCGAAGCAGTGGCGACCTTCCATGTCGTCCCAGCCGTAGTTGACGCCCGAAGGGTTGCCCGCGCTGTAGTCGATCTCCTCCCAGCTGCCCTGGCCGACGTCTCCGATGTAGATGTCGCCGGTGGCGCGGTCGAAGCTGAACCGGAAGGGGTTCCGCAGACCCTTTGCCCAGTTGGTCGTCGCGCCGGTGGTCGGGTCGATGCGCAGAAGCTTGCCCAGCATCACCGCGTCGTTCTGCGCGTTCTCCGCCGGATCGCCGCCGCCACCGCCGTCGCCGGTCCCGGCGTAGAGGAAGCCGTCGGGGCCGAAATTCAGGTTGCCGCCGTTGTGGTTGGAGAAGCTCGTGTGCGGGACCGTGAGCAGCACGGTCTCGCTCGACGGATCCCCGAGATCGGGGCTGGTGGCATGATAACGCGCGATGATGATGTCGCCGTCCGGCTGCGGATCCGGGGCGTTCCGCGTGTAGTAGACGTAGAAGTTGCCGTTCGTCTCGTAGTCGGGATGGAACGCGACGCTCAGGAGTCCACGCTCGCCGCAGCAGGCGACCTTGGCGGTGATGTCGAGGAACGTCGTCGTGACGCCGCCCTTGACCATCTTGATGCGGCCCTCCTGCTCGACGACGAACATCCGGAACGGATCGAGGCGCGGTGCCGCCACGTGGACCGGCATGACGAATCCGGACTGGAAGAGCACGGCGTCGAGCGTGGCGCCCGACCCCGTCGGGACGCCCGCACAGAGCGCCGGGTTGAGACTCTCCAGCTGACACGTCGGCGAGCATCCGTCGCCAGGATTCAGGTTGCCGTCGTCACACTCCTCCGCGCCCTCGGCGATGCCGTTGCCGCACGACGGCGAGATCGTCGTGGTGGTGGTTGTCGTCGTGCTGGTCGTGGTCGTGCTCCCCGGCGTGGTGGTCGTGGTGGTGCCCGATCCCTGGACGTCCACGGCGACGTCGGCCACGAAGGCATCGACCTTGGCCTCGATCCCTCCCGCGTCGCCGCCGGTCGTGCAGGACCCGCGGCCTTCGGCTCGCGAGAATGCCGACGCGAAGGCGCTCTCGCACCGCTGCAGGCAGAGCGCGGGGACGGAGACGCCTCGCCTCGCTGCCGTCGCGTTACAACGGAGCTTGCACGAGCACTTCCTCCCTGTGGCGCGGAGCTTGGACGCGGCGCAGTCGTTCTCGGCGGGTTCGTCGGTCCACAGATCGTCGCGGACGTCCTGGACGTGCGCGTCCACCTTGCCCTCGATGGCTGCGGCGTCGCCGTTCGTGGAGCACGTGCCCTTGCTGTCCGCCTTCGCGAACGCAGACGTGAAATGCGTCTCCGCCTTCGCAAGGCACTCGCCGTCCACCGTGCCACCCTTCGCGGCAGCCTTCGCCACGCATCTGGCCTTCGCCGCGCACTTCTTGCCAGTCGCGGTCAGCTTCGAGGCGTTGCAGGTGTTCCCCTGCGCTGCGACCGGCGCGCTCGTGATCGCCAGCACGCAAAGTGTGGCGAAGACGGAGCTTGCGAGTGCTCTCACCATGGCGATCCCCCCGAGCGCCGTTGTTTGGAGCCGGCAGCCGCAAGCGTTCCGACTGAGCGGCGCGTCCTCTCCTAGCTCGCGACCTCGGCCGTCGTCTAGCCCGTACGTGCCGGGCGGCCACTCGATTATTTTCCCTCGGTACTCTGCGCTGCGACGATCGTGAGCCCAGGCCCCCCGAGCTGATGGACCTCGGCCTCGATCGCATCCAAGCACGACTCCACGCGCGCCGTGTCGTGCGCGACGACCGCCAGCGATGCGTCGAGCTTCAACCATAGCAGCTCCGTCTCGACGCCGGATCCGCACCACGTCATGCCGGGTGGGAAGCGCGAGTAGGCGCTCCCTTCGAGGACGAGGTAGGTGAAGCCACTCTCGACGGTCCTGAAGCGCGGCGTCCACGCCGATCCAGCCTGGTGCGTGCCTTCCTCGGCCAGCTTGACGAGCGTGCACCGGTCGCCTTCGGAGAGCACGCCGTCGGCTCCATTGGACGAAAGACGCATCGTGAAGTCGGGCGGGAAGGCGACCGACGCGCGCGGCCGCTCCCAGTATCCGGGGAACACATCCCGGTCGACGCCGGCGCAGCCGGACCAGACCTCGCTGCCCCAGCGCACGCGCTCGTAGCGCCCCTCGATGCGCCGCCAGAAGCCGTCGTCGTACATCTTCGCCGTAGCCCGCTCGCAGGCCGAAAGCGGGACGCGGTACGGCTCGGCGAGGGTGACGGTCTCGACCGTCGACGGATCTCCGAACCGGCGCGTTGCGAGGAGGAAACGAGTGTCTTCTGTTTGGTCGATGTGGTGTCGTCGACGTCGATCACGTCGACCAAGAGCGCGAGCTGGTCGACGTCCTCACGCGCGAAATCGGCGGCGAGGTAGAGCGGCAGCCGGGCGAAGAACTCGTAGCCCTTCTCGCGGGAGCGATAGAGCCACGCCCCGGATCCCGCAGCCGACGGCTCCCCGGGCACGCGCGGGTGGTCCTCGTGAGCGAAGATGAGCTGGCTGAAGTAGCGGATTCCATCAGCTTCTATGGCTGCCGGCCGCGCCGCGCGGGCGCTGGCGAGGGAACCCGACGGCCGGCTCGTGGTAGCGATCGTCGCGCATGGCGAGCGCGAGGGTGCGCTCGGGTCGACCAGGAGCTTCGCGGTGTCCCTCCTTGCGCCGTCCCTACAGATAATGATCGTGCTCCGCGGATTCGTCGGTCGGGCCATTGGTGCTCCCGATCATCACGTGTGCAAGTCCCGACAAATGGGCCAGTTGACGGAGTCCCTCAATCGTCTCCGGAGCCGCAGGTGAACGCTTCGGCCTCCGGCCGTCGCATGCTAGGTTGATCCCTTGAACCGGAATGCATGGCCCGTGCGCATCTTTCGCGGCGGCGAGCGCCCGATCGGCGACGAGATCGTCGGCGGGACGATGGCCGAGCGATTGGCGATGATGTGGCCGCTCGCGCTCGACGCATGGGCCATGCGGGGAGAGGCGGTTGCTGAATCCGGATTTCGCCGAGATGTTGCGCGCACTGTCCGCCGCCGGCGCCGACTTTCTCCTCGTCGGCGCATACGCGATGGCGGCGCACGGCGTACCTCGCGCGACGGGTGACCTCGACATTTGGGTTCGCCCGGCGCGCGACAACGCGGCGCGGGTCCTGCGGGCGCTCGCGACGTTCGGCGCACCGCTGGGCGACCTGACCGCGGCCGACCTAGCGACGCCGGGAACCGTCTTTCAGCTCGGGCTGGCGCCCCGACGGATCGACATCCTCACCGCAATCGACGGCGTGACGTTCGAGACGGCCTGGCGTCGACGAGTCCGTGGCCATCTCGACGACGTCAACGTTCCCGTGATCGGCCGTACGGAGCTGCTCAGGAACAAGCGGGTACTCGGACGGCCGAAGGATCTCGTCGACATCGGCCTGCTCGCTCGACGGCCAGCACGAAAGAAGAGACCACCCCGACGACCTCGCTCGAGGCGCTGACCAGCTTACGCTAAATGCCTATCCCAACTTCGATCCCACTCTCATCACCGAGAAGCAGGTCGACCTCGTGCTCACATGTGACGGAGACGTTCGATACGTCGAGGGCTCCCGACCGGAGGTGGCCTCTCAGCGCGCCTTCTATGCGGCGCTCGCGGAGCACGGCACGCGCCGTTTCGAAGCGATGGGTTGCTGGATCGCACAGAGCCACCTAGTCACTCGGCGTTCGAATGATTACGATGGCTCACCCAGCGCTCCCCGACGAGCCGGGGGAGCGGTCGTTCCCCAGGCCGCACGCCGATCTCGCGCGTGATGCCATCCGGCGCCTCGCCGCGGCCGAAAGCGCGGCGGGTGGTCGGACCGGCGATCTCGCGACGCTTCGGCCGAGACCGGTACCCGAGCGGAGCACCCGAGGATGGACAACGGACACCTCGCCGGATACGAAATGGATTCGTTCCACGCCACGCGCGCTGAAAGGTGGAGGACATGCGGCGTCCCCGGTTGATGAGCATCGGCATCGTCTCGATTGTGGCCTCGTTGCTTCTCGTGTCGGCGCCCGGAACCGCTGCCCCGCGCTACTCCGGAACGATCACGGGCTCGTTCGGCGCTCCCGCGCTCTCGGGGGCCTTCCTCCGGCCCGGCTCGCACGAGCCCGTCCCGCGCGACAACGCCGGCACCGCCCGACGTTCCGGCGTCGGTACCGCAACGATCACGTGGGGTGGAGACGACAGCGGCGGCAACGCCGCGGCCAGCAGCCTCACGTTCAGCGGAGACTCGTTCAGCGACATCACGCCCGACCAGGTGTTCCGTCTCGGGACGCTGACGTTCGTGAACGGGCCGAGCGGACCCGCGTCGTTGATCTTCGGCTTCGACATGCAGCTAACCGCTGGAGACGATGTCGCGCCGTTCGCGGGGCTGGTGGCGATCGTCAACACGCAGAACGCCAACGTCGACCGCATCGCCGACGCGGACGTGCTGTCCTTCGCCGACTTCGACGCCCCGAGCACGCTGGCGGGCTTCGAGGACGCGTCCGTGACCGCGATCGTGTACGGAAGAATCGGCGACGACGGGCGGCTCCGGGTGATGAGCATCGGCCTCGCCCCGGGCGAGGGCCAGCACGGGTGTGTGGACGAAGGCCCGTTCGTGGCTTCGAGAGGCCCCTGCGTCTCCGGCTGCGGTGATCTCTGTGCCGCCATCGGGTCGGCGTTCACCCAGCCGCTCTGCGGGGCGGAGCAGCTTCCCGGCGTGCTGAATGAACGCATCCGCATAGCGACCAGCCGGCTCGACCAGGGAGCGACCGCCGTCAGCAGGCGGCAGGTGAAGCGGGCCGTTCGCCTGGCGATGGGGCAGCTTCGACGCTCCGCCGCCTTTGCGCGCCGAGCGGCGAGGCGCCGGCATGTCTCGGCGGCGTGTGCGGAGGCCATCGGCGCGGCCGTCGCCAACGCCGAGACCCGGGCCGCGTCGTGGGTGCGCCCACGCTAGGGCGAGCGTAGAATCTCGCCCCCCGCACGGCGCGGAGTAACGATTCGCGCGAGGGAGGTCAGCGTCGGATGAGGCCGATTCCCTCACACTGAGCTAGGGTGGCGTCCGTGAGCTCTTTCACCTACTCGGCCGTCTCGGTCAACGACCGGGGCCGTACTGCCATCAACCGTGCCGTCATGCAAAACGTCCGTCGTTCGCGGCAGCACCGCCACGTGGAGTGGGAGAGATCACACCCGCGGGCGCCTGACACCATCGCCCCAACCCTCCTGATCGGGCATGATGCGACGCATGCCCGACCTCCCTCCCTGCGGCATCTATCGCACAACCGTCCCGCTCCCCGACCACATCCCCGCCGGTCGCCTGGTCTTCTTCCACAACCACGGCGACCCCGGCCCCGGCATCTACCTCCCGAGCAGCTGGGCGGCGAACCGCGCCCGCTGGCACGACCACGGACACCCGATCCCGTCCCCCGCCTGGGCAGCGTCGCTGGCCCCCCTCGCCGCAGAAGGGTTCTACCGCGTCCGGGAGCCCTTCACGTGCTGCGAGAAACGTTGCCGTCTGTACGAGGCCGATCTCCTGGTGCAGCTCGGCTACGACGCCAGCGCCCAGCCACTCCTCTTCGTCCCCGAGTGGACCGATGTCGCGCTGGCGATCTCCGAAATGGGCCTCCGCATCGACGAGGATCGCCTCGTCCGCCTGGCTCCGCTGAAGGTTGTCGAGACGCCCCGCGAGACTCAGAAGCTTCACTGAGGGGACGCGTGGACCGGCGCCGACTCCGGAGAGTATACCGTCGCCATGACCGATGAAGCCCCCGCGAGCGCGCCGGCCATGCTGGCGAGCGGATTCGTGCTTGGCGCCATCCTCTTCCTGGTCGCGGCGGCCTACAGCGCGATCGCCATCATCCAGCCGGGGAACGTCGGGGTGGTGTTCAACCGCTGGTCGGGGGCGCTCAAGACCGTCGGGCAGGGGATGGCCTGGCGCATCCCATGGGTGACGCAGGTCCAGTCCTACCCCGTCGCGCTGCGCACCTACACCATGGTGCAACGGGGCGTGGAGGGCGCCGTCCAGGGTGACGATTCGCTCGACCTCCCGACCAAGGAGGGCCAGCACATCCGCCAGGACATCTCGGTCACCTACAACACGAGCCAGGAGAAGGCGGCGGACGTCTTCCGCTCCTTCCGCGGCGCCGAGATCGGCGATATCGAATCGACCTTCATCCGGCGCACGATCATCACCACGGCGCAGAACGCGGCCGGGCAGATGTCGCTCACCGACCTGATCTCCAACCAGCGCGGGAAGCTGCAGGGGCAGATACAGGAGGACCTGCAGGCGCAGATGAACAAGATGGGCTTCGTGGTCGACAAGGTGAACCTCGGGGCGAGCCACCTGCCGGACGTGATCGAGAAGCAGATGCAGCAGAAGATGGGCGCTCAGCAGAACGCGCAGCAGGCCGACTACGAGCTGCAGCGCCAGCAGACGCTCGCCAAGGCGAAGGTCGCCGAGGCCGAGGGCGACGCGCAGGCGATTCTCGTCAAGGCCAAGGCGCAGGCCGAGGCCAACAAGCTCCTGCAGCAGGCGCTCACGCCGCTCCTCATCCAGAACAAGGCGATCGAGCGGTGGAACGGCACGCTGCCACAGTTCACGGGCAGCGGGGCGGTGCCCTTTCTCAACCTGAAGGACCTGGGAGGCGCCGAGGGCCGTTCCACAGCTCCCGGTCCGTGACGTGCGGCCGACTTGACACCGCGCACGTAGTTCGCCGACGCGGATCTCGTGACCGGTTTCGTCGCTCGATGGTCGAAGCTCCAGACCGTCACGCGTGGCCTCTGCTTCTTCATCATGATGGTAACGCGCGTGGCGAGAATGCTTGATCGAGTTTGACAGGGCTGATAGGGATCGACTCGATGGCGGCCCGATGGCTGACACCGGCCGAAGCCGCACGAAAGCTCGGCGTTTCGGAGAGTACGGTCTGGCGTTTCCTCCGGCGCGAGCAGCTGCCGAGCGTCAAGCTCGGCGGCCGCCGTCGCATCCCCGCCAGCGCCGTCGGCCAGCTGGTCCGTCCCCTTCGCCCCGTGAAGGCGGAAGACATCCCACCCCTGACGCTCGAAAGCTCCCTCTTCGCGCTCGCGGGACGATTCCGTAGCAGGGCCGCCGGGCCGGGTGCATCCGACAAGCACCGCCACCTCGGGGCAAAGCACT
>VBKG01000609.1 GCA_005879585.1 Deltaproteobacteria bacterium | reverse complement strand
CTGTTCGGCCCCTTCGCCCTCGGCGGGGTCGGCGCCGGTGATGTCAAGATGATGGGAGCGGTCGGGGCCCTTCTCGGTCCTCGCCTCGCGCTGATCGGGCTGCTCGTGGGGATGGTGCTGGGCGGCTTGATCATGACGGTGGCGCTCGCTCGCCGTGGCCGGCTGGAAGAGAAGCTCGCCGCCACCATCTCGATGATCGCGGGCACCGCCGTAACGCGCTCGCTCTCACCTCTGAAGCGATCCGCCGCGGAGCAGTCCGCCGTCGCGCTGCCTTACAGCGTACCCCTCGGCATCGGGACGATGGCAGTCCTGGCGATTGGGTGCTGGCGATGACCGGAGATCGGGGCCGGCGAGGGCAAGCGATGGCCGAGCTCGGCATCATCATCGTGCTGCTCGTCTTCCTGGTCATGGGCATCATCGAGTTCGGACGGGCCTGGATGATCGTCAACATGATCACCCAGGCGGCCCGGCACGGCGCCCGCGCGGCCGCCGTGCTGCCGCTGTCCAAACGGAACGCGACGACCCACCTCATCACGGACAGCTCGGCGATCGTCACGCAGGTCAGGAATCAAATTCAGAACGTGTACGCGGGAGCCCTCGACGTTACCGTGAACCCGCAGGCCGACGCGGGCGGCATTCCCCTGGTCTCGGTGACGGTAGCCGGTACGGTGCCCTTTCTGTTCAATCTGCCGGGCGTCGGTACGAGCTTCGCGGTCAACCGCTCGGTGATCTTCCGGGACGAGGGGCGTTGATCGGCGGACCGGACAATTCTCGAGAAGGAGTAACACATGCATAAGCCCACGAACATGTTCCTTTTGGCGACGATAGTCGGTGCCCTGAGTGCCGCACTCGCCTACCGCCATCTGAGCCAGCTACGGACGGAGATCGAGGCTGCGCGTGTCGCCGCCGCTCACGCCACCGTGGGCATCGTGGTGGCGAGCCAGACGATCCC
Organism: Deltaproteobacteria bacterium; assembly: GCA_005879585.1. Taxonomy (GTDB): domain Bacteria; phylum Desulfobacterota; class Binatia; order DP-6; family DP-6; genus DP-3. The sequence goes on along the minus strand of VBKG01000609.1, from coordinate 2,018 downwards.
GGTCGGCACGAGCATCGAGCGAACGAGCGTGAAGATCGTGCCGTGGCCGAAGGAGTTCCAGCCCGACGGGGCACTGTCCGAGGTGGATGCGGTGGTGGGACGGTGAAGGTCGACAACGTGACCGGCGTCAGCGGCTTCATCACGCCGAGCAGCCGCGTGGACGTGCTGGTCTCGGGAACTCCGGACGGCAATGGAAGCCAGGAGCAGCGCAGCAAGGTGATCCTCCAGAACATCAGAGTGCTGGCGACCGGTACGAGCATCGAGCAACGGAATGACAAGCCGGTCGAGGTCCCCACCGTCACGCTTCTCGTTTCCCCCGAGGACGCGGAGAAGCTGACGCTCGCCACGCGCCAGGAGCCGGTGCGACTCGCGCTGCGCAACTATCGTGATGAGGACGTGATTCGGACGCCCGGTATCTCGACGCATACCCTGCTCGGCGGCGACGGCACGCCGGTGCAGGCGACAGCGGACACGGGCGAGCACGTCGCTCCCCGGTACGCCGTGGAGATACTCCGCGGTGAGCAGCTCACGCTGCAAAAGGGCTTCCGAGACTGAGTCGGCGGAGGAAAGGTGCTTTCGAAATGGGAGCTTCGGTGAAGAACGAGCGGGGACAGGTATTCGTCGCAGCCGCCGTCGCGCTCGCGGCCTTCCTTGCGCTGGGCGTGGTGGCCGTCGACATCGGCCGTCTGGCGCACACCGCGACCGAGGTCCAGGCGGTCGCGGACGTCGCGGCCAGCGCGGGCGCCACGGCGCTGCTCAAGAAGACCTTCGCGCAGGCCAACGTCGACCCCATCGCCGAGGCGCAATTCGTGGCGGGCCAGAACACCATGGACGGGCAGGCCGCCGTGGTCACCGACATTGCGCTGCTGCACTACGACTTCGCCTCGGGAGGCTTCACGAGTGGCTCCCCCAATGCGGTGCGAGCCACTCCGAGCGTGACCGTGACCAACCTGATCGCGGGGGTCCTGGGCGACAGACAGACCACGGTCACGAAGACGGCGACGGCGGCGATGTCGGGTGTGGGGGCGGCCTCTCCGTCGTTGCCGATGGTGATCGGCGTCTGCAGCTTCAACGCGTTCCAGACCTCTTTGAGCTGTGGGGACCTGCCATCGCTGATCCAGGCGCCCACCCCCGACAACAACAGCGCCTGGACAAGCCTCACCGGCTCCTCGGCGAGCGCCAGCGCGGTGGACGACTACCTGCCGGCCGTCTGCGGCGGGACGCTGACCGCCAGCGTCACCGTCGGTGACATGGTCAATGTCCTGAACGGCCAGACGACCAGCCTGCTCAAGGCGGTCGCCGACTGCGTCTGCACGCACAACGTCACGAAGTTCACCGTGCCGGTCGTCCCCTGCGGTTCCTTCAACCAGGCCATGACGGTGTCGGGCTTCGCCACCGTCCAGGTCTTGAACGTTTCCGCTCCGGGAAACAACGGCACGAACCCGCTGTGTACGCCCGATGCGAACGGCAAAACCGGCATCACGCTCCAAACGATATGCAACACCGACGACGCTGGTGGCGGCGGGGGTGGCAACTTCGGCACCGAGACCGTCGCCATGGTGCAATAGGGGGGAATCGTGGCGGACACCGAGGGGACACTGCTCTGGATCAGCGACGATCCCGCCCGTGCGCGGGCGGTGGTCGGGGCGGCCGCACGCGAGTTCAACCTCGAGCTGCGCCTGTCGGACCACGAGGGCGTCTCGAGGCTGACCCGCGCCGGGGACTTCAACATCGTGGGGATCGAGCTCGGCGCGAACGCAGCGCCAGCACTGGCGATGATCAAGGCGCTCGCGGAGCTCACACCCGGGCTGGCGATCTTCGCCGCCTCGGAAGACGCCAGCGTCGCCACGATGCGCGCCGCACTCCACGCCGGGGCGAGCGACTTCCTCTCCCTGCCCCTCACCCTGCCCGACCTGCACAAGGCGCTCATCCGGGCCACGCAGACCGGCATCGGGGCCGGGGCGGTCCGCGGCGCGACCGGGGACGTGATCACCGTGTGCGGCGCGCGCGGCGGGCTC
>VBKG01000605.1 GCA_005879585.1 Deltaproteobacteria bacterium | reverse complement strand
TGGGTTCTGATGGCGCAGTGCAGGCCGTCGACCTACGGCCCCGGTTACGCGGCGCTCTTCCATCCGGCCGCTCTATGGGGCGGCGCGCACGCCGAACGCGCCGTTTTCGGCGCGCAGGAAGTTCTCGCGACGGCGGCAATTGGTGCGATATATGCATTGGCGCGCAACCTCGGGAACCCCCGTCCGGTTGCCTGGGCGTGCACGGTAGCAATCGGGCTCGAACCGCTGCTGGGACGGCTGGCACGCAGCGAGTCGTACTATGCCACCTCGCTGTGGCTGATCGGCATGGCGATCGCCGCTCTATTCGCGACCGGGCCGCGAGCGCGGGGGCGGGATAAGCGAAACTGGGGAGGTGCAGCGCTCGCAGGCCTCCTCCTCGCGACCGCCGTGACCGTTCATCCCGTTGCGTGGGTTCCCGCCGCGTTCGCCCCCGCGGTGCTAGTGCTCCGCACCGGGCGCCGCCGCGAGCGCATCATCTCCTCGCTCGGTGCGATCGGGCTCATCGCGGCAGTCGGGGCCGCCGTCGCATTGCCATCGGTGCGCGCGGTGCTGCATGGACAATTGGGCGCCCAATGGGGGCAGGCGTCACCGCAGGGCGCCCGCTTGGTTTGGGTTGGCACGCTGCTAGCGGCGCCTTGGATTGCGCTGCTTGCACTGCCGCGTCGACTGGCTCCATGGATCATGCCGGTTTCGCTTCTCGTGGGAGCCGTGACACTCGACAGAATGACAAACCTTTTCGGCGTCGATTCCCATATCGCTCCAGCGCGGGCGTGGCGGCTGCTGTTCGGTGCGCCGGTGCTGGCAGCGCTCCTCCCGTGGCTAGCGCGTCTCGGGCGTCTTGCAAAACAACGCAGCCGCCACGCGCCGGCGTTGCTTGCGGTTCTCGTGGGTGTTGTCGGCGTGACGCATGCAGTTACGAGCTTTCGTGCGGCGACGCTGCTTCCGACCGACGCCCTCGAGATGACCGTGTTCGCCCCCTGGTTGCAATCGCTGCCCGCGACTGGCCGCCTGTTCCACCTCGGAAGAAACGGGGACATGATACAAGAGCTACCCGTCTACACGCGGTGCGGCTTCCCCGGTCCGGAGGTCTTCGCGCTCGATAGGAAGGAGCCGCCCCGTACGATGTTGCCGGGAGACTATTGGCTCCATTCGGCGACGTGCTCTTCCAATCTCGGAAGAGCCTGGTGCGATGCGATGGAACACGACGCCGTGCTGCGCCCCTTGCATGTCGAGCGCTTTCCCGCGCGCCCGAGTCTCCCATATCTCCCGTACGACGTGCCTGAGGTCGTGAGCGCGCTCTACTATGTCGAAGCGATTCGCCAGCCGCACTAAGTCCGCAACGCCAGGGACGCTGCGGATCGCCGTTTTCTGCGGCGGGCGCGGCGCCACGAGCATCCTGCGCGCGCTACTACGCACGCCGGGCGTTCATCTCACCGTACTCGTAAATGCGTACGACGACGGATTATCCACTGGACGGCTACGCGGCTTTGTACCGGGAATGCTCGGTGCGTCGGACTTCCGCAAGAACCTCGCGCGTCTCCTCGCGATGTCCTCACCGGTCCAATTCGCGGTCGCCGACCTCCTCGAGTATCGCTTCCCTGCTGGGGTCGCACCGCACGCGTTGGAAGTCCTCGTCGAGGTAGCGCGCGTGTATTTCACGAGCAACTGGCTGCGTTTGCCGCGTATGCGCGTGCCCAACGTGAGCCGTTCTCGTTCGAAGATTGCGCGTTGGGGAATCTGCTGCTCGCGGGCGCTTACATTGCCAACGGCCGCTCGTTCAACCCGGCAGTGACCCAGCTCGCGCGCGCCTTGCATTGTCGTGCCGACGTCCTCAACGTCACCACCGGCGAGAATCGGATTCTGGTTGCGCTGAAGGCCGATGGTGAGATCCTCGAACGCGAAGCTCGCATTGTTGGACCGCAGTCTCCGGTGCCCATCCGTGCGCTGTATCTCCTCCCGGAAATGCTAACCGACGCGTGCTGGCACGCGCTCGCACCGCTCGATGTCGAGGGGCGGGCTTCCCTCCTCGCCGCGGCACACCGTGACGCGGAGCTTTCGGTGGAGGCACGCAGCGCGATCGAGGCGGCGGACGTTTTGGTCTACGGACCCGGCACCCAGCACAGTTCGCTGTTGCCGAGCTACCTGACGCGGGGAATC
>VBKG01000113.1 GCA_005879585.1 Deltaproteobacteria bacterium | reverse complement strand
TCCGGTTGGTGCACTCGGCGGCATGCTCTACCTGGAGCCGGAGGACCGCCAGCGCGCCGACGCGGCGGATACGCAGGGGATGGGGGTCTGAGGAGGCTCACCGCCCGGGAGGCGGAGAAGTCAGCGCGCGGACGTCGACGTCGAACGGCGTTCCCACCTGCTACGCGTTGCGATCGACCGGCGGCCGTTCCCGATCACGATCCGCGCCGTGATCCTTTCTCGCCACCGTGGCGAGGAGATCGCCGAGCCGGGACCACATTCCCCGCGTCCCGTCGTCCACCCGATCCGCTTCGGCGACCTGCGTGCCCGACGGCTGGTGCCCGGGCAGCGAAGCGTCGCGCGGACCCGCGACCAACGAAACCGCCAGGGCGATCGCGACGCGGGCACAGGAGTCAGCCGCGTTGGCCGTGAACCTCCGCCCGATCCAAGCGCCAGTCATGACGACACCCTCCGTTCGCACGGTGATACCAGCGCGGTTGGCGGACGTCTTGCCATAATGCGACAGGCCGGGCGGTACACGATCATGGGGTTCCGGCGGCCCCCGGGCGATGCGTCGGATCGACCCGTCGTCCTTCCAGGCCCACGTGTAGTACTTCGAGAGAGCCGGCAGGAGGATAGAACCTTTACGGACGCGAATGTGCGCACTCTCTCGGTCGACATCGGCGCGCGAGACGGCGTCGCCCGCGCCGGGCACGCGCCACACCGTCACCGGGTCGAGGATCACCTTGTCGTACCCCGCGATGCTCGCGTCGGGTGCGCGGTACACGAGAAACGACGCGGCGGCAGTCGCATGCAAAATAGGCGATCGACCTACCGGCACCAGACCGCGGCTTCGCCATAGCAGCGGTAGAGGAGCCCCCCTCCCCCCGGATCCTGCGTCCACTCGGCGTTGCATGTGCCGCGTTGGGAAGCACCGGCGAACGGCCGTGGAACGCCGCCGGCGGTGGCACAGGCCTCCGCGCTGTACTGTGCGGCGAGGTCGATCGCCGCGTTGCAGCAGTCGCGTTTGCTCGCGTAAACCCAGCCCGTGTCGCCCCAACCGGGATACTGCGCCGCTCGGGCAGCCGCCCCGGCGAGAAGAAGGACCACCGCGGCGATCCCCGCCCCGGTCCGTGCACTCGCTCGCATGCGCGACCTTCTAGCAGGCTCGGGCGAACGTTGACCATCGTCGGCGCAGAAGATAAGGCTCCGCCCTTGACGGCCATGAGACGGTCACGCGTGCTCACGGTTACGCTGCTCCTCGTCGCAGCCTGTGCGGCACGGAGACCGGGCCAGCCGGCGGATTTCTCCGGGTTCCTCGACGACTACTCTCTCCTCCGCCCGGGCGGCCCAGGCGAGGTGGCACTCGTCTACCGCGACCCCGGCGCTCACTGGACGTCCTACGACAAGGTCCTGTTCGAGCCCGTGACGCTCTGGCGAAGCGGCCGGAAGTCGCTCGACGCGGTGCCCGAGGGCGACCTCCTCCGCCTCGTCGCCGACCTCGAAGGCGCCATTCGCCGGCGCCTCGGCGACGGCTTCGAGCTGGTCGGGGAGCCGCAACCCGGCGTCATGCGGATCCGGCTCGCGATTACCGAGGCGCGCGCCTCGGATCCCGTCCTCGACGTGCTGCGCGCCCGGGGCGACGGTGACGTGACGGCGGGCAGCGGCCCGCTGCATCCCGAGACGCGGCGGTTCATCGAGAGGGCGCAGATCGAGGGTGAGATCCGCGACGCCCGCACCAACCAGCTCCTGGCAGCGGGCGTCGACCGGCGGCGCCGCGAGGGGGCCCTCCCGATAGACACGTGGGCCGACGTCGATCGCGCGCTCGATTTCTGGGCCGAGCGGGTGTGCGCGCGGCTCGAAGCCCGCACGCGCGGGCACCGCGGCTAGTAGATCACCCTAGCTCCCGCTCGCGGGGTGGGTCACATGGTCGAGCGCGGGCTGTCCGTGGTCGTCACGTCGGTCGCCCTCGGACACCCAATCGACGAGGAGGGTGTACGCCACCGCAAGCACCACCGGCCCGATGAAGAGCCCGATCACCCCGAAGGCGATGAGCCCGCCGATCACGCCGACGAAGATCAGCAGGAATGGCAGGTCGGCGCCGCGCCTGATCAGGACGGGGCGAAGGAAGTTGTCGAACGTCCCGCAGAAGATCGCCCAGACGAGGAAGGCCGTACCCCACCCAGCCCCACTCCTCGCGTAGACCCAGATCGCCGCCGGGAGGAGTACCAGCCCGGGGCCCAACTGCGCGACCGCGAGGATGAACACCAGCGCGGTCAGAATCGTCACGAACGGCACGCCGGCGATCGCGAGTCCGATGCCGGAGGCGACGGACTGGAGAATGGCCGTGACGACGACTCCCAGCGCGACGGCTCGAACCGCGCGCGCGGCGAGATGCGCCGCGTTCTCCCCCTGCGCCCCGGCAAGACGCCGCACGAAGAGATTCGCGCCGCGCGCCGCCGTCTCGCCGTTCGCGTACAGAATCGCGACGACGATGACCGTGAGCAGGATATGGACGAGCAGCAACCCGAGACTCCCCACCTGGCCGACGAACCAGAGGGCGACCCTACGGGCAAAGGGGGCGAGGTGCGCCGACACCTCCTCGGGACTGGCGGCCGCGACCTGCTGCCAACGGATCGCGATCCTGGAACCGACGACCGGGACGCCCGCCACCCACCCTGGAGGCTGCGGGACGGTGAGCGTCGCCAGCGCTTTCGACCAGTCGGCAATCCTCTGGGCGTTCTGCACGATGGTCGTGATGCCGAAGTAGAACGGGACCAGCAGAACCAGGAGCAGCGCGATCGTCATGACGGCAACGGCGAGGGAACGCCTGCCACCGAGCCATGCCTGCGCGTGCAGGAGGAGCGGCCACGTCGCGACGGTGATCATGGCCGCCCAGCTCGACGCCACCAGAAACGGGCGCACGATCCAGAAGCTGCTGACGATCAGCGCGGCGAGCGCCAGAAGCTGGAGGGTCGTCCGGGCAAGGTCTAGCGGCCGGCCTTCCCATCCGCCGTCTTCGGTTTTTCCTTCGTGGGCAGTCATAGCCTTTCGCCTGGCGTTCCGGCGGCCCCCGGCGATTCGTCCAGGGGTCGATCCGCCCGTCGCACGTACGCGAACGAGCCCTTGCGCAGGTTCACGAAGGCGAGCTCCGGCAGGCTGAAGAGCGCACCGCGGACGCTCGACGCCAGCAGGTGACCGCGATCGAAAGGCAACAGCGCAAAGCCGACCGCGCCCGCGCCCAGGGCGCCTGCGACATTCACCGCGCCGAACAGCGGCCGGAGCGCGACGGCGTCGTCCGTGAAGAGGAGGAAGAACGAATCGTCGGCGTTCCTCCGGTAGATCGTCGACGTCAGCGTGTTGCACTCCCGGAGCCAGACGTGCAGCGGCTCCTCACGGCGGTACATCTCGGCGAGCTGCGAGCGGCGGTACGACCAGAGCGTCGTCCGCTGGGCGACGTTCCAGCAGCGGTCCACGGCGCGGGCCGAGACGAACGGGATGAAATCGAGCGCCTTCCGCCCGTCGAGCCGTCCCCCGAGCCCGGCGCCCGAAACGCCGACGGTCGCGAAGATCTCGGAGACGCAGTTGTGCGAGAAGAGATCGTAGGCGTAGCGGCGTTCGAGTTGCGCGGCGAAGCGCCTCGCCCTGGTCTTCGCCCGCGCGAGATCGACCGCGAGCTCGTCTTCCGGCACGTCCGGGAGGACGAGGGCGGCCCAGGGCGCATCCCGCGACGGCAGCAGCTCCGCCGACACCCGCAAATCGCGCTGCCCGTTCGCCGCCGCGTCGAGCTCGAGCAGGCGATTGGCGGCGGCCTCCACGTCGGCATAGTCGCGCTCCTCGATCGGGACCCCGGACCGGAGCCGAGCGCGGGCCCGGGTGAGCTCCTCCCGAGCCTCGGCGAGCAGGTCGGGTACGATGTCGCGATACGCGCGGAGCGCGCGCCACGGGACGACCTCGTCTCCCGGCGGAAACGCGTCGAGCAGCATGAGGCGACCCGTGCGTTCGCTCTCGCGGAGCGCCGCCAGACGCGCCATCCCCACCAGGAACGGGTAGCCCCAGTCCGGGCGCTCGGAGCGGAGGAGCCGCACGAGCTGCTCCTCGAGGCGATCGGCGAAGGCCGCCAGGGCGCGGTGCTCGACCGGGTCGAGCGCCTCGACGACCGCTGCCCGGCACGCGTCGGCGCGCAGCGGCAGCGCCCGCGCGAGCGCCTCCAGGGCGGCGAGCGCGGCGAGCAGGTCGCGATACCGGCTCGAGAAAGGATACGCGAACTGGGGGTAACCCTGCGCGGGAACATCCGGCGTCGGTGAATCCGTGGAGCCGGGCGTGAGACGCATCAGCTCGCGCCGCACCTGCTCGATCCGCCGCTCGACGGCGTCGGCCCCGTACGCCTCCTTCACGCGCCGGAGAAGCGTGAGGGCGGCGGCGGACGGCGAAGTCCCGCCGTCCTCGGGGAAGAAGAAGCCAGCGCCCCGGAGACGGATCGTCGCCTCGGTGTCGCCCCGCCGGTGCGCCAGCAGCCGCTCGAGCAGCACGCGATCGTCGCTGAGCGCGTCCCGCTCCGCGAAGAATTTCCGCTCGATCAGGTATCGTTCGCTGAATCGCTGCCGGAGCTCCGCGTAAGTGGCGTCCGGGACGGCGACGCGGCTCAAGTGCATGGTGCGGTTCTCGAGCACGCCGTAGGCGTACCGGAAGTGCTCCGAGCCGTCGCGCCGGAGGCGCAGCACACCCGGGGCCTCGTGCTGGAAGTGGTAGGTCTCGTCCCCGAGACGAAGCGCAGCGTGCCCGCCGCTCGAGCCGCCCTCGTTCGCCTCGATGTAGAGGTAGTCGACGAACCGAGGCGGGGACGCGAACGCCCCGCCGGCGACGGCGAGTGCGAGCGCGATGCCTCGGCGCATGATCACCGCCCGGAGTCGTAGCCCTGCTGGATGAGCTGGGCCTTCGACGCGTCACCGCCGGAGAGGTTCTGCTTGTAGGCCATGAGCGCCGCGGACGACACGCCCGCCTTGGCGAGGCCCTCCCCGATCGCCGTATAGGTCGACGGGTTCTCCTCCCAGTTCGTGATGCCGTGCTCCTCGGCGAGCCGCGCGAGGTCGGCGCGGAAGTTGCCGAGGTCGCCGCCGCCGCTCGACTTGACGTAGGCCTGCGTGTAGTCGCTCACGTCGTCGCGATAGGCCCGCTCGGCGGCGCCGGGCGACGAGCTGGAGGACGAATCCGAGGAACGCGAGCTGCTCCGGACGGATTTGGAAAGGCTCCAGGAGCTTACGGAGACCGAGCAGCCGGTAAGCAGCGCGACCATCGACGAGACGACCAGCGATCGCACTCTGCGCGCGAGCATTCCGTCCCTTCGCCTGCTCGTGCGGCGCATGTCAATGGCAACGCGCTGATGGTGCGGCTGCAACGGCGGGCCTGTTGCTGGCGCGAAATGGCAAGACGGCGCCGCGGAGAAGTGCCATGAACGCACATGAGAAGGGTCGTGCATGGCGTCACGGCGTTGGGAATCGGGCTGGCACTGGTGGTGAGCGCAATGGCGGCCGATCTCTTCGTGTATCCGCAGAAGGGAAAGTCGCCGGAGCAACAGAACGAGGACTCCAACGAGTGCTACAACTGGGCGCGGTCGCAGAGCGGCGTGGATCCGGGAGCACCGCCCGCGCAAGCACGGGTCGGCCAGCACACCCGCGGGGCGGTCGGCGGGGCAGCGCGCGGCGCGGCGCTCGGTGCGGGGGTCGGAGCGATCGCGGGCGACGCCGGCAAGGGAGCGGCCGCGGGCGCCGTAGTCGGGGGCGTCGCCGGCCGCCGGCGCTCGATGGCGGCGCAGCAGCAGCAACAGGAAGCGACGCGCAGCGCGTACGACCGCGCCTTCGCCGCCTGCATGGAAGGTCGCGGCTACACCGTCCGCTGAGGCAGGCCGATCCCCAGCGGGCGCCGCCGGCATGCATAGCCCCCGTAGACCGACGACCCTCGTTTGCGTCGGCATTCTGATCGGCCTCACCGCCTGCTCGGCGCCGATCGGCGTCAAGCGCGTCGGGATGCGCCCCGTATATCGGTCACTCAGGGCAAACGCGCTCTCGACGGACCGGCCGAGCGAGTGGACACGCAACACGGTGAACTCCTGGGGCCTCCTCAGGCGGTTCGAGGACGACCCGGAAGACGCTCTCGGCGAGCTCCGCGAGATCGTCACCAGCGGGCGTGGCGGCAGCGCCGAGCTCTTCGCTCTCGGCGAGTGCTCGTTCCTGCACGCCGAGGACACCGGAAAGAAGCCCTACTACCTCGCCGCGACGGTCTACATGTACGCCTTCCTCTTCCCCGGCGAGCGGCAGGATCGGCCCGACGAGCTGGATCCGCGCACGCGCCTCGCCGTCGACTTCTACAATCACGCGATCGCGAGGGCCTTCGAATCACGCGACGGCCGCACGGTCGACCTCGCACCCGGTACCTACCCGCTGCCGTTCGGGGAGCTCGAGGTCTGGATGAACCCCGGCTGCCTCTACTGGGCGGATCGCCGCCTGGTCGACTTCGTCCCCATGGCCGAGCTGGCGGTCCGCGGCATGCGGAATCGCTATCGGTCCCCGGGAGTGGGCGCGCCGCTCGCCGCGCGCACCGTCCCGCGCGAGGACGTCGACGTCGAGCACAGCCTGGTCGGGCGGCGGGTCCGGGTCCCGGCGACGGCGCTGCTCCGGCTCTACGACGTCCACGACGGAATCGTCTCGGGGCGGCTCCGTGGCACGCTCGAGGTCTATACCGCGAGCGACGCCGAGACGGTCGCGGTGGAGGGCCGAACCGTTCCCCTGGAGTTCGAGGAGACCGCCACGATCGCCGCACAGCTCGCGGAATCTCCGATCTGGAAGCGAGAGCTCTGGGGCTTCCTCGGCCGTGCCGAGACAGGCGATCGGCTCCCCGTCCTGGCGAGCCTGACGCCCTATCAGCGCGGGCGGATCCCGGTCGTCTTCGTGCACGGCACGGCGTCGAGCCCGGGTCGCCTACTCCGCCATGCTGCTGCGCGACAAGCTGACCGACACGGTGTCGCGGCTGGACCCCGACAACCTGGATCCGTGCCTCCGCCAGATGGTTGTGGTCGGCCACAGCCAGGGAGGACTCCTCACGAAGCTGACCGTCGTCGACACGGGACCCCGGCTCTGGAACTCGGTGAGCCGTGTGCCGCTGGCCGGGGTCCCGGCATCGGACGAGTTCCGCACCCTCCTCTCCCGGGCGCTCTTCGTGCAGCCGCTCCCGTTCGTGCGGCGGGTGGTGTTCGTGGCGACGCCCCACCGGGGAAGCTTCCGCACCGGCGCCTGGGTGAACGGCATCCTCCGCCGCCTGGTGCGCCTCCCCGGCAACCTCGTCCTGATGTCCCGCGACACGTTGACGCAGGGAAAAGGGCTCTTCTACGCCGCGCGCACCACGGCGAGGCTCCCGACGGCGGCGGAGAACATGACGCCGGGGAACCCGTTCCTCGAGGGACTCGCCGCCATTCCCGTCGCCGACGGCGTGGCCTATCACTCGATCATCGCCGTGAAGGGCGACGGCCGCGCCGAGGACGGCAACGACGGCGTCGTGGCGTATCGGAGCGCCCATCTCGAGGGCGCCGCGTCGGAACTGGTCGTGCGCTCTTCGCACTCGACCCAATCCGAGCCCGGGACGATCCAGGAGATGCGGCGCATCCTGCACGTCCACGGCGACGCGCTGCGGGCCGCGGGCCTGCGCTGCGTGCCTGCCGCGCGATGAGACCGGCCCGTGCGAACCTCGATAGCGGGGGTCGTGCTCGGTGTCGCGATCGCCGTGAGCGGCGCGCCTGCCGACGACGGCAACTCGGTCCGTCCGGCGGAATCGAACCTCGTCAAGCAGGCCAACGCGCCGATATCGAGTATCCTGCAGATCAGAGTCCAGGATTCCTACGCGCCCCATTTCACGGGTCTCCACGGGCAGGGCAACACGGTCACGATGGCCGTGACCATGCCGCTACCCGCTTACCGCCTGCTACCTCTTCCCCAGCTTTCGCTGCTGTCGATTCCGGCCGCCATCACGCCGCCGGGCGGCTCGACGGGGTTCGGCGACCTCCGCTTCCTCGACATCGCGGTGCTCGACGCCGGCCACAAGATCATCTGGGGCGTCGGGCCGACCCTCGTCTTTCCGACGGCGAGCGAGCGCACGACCGGTCAGGGCAAATGGCAGGCCGGACCGGCCGCAGCGATCGCATTCGCGCCCGCAGAGTGGCTGGTAGGCATCCTAGCCCAGAATCCCATCTCCTTCGCGGGAGATACCGATGGGAAGGATGCGAATGCGCTGTTCCTGCAGCCCTTCGCGACCTATCAACTCGGGAGGGGGTGGTTCGTCAGAACGCAACCGCAGATGGCGCTCGATTGGCAAACCGGGAAGCAGGTTTTGCCCCTCGATCTCGGCGCGGGACGCGTGTTCAAGATTGGTCGGCAGTACGTGAGCTGCCTCGTCGAGCCGTTCTGGAACGCCTCGACGAACGGGCCGACGCCGCGATATGGGGTGAACCTTGGCGTCTCGCTGCTGTATCCTGACTATTGGCAAAAGCGTTGAGCTAGATATGAACCCGCGAGGCGGAGGCACGGTCGTCACGAGAAGCCGTCGCCGCGCCGTACCCACAATTTTCCCAGGGAGGGACAGCATGCACGCTGACCACCGTCGGTGGCCTTGCGACCGACACGCAGGTGCTCGTCGGCCGCGCCGGCGTCGAGGCAGAGATTCTCGATGGGGTCACGGGGCAACGCCTCGCCGCCGCCGTCGATCGCCGCGCGGGCACAAAGACGCTTCGGGGCGGCGTCAGCAAGTGGTCCGACGTGCAGAACGCCTTTGACTACTGGTCCGAGAAGCTGCGGACGCGGCTCACCGAGCTCCGCCAGGGGGCCTGACGCCGTCGAACGGGTTCTAGTCACATGAGATGGCTCCGGGGGGCACTTCTGGTACCCCTCGCGATCGTTCTCGCCGGCGCTCTCGGCTGGGCGGGTCTCGCGCTCTGGTTCGACGGACCGGCCGCGCGGCCGCTCGCGGGAGCGCTCGCCGCGGGCGTCGTCGTCGGGGTGCTCGCGCTCCTGATCCTCGTGCGACCGATGCGGCGCGCGCTCGGAGCGGTGCTCGTCTACCGGTCGGAAACAGACTTCACGGAGCGCTGGGAGGACCGCACGTACGACCTGTCGCACCTCCAGGGTGCCGATCTATTCCTCTCCTTCTGGGGGCCGACGCTCATCGCGCACACGATCCTCAGCTGGGAGTTCGACGACGGGAAGCCCCTCGCCATCTCGATCGAGACGCGCAAGGAGCGCGGCGAGGAATACTCCGCGCTGCGCGGCTTCTTCCGGCAGTACGAGCTCTACTACGTGGTCGCCGACGAGCGCGACGTCGTGCGGCTGCGAACGAACTACCGCGGCGAGCGGGTGTTCCTGTATCGCCTCCGGGGTTCACCGGCGCTCGCCCGGCGATTGTTGGTGTCGTATCTCGACCAGATCAACCGGCTCGCACGTACGCCACAGTGGTACAACGCGCTCACCCAGAACTGCACGACCACCATCCGCTTCCACGCCCAGCAGGCCGCGGTGCGGAACCCGCTCGACTGGCGCCTCTTCGCCAACGGCCGAGGCGACGAGCTGCTCTACGAGCGCGGCGACATCGACACGAGCCTGCCACTCGCCGCGCTTCGCACACGGAGTGATATCACCGCGAAGGCCCGGGCCGCCGATCAGGACGGCCGGTTCTCCGATCTGATTCGCGAGGGGATTCCCTCGCGGCCGGACCCCAGGCGCTAGGCGTGAAGGGCTCCTCTCGCGGACGGCGGCGAGCGAGGCGGACCGAGCGCACGCGAACAGCGACATCGCGCACGCATGCTTCCGCCTTCTCTGGCGCGAAATGGCAAGCCGCGGGTGAGCAAGATCGTCTAGCCTCCTCCTGTCCTCACGATGCGCGGTAGTGGTCATGCTCTGGACCCCCAGCCGCCGGATAGGAGACGCGGATGATGCAGGCCCCCTACGAGGTTGAGCAGATGAACCCATGAAGCAAGAGCATACGATTCGCGCCGTCGGACTCGTGCTGATGGCGCTGTGCTCTCCGGTCGCAGTCGTCCCCGCCGGTGCCGAGGATGCCACCGCTGCGCGCGTAGTGTATCCGACGGATCGAACCGTACTTCCGATCCCGGAGCCCGTGAACCCGCCCATCACCGTATTCGACGTTCGAAACGCCACGCCCCCGCCACGGTTCGAGGTGAAGGCGCCGCAGAACGCGCCCAACGTTCTGATCGTCCTGATCGACGACATGGG
>VBKG01000604.1 GCA_005879585.1 Deltaproteobacteria bacterium | reverse complement strand
AGGCCGACGCCGCGGCCGGTGAGGCCTGCGGCCGCCGAGGCGTCGTCGAAGATCCGACGGAGCTTCTCGCCTTTTCGATTGACGTCGCCCGCCACGTCGTGGTCACGGTAGTATTCGAGACACGCGCGGGATACTGCGAGCGCGACCGAGTCGTGCTGGAACGTCATCCCGTAGAAGATCCTGTTGACGTACTCCATGACCTCTTTTCGCCCCATGAGCGCGCTGAGGGGTAAACCGTTTGCGAGCGACTTCCCGACGCATGTGAGGTCCGGGGTGACACCGTACACGGTCTGCGCACCGCCGCGATGCATGCGGAACGCGGTGATCATCTCGTCGAAAATCAAGAGCGCACCGTGCTTGTCGGCAATCCGGCGGACGGCTTGCAGGTATCCCTCCTGCGGAAAGTGGCGATAGGCGGGCTCCATCATGATGGCGGCGAGATCGTGGGAATGCTCGTCCGCGAGCGCCTCCAGCGCCGCGACATCGTTGAAGGGGAACTGCTTCGTGTAGCCCGCGAAGCCCGGCACCATGCCCGGGAGTTGCCCCATGTCCGCGGCGAACCAGTCGTGCCACCCGTGGTAGCCATGGCACAGNNNNCGACGTCAGGAGCTCCGCGACCTCGACCTCGTAGCGGTGGAGGAGCGAGGTGACGATCGGCGCGCCGACGTGCTGGAGCAGGGCCTCGCGGACGACCGGGTGATTGTGGCCAAGGAGCGTCGGGCCGACTCCGAGCTCGAGATCGATGAACTCCCGACCGTTTTCGTCCCAGAGCCGCTGCCCTTCGCCGCGCGCGAAGTACCAGGGCATGACGTCTCGCAGCGGCTCGTTGTTCCACAGGAACTGGGCCCAGGGCTGAGCGAGCACGGCCTCGGCTCGCTGGCGCAGGAGCTGCTCTCGATCCTCGCGACCGAGCCAGCGACGAAGCCCAGACCCTACCATTCAGCGCGACCCCGCGGCGGCCACCCGTTTGGCGGCCTCTTTCGGACGCCGGCTCAGGAAGTAGTTGTAGCGGTCGTTGCTGTTGAACCGGGGCGTCCACGTCTCGGCGGTTCGCCTGGCCAGCACGTGTCCGGCGAACGCGTGCCAGTCGACCAGGTAGGGGCAGCTGAAGCAGATATGGTTTTGCTCCGCGGCCGTGCCGCTGCGTTGTGTGAAGAAGCGACGAGCCAGCTGGAAGCGGTCGCCGTTCCAGACCTCGCCGAAGCTCATGGCGCCCGGCCGGCCATCCGCGGACATCCGGCCGAGGTCGTCGTCGGGATAGAAGCTGCCGCGACAGGGAGCGACGCTGCCGTCGGCGTATACGACCGCGGTATGCCAGAGTGTGAAGCACGGAATGGTGGCCACGGGATCGTGAGGAACGCGTTTCTCCTCGGGGTCCCAGTCCGATCCGAACACGCGGCCCCGTGAGGCGTGAAAATCCATGCCGAGCTCGGTCGCCAGCGCATGGGCCGCTTCCACGTCGTCCACGTTGTGCGGGAAGACATGGTACGTCCAGTTCATTCGCGGCGTGGAGCAGCCCAAGCGATGTTTGGCGTCAGCGACGAGGCGGCAGTTGCGAAGGACGAGGTCGAGCTTGCCGTGTACGCGGTACTGCTCGTAGATCTCCTGCCGCGAACCGTCGATCGACACGCCGAGGATTTTCAGCCCGGCGCTGACCAGCGCCTCCGCGCTCCTGGCGTCGAACGGTACGCTGAAGTTGGTGCAGAAAACCGTCGAGATTCCTCGTGCGGTCGCCTCCGCGATCATCGTGACGAGTTGCTTGTTGAGCAATGGCTCGCCCCAGTTGTGGAACTCGATCTGCCACAGCGAATCGCCGAGCTCGGCGAGGACCCGGCGGTAAAAGGCCAGTGACAACGTCGCACCGTGCCGCCCGATCTCGCCCGCACCCGTGAAACAGTGCGGACAGGAGAGATTGCAGGCGCTGCTCGCCTCGATGCAGAGCTTGGCCGGAGAGCTCCGCAGCACGGTCGCGCGCCGGTACCACTCGAGCCGGATGCGGTACAGGTTCAGGATACGGCGGAGCGTCGGCGTGGCGCCTTCGAAGGCCGGCGGACGTGGAAGCTCGCGGGCCAACGAAGAGCCGACGTCGACCATTTCTCGCAGGGCTCTGGACCACCCGGGCACGGGAGTCCCTCAGTCCAGCGGCCTGCGTATAACCGACAGAGGTCGACCCAGCCATCGGCGTCATGGTCGCTGGTCGCGACGCCACCGGCGATCCGGCGCGGCTCGTCGTCGACGCGGGCGGCGTAGCCGCGTTGGTAGACGAGCCCCGCGGACGTGGTCACTTCGGTGAACGTCCACGCGCATGCCGGCAGCGGCGCGCCCAGGAGAGCGACGCCCAGGAGGCCCGCTCCGACGACGGCGCCGGCCGACACCCCCGCCGTCAGGCGGCGGTCAGAAGGTTGGGCCCGAGCCACCGGTGTCGCCGGGGTCGCCCGGGCCGCCGCCGCCGGCTCCCCCCGCTCCAGCGTTCAGCGTGACGTTGGATTGCGAGACCGCCGCGCCGACCTGGTAGAGGGCGTACGACACCCCGCCACCGCCTCCGCCACCGTGTCCTCCCCTCCCGCCGGCGACACCGGTGCCGCCGTTGCCGCCGGCCCCGACCTCGCCCGTGCAGGCCTGGGCCCCGAGCCCGCGCGCACCGCCCGCGCCGCCCTGCCCGCCCGCGTCGCCGTTACCGCCGCGACCGCCGGCCGCGCTCGTCACCGTGCTCTCCTCGACCGTGAGGGGGGAATCGACGGCGAAGATGCCGAAGGAGCCGCCGCCGGCGCCGCCGCCCTGACCGTGTTCCCCGCCGCAGCCGCCCGCGCCGCCACCTCCGCCGCCGTTGCCGCTCCCGTCGTTGCAGAAGAAGCAGCCCTGTCCCCCGCCACCGCCGCCGCCCCCGCCGCCGCGTCCGACCGCGCCGTCGCTGCCGTCGGTCCCGTTCGAGCCGACCCAGAGCCCGCCCATGACCGTACCGGCGCCGTTGCCTCCGGCGCCGTCCGCCCCCCCAAAGCCGGGGATTCCTCCGCTGCCTCCCGAGCCGCCCGACGACCCGGGATCGCCGCCGGCGCCGGCGAGCCCGCCCGATGCGCCGCCAGCGGACGGGCTACCGGGCATGCCGCTGTTGGCGCCCTCCGGACCTCCGCTGCCACCGCTGCCACCGTTCGCCGCCGGACACGTCGGATTCTGGCCGCGCGCCCCGCCGCTGCCTGGAGTGCTGCCGTCGCAGCTGCCGTTGCCACCGCCGAGGCCCGCGCCCCCGTCGGCACCCGCCGCCCCGGCGGCGCCCGCGGCCCCGGCGGCACCGGCGCCGGCCTCGATCGTGCACGTCCGGATCACGAGCCCGGCGCCGTTCGCCGCGTGCACGCCGTAGGAGGAGCGCTGGGTGCCCGTCCCGTCCGCGCTCCGGATGGTGAGGCGCTCGAGCGTGGTCGGCGAGATGATGTCGTCCGCCTCCACGCCGACCGGGTCCGTCGACTCGAGGATCGTCGGCCCCCCGTCCGGCGTCCAGGTGCCGTCGGCGAATCCGCCGGTCACCGAGATGCCGTTGAACAGCGCGATGGTTCCCGCGGAGTAGGTGCCGGCCGCCACCCGGACGTCGTCGAATCCCTGCATGCTCGCCTTTGCGAGCGCCGCCTGTACCGTCGCCATGGGTGCTGCGGCGGTGCCGGGGTCCGTGTCCGAGCCGGAGGGCGAAACGAAGACGCTTCGGGGAATCTCCGCCCGGCAGGTCGCCGAGCAGCCGTCGCCGGACGCCGTGTTGCCGTCGTCGCAGGTCTCGCCGAAGGCCGTGTCCACGACGGCATTGCCGCACGGCGGGCAGGCGCCTGGCGGCGGAGCATCCTTCCCCTTGAACCGCCCCGTGACGTTCCTCTTCGTCTCGCCGCCGAACACGGCGCAGTACCGTTTCCCCCCGTTCCCGACGCTCAGGATGATCCCCAGCTTCGCGGCGAACGGCGGCATCAGGCTGACGTCCGTCCGCCGGCAGATCGCCTTCACGACGGACGGCTTCACGAGGACCAGCTTGCAGGGCTCGCCCGGCCG
>VBKG01000602.1 GCA_005879585.1 Deltaproteobacteria bacterium | reverse complement strand
TGTCGCGGTACTGAACCGAGTTCACTATTGCCGCGTTGACTCCTGCCGCGACGTTGGACGAGCTCGAGGTGAGGATGGGGATCGATTGGCCCACCAGGATGTGCGCCTCGCGATTGTCCGCCGCGAGGATGTGCGGCGTCGACAGCATCTTCACGTTGGTACGTCCCTGGAGGGCGTTGATGAACACGTTGAAGCGGTTGCGGTCCGAGAGGACCGCGAAGGCCCCGGTGGCCGGAATTCTCGACGCTGTGCCGATGAGACCGCCGAGCCGGTTGAGGCCCGCACCGCTATCGGGCTTATCCCGATTTTGAAAGAGCGGCGCGTTCGGGTCTCTGCCCGGGATCGCCTGTCCGAGCCGGCCGTCGGCTATCGCATACTCGATGCCGAAGCTCAGATCCTTGTTCAGCGTGATCTCGGCGATCGTCACCTCGAGCACCACCTGCCGGGGAACCACGTCGATCCGTTTCACGACGTCCAGGATCAGCTGGTAGTCGCGCTTGGTCGCGAGCACGACGAGCGAGTTGGTGACGTCGTCGGCGACGATGCGCACCTCCTGCTTGAAGATCGGCGGCGGACCCTGCGGCTGTCCCGGCGCCCCCGGCGCCCCCGCGCCCCTCCGCCGACCCCACCCCGTCCGCCGCCGAGCCGCCCGCCGGCGCCGCCGACGCCGCCGCGCCCGCCGCCGAACCCGCCGCCCGCCGCTCCCGGAACGCCCGCCATACCGGCCTGTTGAGGCGCGATCCCTCCCCCGGCGCCGCCGATCCCGCCACCGCCGGCGCCCGAGAGACCGCGGCGTCCACCCCCGCCGCCGAAGCCGCCACGGCCGCCGGCGCCGCCGCCGCCCACGCCGCCGGCGCCGAAGAGACCGATGCCGGCGGGGGCCGCGCCCGGCGCGCGCCCGAGCCCTCCGCCGCCACCGCCAGGGCCGCCCCCGAACAGCTCGTTCAGCACGGCGGCGAGGTCCGCGGCCTTGGCGTTCTCAACCGGGTACACGAACGTCTGACGCCCGGCGCTCTCCTCGGGCGGAATGTCGAGCAGCTTCAGCCACCGATCGATCTCGTTGAAGATGACGGGATCGAAGGCGATCGCCACGATCGAGTTGAGGCGCGAGAGCGGGATCAGGTAGGCGCCGCCCTCCCCTTCCCCGGTCGGCGTCACGCCGTAGGGCGCGAGGAGGCCGAGGATCTCGTTCGCGAGCTCGTCCGGGTCACCGTACTGCATCTTGAACACGCGGGCATGCAGGTTACCGAAGACGTCCGTGTCGAAGGTGACGACGAGATCACGCAGCCGTGCAACGTTCGACTGCAGGTCCGTCACCACCACCAGGTTCGAGCGCGGGTACGAGAGCGCGTCACCGCCCGGCGTGACGAACGGCTGCAGGATGTTCACCATCTCGTCCGACGACACGTGCCGGACGGGGAAGATCTCGATGACGAAGGTGTCGTTGGCGCGTGCGCCCTGCCGCGCGCTGGTGGACGGCGGCACGATGGCGCGCGTCTTCGCCTCTGCGACGGGCAGGATCTGGTAGATGTCGCCGACCTTCACCGCCGCAATGCCGTTGTTGCGCAGAATCTGGTTGAAGAGCGGGAAGAGATCCTCGCGGGCGATCTTCCCGTTGGTACGGATCGTGACCTGGCCCTCGATGCGGGGGTCGATCGTGTAGCTGATGCCGAGGGCGGTCGCGAGGCTGTGGATCACCTCACGGATGTCGGCGCGCTCGAAGTTGAGGACCATTGCCTCCTCTTCGCCGAGCGGCTGGTCGCCGCTCGGGGCCGCCGGCGGCGGCGGCGCCTCCTCGACTTGCGCGCGCGCCGGTCCCGCCGCCGCCAAGCCGAAGGCGGCCACTACCGCGATCGTTTGCCAGATCGTTCGCCCCTGCACGTCGGCCCTCCTCGGGTGACCCACTCGTTTCCCGCGGCGTCTCTGTCTCAGTGCCGGCCGCGGCCGCTGCGGGTGTTGCCCGGGTTCTGCTTCATGCGCTCGAGCTTCTGCCGCACGTCGGGCGGCAGCTGCTGGAGCTGCGGGTTCTGGTTTTCCGGGTTCTGTGGGACCTGCGCAACGGGGGGAGCGCCCGGCACCGGAGGCCGCGGGACGACCACCCCCGGCGTCGGCGGCTTCGCCCCGAAGCCCGCGGCGGGGGACGTCGTCTGCACGCCCGCGGCCGGGGAGGTGACGGCCTGGCGCGGCGGCTGCGGCATTCCCGGCCGCACGGGGACCGCCGGCTTCGGCGGCGTGCCGCCCTTGGAATCGACGACGAGCGGCATGCTCACGACGTCCCCCGAGGGAGAGGTGAGCGTCACACCGCCCGAATCGATCGCCTTGACGGTATAGCCCGCCACCTGATCGCCCGTGCGGAGCCGTTTCTGTGCCCCCGCCTCGGTCACGAACGCCTCCCGATCCTTGCCGAAGATCCGAACCCCGACAATCGTCACGTTGGCCGGGGGGCCGGTGACGGCCGGCGTCTGCTCGAGGGCCTTGACTTCCTCGGTGGTCT
>VBKG01000112.1 GCA_005879585.1 Deltaproteobacteria bacterium | reverse complement strand
CCGCATCGACGCACGAGGATCGCGTGACCGACCTCATGAACGAAAATCACCAACGCGACACCGAGCCATGCGGCAGGGGCGAAGCGAAAGCCGCTGAGCGCAACGATGAGGATCGGAGCAGTGAAATGAACCCGGACCTGCGTACCGTTCCACGTACCGATGCGCAGGTACCCGTCGTCCAGGTGCATGACCCTCAGCAGCCAAGCGTACGCGAACGCTCACGTCCGCTGCAACGAGTCGCCATCACGCGTCGCGCGCCCGACAGCGTAGGGCGCCGCCCGAGACGTCTACGTTCCCCGGGGGGTGAGCACGACCCGAAACCGCGCCTCGCCGCTCATCATCCGCTCGTACGCGTCGGCCGCACGCTCGAGCGGGAAAACCTCGGTCATGGGCCGCACCCCCGCGAGCGCGCTGAAGGCGAGCGTATCCTCCGAATCGATGGACGTCCCGGACGGCCATCCCACGATCGATTCGTTACGGTCGCGATGACGACGTCGGCACCACCGAGCTTCGCGAGCTCCGCGCCGGGATCCTGCGCCCGACTGTCGATGTAGTGCGAGGCGCCGAGCTTCCGCGCGAGTGCCTCCTTGTCCGAGCCGCGCGCGATCGCAACGGTCCTGAATCCCATCTTCGCCGCAAACTGGATGCCGAGATGGCCGAGGCCACCGATGCCGAGCACCGCAACCGTGGCGCCGGGCCGCGCACCGCTGTTCCGAAGCGCGTTGAAGGTGGTGATCCCCGCGCACATGAGCGGCGCCGCATCGACCGCGGGTATCCCGTCCGGGATCAGCGCGAGGGCGGTGGCGGGAACCGTCACGCAGTCCGCGTACCCGCCGTCGTACGTGATCCCCGGCACCTGGGCAGCTATCTGGCAGGTCACGAAGTCGCCGCGACGGCACGAATCGCAGTACCCGCAGTGTCCCCCGTGCCAGCCGACACCGACCCGCTGGCCCGCCTTCCATCCCGCGACGCCCGTGCCGAGCGCGTCGATCGTCCCTGCGATCTCGTGTCCCGGGACGCGGGGATACCGAATGCCCGGCCACGATCCCTGCTTCGTGAAGGAATCGCTGTGGCAGATCCCGCAGGCCTCCACCTTGACGCGGACGAATCCGGTGCCCGGGTCCGGATTTTCGCGCTCGACGAGCTCGAAGCGGCCATTCGGCTGAGCGACCTGCACCGCGCGCATCGTCGCACTCAGTGGCAGTAAGTCTCGTCGCCGAATTTCCAGCAGAGCCCGGCGTCCGTGCCGACGTTCTGGAGCTCGAGGCGAAGCGGGCCGGCGACGCGGTCGTCGTCGAGGAGGTCGGTCCCATCCGAGAACGGCTGGGCACGGACTGCCCCGACGTGGCTCGGCTCGGACGCCACCTGCGTTCCGATGGCCAGCTGACGGCCGGCGAGCTCGCATTCGAACTGGGTTCCGAACCAGCGACACGACGCCCAGGCACGAGGCGATGCGCTCAGCAGACCGAGCGCCACGAGACTGCAGAGGAATCGTTTCATGGTCGCCGACAGGTGCACGATTCACGCCGTCGCGCCGGCGCGAAGCGCGGCGCCGCCGGGCGCACCCGCCTGCCGAACGATCGGCACCGTGCCGACGCGCCGGCACGCACGACATACCCGCGTTCACGTTCCGGTAACACGGGCGCGCCCGCACACTCGCGCGCGCACGCGGGGACCCTGGCGTCGCCGGTGAAGGCCCGCTACATAAGCGAGCAGTCCGGGCATGCCGTCGGGGACCGATCTTGGGGCTGTGATGAGCGAGGCGCGTGGCGATCACCGCGCGTGCGCGCCCGATAACCTCCAGCAGATCCTGCTCGACGTCTCGCACGCCACCGCGTCTCATCGGGACCTGCAGAGCCTCCTCGACGAGCTCGCGGGGCTCCTCCGTCGGGTCGCCCGCTTCGACCGGCTCGCCATCGTGCTGCACGATCCCGAACGCGACGTCATGCGGCTCCACACGATCGTCTCAATAGGACCCACCTATCTCACCACGCTCGAGCTGCCCGTCGCCGACTCGCCCGCGGGCCTCGTGTGGCAGACGCAACGGCCGTTCGTCGTGCCGCGCATCGACGAGGAGCCAGGCTTTAGCGAGGTCACGCGGATCCTCAAGGCCGAGGGCATGCGGTCGTTCTGCGTCCTCCCGCTCACGACCCCGCTCCGCCGTCTCGGCGGCCTCAGCTTCGCGAGCCAGGACGAAGACGCCTTCTCCGACGCCGACGTCGAGATCCTGCACGAGCTCACGAGCCAGGTAGCGCTGGCCGTCGACAACACGCTCCACCACGAGGCGGCCGAGCAGGCGCAGCACCAGCTCGCGTGGAAGCGCGACCGCCTCCAGCTGTTGCTCGACGTCAACAATGCGCTCGTCTCGAACCTCGACCGGCGCGCGCTCTTCAGCGCGATCTCGGCCTGTCTCCGGCGCGTCGTCTCCCACGATTACACGAGCCTCGCCGTGTACGACGCCGACCGGAAAGCCTTCGACATGTGGGCGATCGAGTTCGAGGGCAAGGGGCTCATCAAGGAGCACATGCTCGTCCCCGTCGCCGGGTCGCCGGCGGGGGTGGCCTTCACGACCGGGGAGCCGAGACGGTTCGAGCGCGCGGATCTCGTGGCGTTCGAGTCGGAGGTCGGGGCGGCGCTGCTGGCCGAAGGCATCCAGTCGATGTGCACGGTGCCGCTCACGGTGCACGACCGTCGCCTCGGAACGCTCAGCATCGCCCGCCTCGGCGGGGAGCCGTTCACCGCCTGCGACACGGAGCTCCTCGCCTCGGTCGCGAGTCAGGTCGCGTTCTCGGTCGAGAACTCGCTCGCCTTCCAGGAGATCGCCGAGCTGAAGGACAAGCTGGCGGCCGAGAAGGTCTATCTCGAGGACGAGATCCGCACCGAGTACAACTTCGAGGAGGTCATCGGCCAGTCGCCGGCGCTGAAGCGGGTGCTGCACCAGGTGGAGACCGTCGCGCCCACCGACTCCGCCGTGCTCATCTGCGGCGAGACGGGCACCGGCAAGGAGCTGATCGCGCGGGCGATCCACGATCTCAGCCGGCGTCGTCAGCGGACGCTCGTGAAGGTGAACTGTGCCGCCATCCCGACGGGCCTCCTCGAGAGTGAGCTCTTCGGCCACGAGCGCGGCGCCTTCACGGGCGCCATCGCGCAGCGGATCGGACGCTTCGAGCTGGCGGACGGCGGGACGCTCTTCCTCGACGAGGTCGGCGACATCCCGCTCGAGCTCCAACCGAAGCTCCTCCGCGTCCTCCAGGAGCAGGAATTCGAGCGGCTCGGCAGCACGCGGACGAGGCGCGTCCACGTGCGGGTCGTCGCGGCGACGAATCGCAACCTCGACGAGATGGTCGCGGAGGGAACCTTCCGGAACGACCTCTACTATCGCCTGAACGTCTTCCCGATCACGCTGCCGCCGCTGCGGGAGCGGCCGGAGGACATCCCCCCGCTCGTCCGCTACTTCGTGCAGAAATTCGCGCGCCGGATGAACAAGCGGGTCGAGACCGTCCCCGCCGACGCGATGGCAGCGCTCGCGCAGTACGCCTGGCCCGGAAACGTGCGCGAGCTGGAGAACGCCGTCGAACGGGCCGTCATCCTGACGAGCGGGTCCGCCCTTCGCGTGCCCCTATCGGAGTTCCGCGCCCGCCCGGCTGCGCTCACCGGCGTCGCCACGCTCGAGGCGACCGAGCGGCAGGCCATTCTCCGTGCGTTGCACGACACGAACTGGGTCCTCGGCGGTCCGCACGGGGCTGCGACGCGTCTCGGTCTCAAGCGGACGACCCTCCAGTCGCGCATCCGGAAGCTCGGCATCCACCGCTCCACGGCGTGACGCAGCAGCCCCGGCCGACCGCCGGCACGGCGCTTGCGTCCGGTATCCGACGGGCGCCGCGCATGTTGCGGATCACGATCACCAACCGCCCCGAGGGCGTGACGCTCGCACTCGAGGGACGGCTCGCCGGCCCGTGGGTGCACGAGCTCGCCGGCTGCTGGAAGACCATCGGGAACGCCAGCGCGATCTGCGTCCAGCTCGACGCGGTCACCTTCATCGATGCCGCCGGCAAGGCGCTCCTCCGGACGATGCACGACGAGGGAGCCGTCCTCGCGGCGTCCGGCTGCATGACCCGGGCGATCCTCGAGGAGATCGGGCGCTAGCGCAGGCGCCGAACCATCGGCACGAGTGCCGAATGCTCGGCGCGACGTCACCCCGTGCCGCCCCCGCACCGCCCCGATTCGGCGGCACGGTAGTTGCCCCGACATCGGGCCATGCATGTTTCCGATTCGGATCTCGCGCCCGACACCGTCTTGCCCGCGCAGCTCCTCGACGCGCCTCTCGGCGGCGCCCGCATTCAGCCCGAAAAGCGCCTGCAGGTGGCCGTCCTGGCAGACGCGGTCGTGAGCTTCCGCCGGTGGGCGGACGTCGACGAGCCACGAGCCCGGCGCCTCTTCGCGGAGGTTGAAGCCTGGTTCGCGTCGGACGACGCCGCCGGTCCCTTCGCGTTCGTCACCATCTGCCAATCGCTCGGCTTCGACCCGGCATACATCCGGCACGGCCTGCGGCGCTCGTATGCGCAGGTCTCCGTGAGGGCCGTCCGCCGCGATGCCACCGGGACGCGACATCGCGTGGTGCTGCCGCGGCTCGGCAGAGTCGCCTAGCGCGCAAACCAAAGGGCGAATCATGAGCCGAGTGACCGTCGGACGCGCGCCCGTCGAGCTCTACTACAAGGACTGGGGAACGGGGCAGCCCGTCGTCTTCAGCCACGGCTGGCCGCTCACGGCCGACGCATGGGAGGACCAGATGGTCTTCCTCGCGGCGCGCGGCTACCGCTGCATCGCGCACGACCGTCGCGGCCACGGCCGCTCGAGCCAGCCGTGGAGCGGCCACGACATGGATACCTACGCCGACGACCTCGCGGCGCTCGTCGAAACCCTCGACCTGAAGGACGCGATCCACGTCGGCCACTCGACCGGCGGCGGCGAGGTCGCGCGCTACATCGGCCGCCACGGCACGAAGCGCGTCGCCCGGGCCGTGCTGATCGGCGCCGTGCCGCCGCTCATGCTGAGAACTGCGGCGAATCCCGGCGGCTTGCCGATGGAGGCGTTCGACCAGATCCGCGCCAACGTGCTCGCCGACCGTGCGCAGTCCTTCAAGGACCTGACGGTGCCCTTCTACGGCGCGGACCGGCCGGGGGCGAAGGTCTCGCAAGGGCTGCGCGACTCCTTCTGGCGCCAGGGCATGCAGGCCGGCTTCAACGCGGCGCTCGACTGCATCAAGGCCTTCTCGGAGACGGACTTCACCGAGGACCTGAAGAAGATCGACGTGCCGACGCTCGTCATCCACGGCGACGACGACCAGATCGTGCCGATCGGTGCGTCGGCCCTGCGCTCCGCCAAGCTGATCCGGAACGCGCGTCTCGAGATCTACAAGGGCGCGCCGCACGGCCTCTGCTCGACGCACAAGGACCGGGTCAACGCCGACCTCCTCGCATTCATTCGCTCGTGACCTCTATGTCGCGATGCGCAGCCCTGGCGGCCGTGCTCGTCGTCGCCGCGTGCAGGTCGTCGCCGCCGCCGGCGCCGCCCCCGCCCAAGGTGAAGGTCGTCCAGCCGGTGGTGAAGGAGATCACCGAGTGGGACGAGTACACGGCGCGTCTCGACGCCGTCGAATCGGTCGAGGTCCGGCCGCGCGTCAGCGGCTATCTGCAGTCGATCCACTTCCAGGACGGCGCGCTCGTCAAGAAAGGCGACCTGCTCTTTCGGATCGACCCGCGTCCCTACGACGCCGCGTTCCACCGCGCCGAGGCGGACCTCGAGCTCGCGAAGTCGCGGCAGGCGCTCGCGAAGAAGAACTTCGCGCGCGCCGCGGACCTGCTGAAGAGCCACGCGATCTCGCAGGAGGAGTCCGACATCCGCGAGTCGAACCTCCGCCAGGCGGAGGCATCGGTCGAGGAAGCGCAGGCGGCGGTGGATGCCGCGCGGCTCGACGTCGAGTTCACCCGTGTGTCGGCGCCGGTTGCAGGGCGGGTCGGGCGGAAGCTCGTCACGGAAGGCAACCTCATCAACGGCGGCGTCGGGACCCAGGGCACGCTGCTCACGACGATCGTCTCGCTCGACCCGATCTACGCGTACTTCGAGGCCGACGAGGGCTCGCTCCTCAAGTACAGCCGCCTCGCAGCCACGGGGCAACGGCCAAGCTCGCGCGACTACAAGAACCCGGTGCACGTGGCGCTCGCCGACGAGGAGGACTTTCCGCACGAAGGCGCCATGGACTTCGTCGACAACCAGGTCGATCGCGGCACCGGTACGATCGTCGGCCGCGCGCTCCTGCCGAATCCCGACCTGAGCCTCATCCCCGGGCTCTTCGCCCGCCTGCGCCTGCCGGGCAGCGGCCAGTACCAGGCGATCCTGCTTCCCGACGAGGCGATCGGCAGCGACCAGTCGCAGAAGTTCGTGTACGTGGTCGACGGCGACAGCAAGGCCCAGTACCGCACGGTGAAGATCGGGCCGCTGGTCGACGGGCTGCGGGTGATCCGCGAGGGCGTCACACCGGAGGAGTGGGTCGTCGTGGCCGGTCTCCAGCGGACGCGGCCCGGGTTCCAGGTCGACGCGCAGCGATGAACATCTCGCGGTTCTTCATCGACCGGCCGATCTTCGCCGCCGTTCTCTCGATCGTCACGCTCATCCTCGGCGGCATCGCCTACCAGTCGCTCCCCGTCGCCCAGTACCCCGAGGTCGTGCCGCCGACGATCGTCGTGCAGGCGTCCTACCCCGGCGCGCCGCCGGAGGTGATCGCCGACACGGTCGCGACGCCCATCGAGCAGGAGGTCAACGGCGTCGAGGACATGCTCTACATGTCGTCGCAGAGCACGACCGACGGCCAGATGACGCTCACGATCACGTTCCGGCTCGGCACCGACCTCGACAAGGCGCAGGTGCTGACCCAGAACCGCGTCGCGATCGCCGAGCCGCGCCTCCCCGAGGACGTCCGGCGGGTCGGCGTGACGACGCTCAAGTCGTCCCCCGACCTCCTGATGGTCGTGCACCTCCTCTCGCCCAACAAGCGCTACGACCAGCTCTACATCGGCAACTTCGCGCTCATCCGGGTGCGCGATGCGCTCCGGCGTCTCGAGGGTGTCGGCGACGTCAACCTCTTCGGGCTCCGCGAGTACAGCATGCGCATCTGGCTCGACCCGGGCCGGCTCGCGAGCCGGAACATCGCCACCGGCGACGTCGTCCAGGCCCTGCGCGAACAGAACGTGCAGGTTGCTTCGGG
>VBKG01000606.1:1448-2003 GCA_005879585.1 Deltaproteobacteria bacterium | reverse complement strand
ACTGGATCGGCCTGGTTCCGTTCGGCATCGCTCTGCTGGTACGCGAGTTTTTGACGTTGCACTCGGTTGAGCAGATCGATATCGAGTTCGCGCAGGGCCCGGTCGGAAGACACTCTATCGTATATCCGCTGCTGCAGCTGTTTTTCGCGCCGCTGGTCAGCGACCCGCACGCCTTTACGATGCATCTCAATGGCGTATTCGGGTCGCTCGCTGTTCTGTCGGCCTACCTGTTCGTCCGCGAACGAACCGGCAGTCGCGGCGCGGGGTTGGTCTGCGGATTGTTGCTGGCGACACATCCCGTCCTGGCGCGATTTTCCCCGACTGACGGTCCATACGCGTTGCTGCTTTTCGCATGGTTCTGGGGGTTGGCTCTATTGTCGGCTTCGCCTCTGACCGAGCGAGGACTCTGGGCGGGTACGGCGCTGCTCGGAATCGCCGCGACAACGCGGATCGAGGGCGTTGTCCTGGTGATCGCGTCGGTAGCGCTGGTGGGCAGGCGGCACGTGCTCGCCGCGGTACGCCGCGCCCCGGACATCGCGCTGTGCGCGTTACTGA
>VBKG01000606.1:0-1354 GCA_005879585.1 Deltaproteobacteria bacterium | reverse complement strand
GATGCTGGCCGTCCCGGTGATGTTGTTGCCGGCGCTCCACGCGGGCGAATGGATCGTGGCGTTGCACCGCATGGTGCCCACATGTGCCATGCGAACCATCGCGGCCGGGATCGGCGCGTATGCCCTTCTCGGGTGGGCCAGATTCCCGAACCGTTGGGGATGGGTGGTGGCGGCACCGGGAACCGTCGTGGCCGCGTTCGTGCTGGCAACGCATCATGCCGACCTGTCGAAACCTTACGTGTTCAATACCGAATACGATCTGGTGCGGCGTCACCTCGGACCCGCCGGCGGAGTACCGAACGACTGTGCGCTGATGACATTCAGCTCCCTGATTCACATGGATCTCGACCTCAAAAGTTTCGAGCAGGTCGTCCCGGACCGAACAGTGATCGACTGCGGCCGTGCCGACTGCGTGTCGCAGCTCCGCGACGGGCGCTGCTACTACTACGTTCGGTCAGCGGCGTCGTACTTCCACGAGAACGGAATCCCGCCGGCGTGCGCAGCGGCGGACGCGAATGGGACGGCAGCAGATACGGACGCGTGTTTGAATCCACCCACCATTGCCTTCGAGGAATCCGTGCAGTTGGACGTGGTCGAGAAGCGACCGATCGACCTGGACCGCACCTTCCCAGATGGCGGCTTCCCGGCCAGAGGATACCCGAGGAACGCAGCCGCAGGGCTCTTTCGCGTCCGCGCCAAGGATGGGCATTAGTCGGATGGCCCATCGAAAGACGCCTCAGATATCCACCCGTCTCCAATAGCCGGCCCGGACCCACGCATACGACAGGGAGAGACACGCGAGCCACGAGATGGGAAGCGACAACCAAACGTACTCGAGGCGCAGCCCCAGCACGAACGCGGTGAGATAGCCGCATGCCACCATGGCGGCGGTGAGGACGGTCTCGATTCCGAAGGCGGCGGCGGTGTCTCCCGTGCCGCTCACCGTCACGAACCACATTTCGGCCGGGATGATTACGAGCATGGCTAAAGATACGACGCGCAGGCTCGCCTCGCCTCCGGAGACGAGAGGCCCTTCCGAGGCCAGGCAGGAAAGGACGATGCCGGGGGCGAGGAAGGCGAGGCCCGCGAACGGCAGGGAAACCAGGTAGGCGTCGGAGATCACCTCGCGCACCAGGTGCTCGATCTTCTCTGCTTTTCCCTCCCCGATGAGCTTGCTCACCATCGAGCAGGCAGTCTCCGCGAAGCCTTCGGTTGGGATCCGGAACAGCGCGTAGCAGGCGTAGACGATGTTCGACTGGGCAAGGGCTACTTCGCCGAGCCGTTCGACGATCAGGAAGAAGGCGAGCCATCGCAGCCCCTCGAGTAGCGCCTTCAGGGCGATCGGGTACGAGAG
>VBKG01000111.1 GCA_005879585.1 Deltaproteobacteria bacterium | reverse complement strand
TTGCCCTGACGAGTCATGACGACGCAACGGGGTCACAGAACAGTGCGATATTGATGCGGTGCTTCCGCTGCGCCACGACGGGGCGTACACCGCGAAAGCGCACCGATCAAGTGGACCGGACTATCGAGCACGGACGCCAGGTCGTCGTCGTCGGCGCCGGACCCGCGGGCGCCGCGCTCGCCTATCTTCTCGCCCGCCGCGACATTCCCGTCACGCTCCTCGAGCGCCATACCGACTTCGCGCGCGAGTTCCGCGGCGAGGCGCTCATGCCGAGCGGCGTCGACGCATTCGCGCAGATGGGTCTCGGCCCCCGGCTCGACGGCCTGCCGCAGACGCACGTCCGCCGGCTCGAGGTCTATCGCGGCGCGCGCTGCCTCTTTCGCCTCGCGCTCGCCGACCTCGGCGTCGAGGGCCCACGCATCGTCTCGCAGCCGGCGATCCTCGAGATGCTCGTCGAGGAGGCGGGGCGGTTTCCTTCGTTCCGCCTCGAGCGCGGCACCACCGTGCGCGACCTCGTGCGCGACGGCGAGCGCGTCGTGGGCGTCCGCTGCGAGTCGAGTGCCGGCTCGCACGACATCCGCGGGGACCTCGTCATCGGCGCCGACGGGCGGGCGTCGGTCCTGCGCGTGCGCGCGGGCCTGCACGAGGAGCGCGCGCCGCAGCGCTTCGACATCGTGTGGTGCAAGGTGCCGCTGCCGCCGTTCGCGGACGCCGAGACCGCACGCGCGTACCTCGGCGACGGCCATGCCGCCCTCGCCTTCCCCTCGTACGACGGCCGGCTACAGATCGCCTGGATCATCGAGAAGGGCTCCTTCGGCGAGCTCCGCGAGCGCGGCGTCGACGAGTGGCTCGCCGACATGGCGGCGCACATCTCCCCCGACCTGGCGGCCCACCTGCGCACGCATCGCGCCGACGTGACGCACCCCTTCCTCCTCGACGTCGTGTGCGACCGCCTGGTTCGCTGGACGGCGCCCGGCCTCCTGCTCCTCGGCGACGCCGCCCACCCGATGTCGCCTGTCGGCGGCCAGGGCATCAACATCGCCCTGCGCGACGCGCTCGTGGCGGCAAATCATCTCTGCCCGGTGCTGCTCGAAGGCAGCAACCCGGCGGCGATCGACGCGGCGGCACGTGCGATGCAGGAGGAGCGGCTGCCGGAAGTGACCACGATCCAGCGTGCTCAGCAGGGCCCGCCGGCGGCGCCGGCTTTCGCCGCTTCGCCACGGGCGTCGCAACCGTCCGGCTCGAGGCGTGAGGGTGGAGGGCGCCGGGCCCATCCGCTAGCATGCCCGCAAGGCGATGAAGTTCATCGACGAGGTCCTGATCCGGGTCGAGGCCGGCGACGGGGGCAACGGCTGCATGAGCTTCCGGCGGGAGAAGTACGTGCCGCGTGGCGGCCCGAGCGGCGGCGACGGTGGCGACGGCGGCTCGGTCGTCCTGCGCGTCGACCCCGGACTCTCGACGCTCCTCGACCTCTCGTATCCGCAAACGCTGCGTGCGGGACGGGGCGAGCACGGCCGGGGCAAGGAGCAGCAGGGCAAGAGCGGGGCCGATCTCGTGCTCCGCGTGCCGGCCGGGACACTGGTGTACGACGCGGACGACGGGGATCCACTCGGCGATCTTCGCGCCGCGGAGGAAGAGGTCGTGGTGGCGCGAGGGGGGCACGGCGGCCGTGGCAACATGCACTTCGCGACACCGACCAACCGCGCGCCCCGCCGCGCCGAGCGGGGCACCCCGGGCGAGCGGCGGAAGCTGCGCCTCGAGCTCCGCGTGCTGGCCGACGTCGGGCTCGTCGGCTTCCCGAACGTCGGGAAGTCGACGCTCATCGGCGCCGTCTCGGCCGCACGCCCGCGCGTCGCGGACTTTCCCTTCACCACCCTCGCGCCGCATCTCGGCGTCGTGCGCGTGGACGACGAGACGAGCTTCGTCCTGGCCGACGTCCCGGGCCTCATCCCCGGGGCGCACGCCGGACACGGGCTCGGCACGCGCTTTCTCCGGCACCTCGCGCGCACCGCCGTCCTCGTCCATCTGCTCGACGTGTCCGGACTCACCGGACGCGACCCCCTCGCCGACTACGAGGCGATCAATCGGGAGCTCGAGCTCGCGAGCCCGTACCTCGCGTCGAAGCCGCAGATCGTCGTCGCCGGCAAGCTCGATCTCGCCGAGACGCGCGCCCGGCTCGACGCCGTGCGCGCCGCGTTCCTCGCTCGTGGCATCACCCTCCACGCGGTGTCCGGCGCGACCGGGGAAGGGACGGCGGCGTTGATGCGCGTCGTCGCGGAGACGCTCGCCCGCGCGCGTGCGGGCGTGAACGCGGAAACGCCGGCGGCGGCGCCGCCGTGAGCCATCTCGTCCAGAAGGCGCGGCTCCTCCGCCGTGTCCGGCGCGCCGTCGTCAAGGTGGGCAGCAACGTGCTCGCCGGTCCGAGCGGGCTCCGGCGGGACCGCGTGCGGACGATCGCCGCGGAGATCGCGGCGCTCGTCGATGGCGGCCGGCAGATCGTGGTGGTCAGCTCGGGCGCCGTCGCGACCGGCGCGCCGCGGCTCGGCCCGCGGCGAAGCCGCATCGAGTGGCGGCAGGCGGCGGCCGCCGTCGGGCAGATCGGCCTCATGGCGGCGTACGAGCGCGCGTTCGAGACGCACGACCGCCACGTGGCCCAGGTGCTGCTGACCCACGCCGACCTCGCCGACCGGCGCCGCTACCTGAACGCGCGCCACACGCTGCGGACGCTCCTCGGCCTCGGCATCGTGCCGATCGTCAACGAGAACGACACGGTCGCGGTCGAGGAGCTGCGGTTCGGCGACAACGACAACCTGTCGGCGCTGACGGCGTCACTCGTCGAGGCCGACGTGCTGGTCGTCCTGAGCGACGTCGGCGGCCTCTACACCGCCGATCCGACGGTCGATCCCGCAGCGAGTCTCGTGCCGCTCGCCGCGGCCGACGACCCGGCCGTCGCGCGCGCTGCTGGACCGGCCCGGACCGGCGTCGGAACAGGCGGCATGGCGTCGAAGATCGACGCCGCCCGCAAGGCGGCGGCCGCTGGCATTCCCACGATCATCGCCGACGGCGGTCGCGAGGGTGCCCTCGCTCGGATCTTCGACCCGGGCGTCGAGACGGGGACGCTCATCCTCGCCGAGGGCGACCCGCTCGCGCGCCGCAAGCACTGGATCGCCTATGCGCTGAAGCCCGCCGGCATTCTCCACGTCGACGAGGGCGCCGAACGCGCCGTGCGCAAGGGCGGCCGGAGCCTGCTCCCGTCGGGCGTGCGCCGCGTCGAGGGCGGCTTCGGTGTCGGCGACTGTGTCAGCTGCGTCGGGCCCGACGGACGGGAGTTCGCGCGCGGCCTCGTGAACTACGGTGCGAACGAGGTGGAGCGTCTCAAGGGCGCGCATACCCGCGACATCGAACGGCTGCTCGGCTACAAGGGCAGCGACGAGGTGATCCATCGCGACGACCTCGTCGTGGTAGCGCCGCCGGAGACCGTCGGCTAGACTCGCCGCCGATGGAGGCGCCGCTCGCATCGCGCGATGCCGGCGCGCGGGTCGAGGTGCTGACCGCCGCGGCGCGCGCCGCGGCACGCACGCTCGCCGGAGCGCCGGCGAGTGCGAAGGACGCGGCGCTCCGCGAGGCGGCGACGCGGATCCGGGCCGCCGAGCGGGCGCTCCTCGACGCCAATCGCGGCGATGCCGAGCGGGCGAAGACGGCCGGCGAGAGCGCCGCGTTCGTCGACCGCCTCACGCTCACGCCCGCGCGGATCGAGGCGATAGCGCGCGGCCTCGAGGACATCGCGGCGCTGCCCGATCCCGTCGGCGAGACGATCGCCGCGTGGCGACGGCCGAACGGACTCGAGATCGCGCAGGTGCGCGTCCCGATCGGCGTCGTGCTGACCATCTACGAGTCGCGGCCGAACGTGACGGCGGACTCGGCGGGCCTCTGTCTGAAGACCGCCAATGCGGTGCTGCTGAAGGGCGGCTCCGAGGCGCAGGCGACGAACGCGGCGATCGCCGACGCCCTGCGCGCCGCCGTGCAAGCGGCGGGGCTGCCGGCCGCCGCCGTGCAGCTCGTCGACGGCGGCCGCGAGGTGGTCCGCGGATTGCTCACCCGCGACGATCGGATCGACGTCGTAATCGCCCGCGGCGGGGAGCAGCTGAAGCGTACCGTCCTCGAGGAGAGCCGCATCCCGGTGGTCAAGCACTTCGAGGGCATCTGTCACCTCTATGTCGACGCCGCGGCCGACCTCGCCATGGCCGAGCGCATCTGTCTCAACGCGAAGGTGCAGCGGCCGAGCGTCTGCAACGCAATCGAGAACCTGCTCGTGCACGAACAGGTCGCGGCGCGCTTCCTGCCCGGCATGGTGGCGGCGCTTCGCCGCCACGGCTGCGAGGTGCGCGGGGACGCGGCGACGCGCGCGCTCGTGCCCGACGTCGTGCCCGCCACCGACGCCGACTGGGACACCGAGTACCTGGACCTCGTCCTCAGCGTCGCGGTGGTCCCGTCGCTCGACGCGGCGCAGGCCTTCATCGCGCGTCACTCGACCGGCCTCGCGGAGACCATCGTCACCGAGGATCTCGGGGCGGCCCGTCGCTTCCTGGCGGAGGTGGACTCGGCGGCCGTCTTCGTCAACGCGTCGACCCGGTTCACCGACGGCTTCGAGTTCGGGTTCGGCGCCGAGGTGGGCATCAGCACGAACCGGCTGCACGCCCGCGGTCCGAT
The DNA here is from genome assembly GCA_005879585.1 of Deltaproteobacteria bacterium. GTDB lineage: Bacteria > Desulfobacterota > Binatia > DP-6 > DP-6 > DP-3. The sequence continues at coordinate 3,396 of VBKG01000111.1, read as the reverse complement.
GGGCCTCCGCGAGCTCACCACCTACAAGTATCGGGTGATCGGCAGCGGCCAGGTTCGTGAGTAGCGGGACCGGGATCTTCGGCGGCACCTTCGACCCGATCCACCTGGGCCACCTGCGGGCGGCCGAGGAGGTGCGCGAGGCGCTCGGGCTCGCCGAGGTGCGCTTCGTGCCGGCGGCCACGCCGCCCCATCGACGCAGCGCGCCGCCCGTCGCACCGGCCGAGGACCGCTACCGGATGGTGCAGCTCGGAATCGCCGACAATCCGGGTTTCCGCTGCTGGGACATCGAGGTCTCCCGTGCCGGACCGTCGTACTCGATCGACACGGTGCGCGCCGCGCGAGACGAGCTCGGGCCGGCGGCGCGCCTCGTCCTCGTCCTCGGCGTCGATGCGTTCCGCGACTTCGAAACCTGGAAGGACCATGCGACGCTCCTTACCCTGTGCGACATCGCCGTGCTGACGCGGCCGCCGGCCGCCAATCTCACCGCCGAGAATTTTCCGCTTGCGGCTCGGAAGGCCTTTCGGTACGATCCGGACAGTGACGGGTTCGTTCACGAGTCGGGGCACGTGCTGAGCCTTCAGCGCATCACCAGCCTCGACATCTCGGCCACCGCCATCCGCGCCCGCGTCGCAGCCCGTCGATCGATCCGTTTTCTCGTTCCGTGCGCGGTAGAGCGCTACATCGCCGAGCATCGGCTCTACCGGCAGGAGGACGGCGCGCGTTGACGCCGCTGCCCGGCTGGCAGCGGGCGCTCGCTTGCACCCGCGCCGCCCTCGACCGGAAGGCCTACGATCTGGTCGTGCTCGAGGTCGGCCGGCAATCTTCGATCGCCGACTACTTCATCATCTGTAGCGGTCGCTCCGACACCCAGGTGCAGGCGATCGCCGATGCGATCCAGGAGGACCTCGGACGCGACGGCGTGCAGCCGCTCGCCGTCGAGGGCCTGCCGCGCGCGCAGTGGGTGCTGATGGACTACGGCGACGTCGTCGTGCACATCTTCTACGTGCCCGTGCGCCAGTTCTACGACCTCGAGCGGCTGTGGATCCGGGCGCCGCGCGTCGAGCTGCCCGAGCCGTTCCAGAGCCAGGCGCGCGCGCAGAAGACCGGGACCTAGGCGGGTCGCCTCGCCCGCAACTCAGCGCGGACGGGCGGACTCGGGCCTCACCTCGATCGGCGCCACGACCTCGAGCGGCGCACCGTCCCGCAGTAGCCGGAGCTTCACGTTCACGTGAGTCTGATGACGTCATATATCTCGGGTCCGAACTCCGACATGTCGGTGCTGGTCACCACGCCCGTCTGCACATCCCACTCGTGGAGAGCGCACCCTCCAGCGGGCGTCCCCGGATCCGCTGGGTTGCACATGATTCCCGTGCTCTTCGATTGTGCCCGCCCCACGCTCGTGCCGAAGATCGCACGATGCTCGTCGAGCACACTCAGGCCGCGGGTGTAGCCGTTGGCCCGACACGTGCGCGCGCCGTCGAGCCGCGTCACACCCTGCGTTCCCGACTCGCAGTAGTACATCGTCCGTCCGAAGGCACACACGCTGTGCGGCTGATTGATGCCCGTCTTGAGGACGCTGCCGTCGACGATGTTGCAGATGTACCCGTCGCTCGCGCTCTGCCACAGGTCCGAGGCTTTGGGGCCGAACGCCGTCACCCAGATGTGGTCGCTGTCCCGGTACACGATGGAGTTGAGATGGTGCGTATCCGTCCCGGCGTGGCTCGGCGTCCAGACGACCCCCTGGAACGTCAAGCCACCAGGTTCCCAGCGATACGCCACGACTTCGTCGGTGCCCGTCGAGACGATCAGCACGGTGTCGTCGGTGACACAGAGAGAATGCGGACTGCGGACGCGCGTGATTCGCTGGTGAGAGAGCGGTCGCAGTTCGTCGGCGTCGAGGAGCACCACGCACACCTCATCACCGCATTCGACCATCGTCAGGACGCACCCTCGAGCCCGTGCGATGCCCGTGCAGCCGGTCACGCTCGTCGGCAGTCCGAGGTCGAGCCACCTGGTGGTCGAGCGCGACGGGTCGCACAGAAGCAACCCGCTCTCCGAGGCTGCGCCCAGATTGCAGAAGGAGATCAGGACGCTCGGAGGCATCACCCGACCTCGACCGCTCGAGCACCCAAGCGGGGCGCCCGGCGCACGCCAGCACGCGCGCGGGCGCGGTGGACGAGGGCGGCGCCTCGCTGCACAATGCGACCGTGCCCAACCACCGCAGCCAACGACCGCTCACACGCTGAGCCGTGACGCGCTGGCTGGTCGCGATCGCGGCGGCGCTCATCGTGATCGGCGCCGGATATGTGGTCTTCCTGAACAGCGAGCCGACGGTCGTGCGGCTGACGCCCGGGCGATCGATGCGCACGCCGCTCGCCGGGGCGCTGCTCGGGGCATTCGCCGCCGGCGGGCTGCTCGTCGGGCTGCTCGCGGCGGGCAGCGCCGGCCTCCGCGGGTGGCGCGAGTGGCGCGCGCGACGTCGAGCACGGCGGGATGCGCGACGCGCCGAACTGAGAGCCCGCGCGCGCGATCTCCTGTGGCACGGTGACTCGGGGAAGGCGCGGACGGAGCTTCTCCGCGGCGAGGGCGCCGCGCCCACCGACGTGGCGAGCCTCACGCTGCTGGCCGAAAGCTACCTCCACGAGGGTGATGCCGCGACGGCCCGCAAGGTGATCGAGGAGGGTCTCGTGCGGGTCGGCCTCGAGCCACGCCTGCTCGACCTCCTCGCCGAGGCCTGCGAGCGCACCGGTGACCTTCGCGCCGCCGCGGACGCGCTCGAGCGGGCACGCGTCGTCCAGCCGGAGAGCCTGCGTCTCGGCCGTCGCTTGCGTGACGTCTATGCGGCGGCGGGGCGCTGGCCGGAAGCGCTTTCCGTCCAGGCGCAGCTCCTGCTGCGGGTACGCGACCCGGCCGCCCTCGTGCGCGAGCAGCGCATGATGCGCGGGCTCCGGTACGAAGCGGCGCTCGGCGAGCCCGAGCCTCGACGTTCGGCGCGACTGCTGATTGCCCTCGCGCGCGAGGACCCGACGTTCGTCCCGGCGTGGGTCAGCGCGGGCGACGCGCTCGCGCGCGCGGGCCGGACGCTGGCGGCGCGGCGTGTCTGGGAGCGCGGCGCGCGGTACCGGCCCGCCGCCGTCCTCCTCGAGCGCATCGAGCGCGCCAATACCGACGAGCGGCATCCCGAACGGACGGCACGCGTCTACCGGCGGCTCCTTCGCCGCCACCCGCGGGCGCGCTCGCTGCCGCTGCTCTTCGCGCGCTTCCTCGTCCTCCAGCAGCGCTTCGAGGAGGCCGGCGAGGTGCTGCGCGCCCTGCCCGAGCCCGCGGCGGGAAACTCCTTCGCACACCTTGTATGGGGGGAGCTGCACCGCCGGCAGGGGCAGCACGACCAGGCGT